>JBBRKS010000195.1:0-6934 GCA_038231775.1 Rhodobacterales bacterium | reverse complement strand
GTGGCCATCCGCAAGGCAAGGGCCGCGCGGATGGAAAGCCATTTCCAGAAGCTGAACGCGAGCGCCGACCAATGGGTACCCGAGGTACGCCGCCTGAGGCCGGGCCTGCCTTGGGAAGACGTGTTGCGGATCGTCAACTCCGGCCTGCCCCGCGAAGCGCAGCCTTGGTCCCTGCCCCGCCTGATCCGCGCTGCCAAGACCTTTGTCCGCGAAGGCCTGCTGTCCGAGACCATCCTTGCCCGCGCTACCGCGCTTGACAAAAATGACCGCCTGCCCGCAATCGTCGCGGGCATCAAAGGCGCCGATCCCAAGATGACGCTTCAAGCCCTCTGCACTCGGCTGGAGGCCATGCGTGAACGGACACCCAGAGGACGCAGCAAGTGGGAGCCGTCATCGGTCAGGATGATCTTGGAGAGGGCCAAGAAGTTGGGGTTGCTAAACTAGGCATATTTTCCTTGCAATTCTTCTGTCGTATGGCATAAATGCTAGGTATGTTCCAACGTTTAGCCAACCAGCTCGTACTGTCCGCCCTTGAAGAACAGGCCGCTGTTGTCCTTTTGGGCCCAAGACAGGTTGGAAAGACCACCCTCGCGCTGGAAATTTCAGAACAGCGCCCCGCAGTATACCTCGACCTCGAGCGCGATGCTGACAGACAGATACTGATCGAACCAGACCTTTATCTGGATGAACAGGCCGGCAAGCTGGTGATCCTCGACGAGGTTCAAACGATGCCAGACCTGTTCACAAGCCTTCGCGGGCAAATCGACTTGCGACGACGAAAGGGTTTCCGCACCGGTCAATTCCTGCTCCTTGGTTCTGCATCAAATGTGCTCTTGCACCAGTCTGCAGAATCCCTTGCCGGTCGGGTCCGCTACATTGAAATGCCACCCTTGCAGCTGCATGAGGTTGGCCACGACCAGTTGAACACCCTCTGGCTACGAGGCGGTTTTCCTGACAGTTTTCAGGCCGCCAATGATCGCGCGAGCCTCAGTTGGCGCGACGACTTCCTGCGCACCTATCTTGAGCGTGATATACCTGCCGTTGGACCGCGCATTCCCACAACCACTTTGCGCCGTTTCTGGACGATGCTTGCCCATGTGCAGGGAGGTCTGCTGAACGCCGCCGCATTAGCCGAAGGCTTGGGTGTGTCTGGCCAGACGATCGGGCGTTACCTTGATCTTCTGGTCGATCTTATGTTGGTGCGACGTCTGGCCCCCTGGCATGAAAATATCGGAAAACGCTTGGTCAAATCACCCAAGGTCTTTGTCCGGGACAGCGGTTTATTGCATGCTCTGCTCGGCCTTGGTTCTCTGGAAGGCTTGCTTGGCCACCCAGTCGTCGGAGGCAGTTGGGAGGGATTTTGCATTGAGGCCCTGATCGCTGCCGCGCCGCTCGGTGCGGAGCCCTTCTTCTATCGAACGTCGGCAGGGGCCGAACTGGATCTCGTCCTGCGCTTGCCCGCTGGTGAAACCTGGGCCATCGAAATCAAACGTACAACTTCGCCCAAGGTAACAAGGGGCTTCCACCTGGCCGTCGAAGACATCAGGGCTGACCGGCGCATTCTTGTCTATGCCGGAGACCGGGAAGTCCCGATCGGAGATGTCTCGCGCGCGATGCCCCTGGCGGCCGCGACGGCCCTGTTGCGCAGCCAAACATAGGGCAGTTTGGGGGCGCAAACGCGGGGTCGCGGTGAATCATCGCGATTCTGCCCGTATTAAGTCGGCGTCACAGACAATGCCCACACAATGCATCACGACTAAAGTGGCATGTTTTGAAGGCGTAAGGGCTACAAGATGTTGATGGCCCATGAACTGAGAGAAACTCATAATCATTATCTATTTCAATGCCTTGACTTATTATAACCTTAAGTAACCTAGACTGCGCGCCACATCATTGGTGACTAGCTGTAGAATTTTCTTGCGCGAGCAGTCAACTTAGAGCATTTCTGTTCGTAGCGCAAAAAAGTGAGAATATTGGACTTATGCGCTACAAGACAAATAGCTCGGAAAGAGCACGCTGATCGCAACCCGTCTGCGTCAGCACAACGAGCGTGAGGGCAGTATGTCAGCAGAGAGCGTCTTTGCCGAGCTTCAAAGCGATGCATCCACTTTGCATCAGTCTATTCGTTTGCATTTGGAGCGCAATTTTGCCCCAGACGCACGGAAACATCTGAGAAGCTTTTCGTCTACAGAGGCCGCCGACTTTCTTGGGCTGGCGCCCGGGCACCTGCGTAAACTGCATGCAGAAAGCAAGATCCCCGATGTGCCTTTGGACGAACGGGGTCGCAAACTCTATTCGGCGGAAGACTTGGGCCAGATACGCCTCGCACTTGCTCGTGCCACAAGGGATCCGTCACTCTATCTGCGGGGGCGCGTCGGGCAGGAACCGCTCCAGATCATTTCCTGCGTCTCCTTCAAGGGCGGATCGGCCAAGACCACTACCGCGGCTTACCTAAGCCAGTGGTATGCCCTGCATGGCTACCGCGTTCTCGTCGTGGATATGGATCCGCAGGCATCGCTTTCATCGATGACGGGCCTGCGCCCAGAGATTGATTTCACGCACAAAGGAACGATCTACGACGCCATCCGCTACGACAATCCGCTGCCAATGAGTGAGGTCATCCGCAAGACCTACTTTCACGGGCTCGACATTGCGGCGGGTGGGCTGATCCTGTCAGAATATGAAACGGAAACCCCCTACGCCCTTCGCCGTGGAGCGGAGCCTCCGTTCTACCTGCGCCTTCGCGCGGCAATTCAGTCCGTTGAAGCCAGCTATGATCTTGTTTTCATTGACTGTCCGCCACAACTTGGATTTCTAACCTTGTCTTCTTTGGTGGCGTCATCGTCGATCATCATTCCCGTGGTTCCGAATTTTATCGACGTGGCCTCGCTTGCACAGTTCCTGACCATGACCTCATCCCTGCTCGACACCATCAGGGATGCCGGCATGACGCTAGATTACGATTTTCTCCGCTATCTGGTTTCGCGGTTTGAACCATCAGACGGGCCTCAGGCCCAGGTGGCGGGACTTCTGCGCGCAAACTTCGGCAAGCGCGTGATGACCGAAGCCTTCCTGAAATCGACGGCCATTTCGGACGCTGGCCTGACCCACCAGACCCTCTTCGAAGTCGGGCGTGGCAGTATGATCAGAAACACCTATGACCGGGCGATGGAATCCATAAACGCCGTCGCGCGCGAATTGGAACAAGATATCCACAAAGCGTGGGGGAGAATCTGACATGGCCAGAAAGAACATGTTCGAAGGAATAAGCCCCGCTTCTCGAGCAGGCGAAGCAGCCCTTGCCCCGCAACCTACCCCCAAGATGCCAGAGGTTTTTCAAAGCGCAGGCCCAATAGCAGCGATCCGCAACGATCTGCGCACTATGGGAAGCCGATCTGTTCAAGAAATCGATCCTGAAGTGATCGAGGATACTGGCCTCAAAGATCGCCTCGGCAATCTTGACGACGATGTGGCCGATCTCAGAGAAAGTATTGCCAAGCACGGCCAGCAGGTGCCCATCTTGCTGCGCCCGCACCCAACGCTGAGTGGCAGGTATCAGGTTGTCTACGGCCGTAGGCGTCTTGCCGCCATTCGCGGCCTGGGGGCTCCAGTCAAGGCCCTCGTCAGAACCCTTTCTGATGAAGAGGCCGTCCTTGCCCAAGGCCAGGAAAACAATCTTCGAAAAGACCCGTCCTTTATCGAAAAGGCCCTTTTTGCTGGTGACCTCGAGGATGCCGGATACGACGCGCGGATCGTTCAAGATGCGTTGAACGTAAACCGGAGCCACACCTCACACATGAGGAAGGTACGCGAAGCCTTCCCTCGTGACGTCATCGAACGAATAGGTGCCGCACCCTCGATTGGTTGGAAGCGCTGGTACGACCTGGCCTCAAGAATTCTGGAGGCAAAGATCGACGCAGGCTCGGTGCACCCTAACCCATTTTCGCACGGCCTGACCTCTGATCAGAGATTTGACGCGTGGTCGAAGTCGCTACAGGCAATTGGCGCAAAAGACCCAACGCGCAGGATTACCGAGAGGACGAGCACGGTTGTCAAAGCTAAGGACGGCACCGCTATTGGGAAAGTCGCGCTGGAACGAGGCAAACTGAGCTTTCAAGCCGAAGGTCAGGCTACTCAGTTCACCGAGTGGCTACACGAGAACGCCAACACTGTGTTCCCGCAACTGCATGAAGAATTCCTTGCCCGCTCGGCCAAGCCGGAGTGAGCCAGTGATGCAACGAAAACAACAGAGGAGCAGTGTCGGAAAAGGATAGGCCTCCCGAATGGAAACCACCCGGAAGGCCCGCGCTAACTATAGGGCGCCAACCCTAAGAAAGCTCATCTTCGAACAAGAGCAATCTAGCGCAGGCCCGAATCGCAAGCAACATCGCATCGCGGTGATCCTATATCTTTTGTCTTTTATCTGAACAAAAGGCCCTGGAACAGCGCGCAAAGATCGTCAATCGGGCTGCCCTGAACGTTCCGCGTGAACAGATCATGGAACATTTTTCAAACACGCCCATGCACACGCATGTTCGGCGCCAGCTATCTTCACCTTCAAAACCAGCAGCCAAAGATGGGGCAAGCACAAAGGACCCGCGTTGGCACCTCCTCGATCTCGCGCGGACCTGCAGCCAGCGCCTAAATCTCCGTGACCGAGATATCGCAGTTTTGCGTGGACTCTTGTCGCTACTGCCCGCACAGGCGAGACCAGACCAATTGGTGGTGTTTGCCTCCAATCGGGTGATGATCGAACGCTGTGATGGCATCGATGAGCGCACACTTCGGCGTCGGATCGCCCGTCTGCAAAACTGTGGATTGGCGGCCCGCAGGCAAAGCCCGAATGGTAAGCGTTATCAAGTCCGTGACGAAGAAGACGGTGCACGATTGACATATGGCATCGATCTGGCACCGCTCTACCAAATCCGACCCCGTCTAGAAGCGCTAGCCGAAGACTGTCGCCGCGAGAAACTGCGCGTAAGGACCCTTCAGGCATTGATCCGCGACGCACTGTACAAACGATCTGCATTTAGTCTCAACAGCATCCTACACGAAGCACATCGAGCACTTCGGCGCATGTTGGACAGCAAGCAGCTTCAGCAAATCCTTTCACAGATCGAAGAGTCGTTCCCCGTAGAAACAAGTCAAACCACAACCGTTGACTACCCTGATGCAGCAGAATTGACCGCCAGCACCGGACAAAATGACCGGCATATTCAGAGTTCGAATAAAGAATTATTTGAATCTGAAGAGGCTGAGAGCAAATCAGTCCAGAAAACCGCGAAATATCGAAAATCTTCAGAACGGTATACCAACGAGTCTGACATCTCTGTGGCAGAATGCCTTGACCTCGCCCAGACTGCCAAGGCCATGGCCCCCACCATCCCCAAGTGCTGGGAAGATTTGATTGCGCTGTCAGACCAGCTTGCCCCTGCAATCGGGTTGAAAAAGCCGTTAGTTCATGAAGCGGAGAGGCATCTTGGTCGTCATGGATGCGCACTAGCTGTCCTTGGACTTGTTGAAGCATTTGACCGGATCCGGAGCCCCGAAGCTTACCTGAGTGCCCTCGTTAAGCGTGCCATCAAAGAAAGCTTAGACATTGTTCGCATGTTCAGATCGCTCGCAAAGCCAGGAAATGGCACGCCATTAGGCGCCGCTTGTATACCCCGGTAAACACCTCATTGCCTAAGATCGAGCACTTTGGCAGGCATGTATACCGGGGTAAACATCCAGATGTCAGACGGTAGAGTTTGAGAAGGGTTGGTTTGAGGGTGACGGGAAGTGAGATCGGGAGAGTGGCTTCCGGCGCCCGTTGTGGAGAAAATCTGATGACGAAAGCTGTCCAGAAAATCACCCTGTCCCCTTCGCGGGACATCCCCTTCGACAAACTCGTGCTGAGCCTGTCCAACGTGCGGCGCATCAAGGCAGGCGTCTCTGTGGAGGAGTTGGCCGAGGACATCGCACGGCGCGGCTTGCTGCAGGGGCTTAACGTCCGGCCGGTGCTCGATGCCGATGGTGTCGAGACCGGCATGTTCGAAATCCCGGCCGGCGGTCGGCGCTTCCAAGCGTTGTCGCTGCTGGTGAGGCAGAAGCGTTTGGCGAAAACTGCCCCTATCCCCTGCATCCTGCGGGAAGCGACGTCGGAGATCCTCGCCGAGGATGATTCCCTCGCGGAAAACATGCAGCGCGTCGCCCTGCACCCGCTGGATCAGTTCCGCGCCTTTGTGGCGCTGCGGGAAAAAGGACAGAGCGAGGAAGCAATCGCCGCAGCGTTCTTCGTCGCTCCCCAGATCGTCAAGCAGCGCCTCAAACTCGCGTCTGTCGCCCCCGCCCTTCTCGAAACCTATGCCGAGGATGGCATGACGCTGGAGCAGCTGATGGCCTTCACGGTGAGCGCTGATCATGCGCGTCAGGTGCAGGTCTGGGAGGCTGTGAAGAACTCGTGGAACAAGGAACCCTATTCCATTCGCCGCATGCTGACGGAAACTTCGGTGCGGGCCTCTGAACGCCGGGCCGTTTTTGTTGGCGTCGATGCCTATGAAGCGGCGGGCGGCACTGTCTCGCGGGATCTCTTTCAGGGAGATGATGGTGGTTGGCTCGAGGACCCTACCCTGCTCGACCGCCTCGTCGCGGGCAAACTGCAGGCAGAAGCTGAAGGCATTGCTTACGAGGGCTGGAAGTGGATCGAGGTCTCCGTCGATTTGCCTTACGGCTACAGCCACGGGCTGCGGCGTCTGGCTAGTGAGCAGGCACCGATGAGTGATGAGGATGGCGCTGGCCATGCAGCCTTACTGGCCGAGTACCGGGCACTGGAGGAAGAATACTCCGGCCAGGACGAATACCCAGAGGACGTCGATGCCAAGTTGGGCGCGTTGGAAGCAGCGATGGAGGCCATTGAGCAGCGTCCGTTGATCTTCGATCCGGTTGAGGTGGC
>JBBRKS010000194.1:0-6944 GCA_038231775.1 Rhodobacterales bacterium | reverse complement strand
TGCTGGATGACACCCAGACTGCCATCGGCATTCGCCATGCCCTCAATCGTGGTCACCTTTGACCCCGCCACATCCTGCGCAAAGATCGAACAGCTTTTCACCGCCATCCCGTCAACATGCACGACACAAGCGCCGCATTGCGAGGTGTCGCAGCCGATATGGGTGCCCGTCAGACTTAGCCCCTCACGCAGGAACGCCGACAACAGCGTACGCCCCTCGGTTTCCGCCGAGACGGACTTGCCGTTCACGGTCATCGTCACTTTGGTCATCGTTTCCTCCCTGAAACAATTTGGCCTGAAAGGTTTTGGCCTGATTTCGCAGTGGCCCTGAGTTTTGGCCTTGAGTGTTGGATTCAGCCGATCAAACGGCGGAACCAGCCTTTTTTTGGTGCCGCATCCGCACCTTCGGCGGCGGGTTCTGTGGCATCAGCCTCGGGTTCCTCTGCGGGGCCCTCGATGGCACTTTGAAAGCGGTTGAAAAACTCCTCCGCAAGGTTCTTGGCAAAGCCGTCGATGATCCGGCTGCCCAGTTGCGCGATCTTGCCCCCGACAGAGGCATCGACGTCATAGGTCAGCTTGGTGCCATCGCCTTCGGCCTCCATTGTGACATAGGCCCCGCCCTTGGCAAATCCAGCCACACCGCCCTTGCCCTCGCCGGTGATGCGCAGGCTGTGGCCTTCGACCATGTCTGACAGGGTGACGGTGCCGGTAAAGCGCGCCTTGACCGGGCCGACCTTTTGCACCACGACCGCCTCGAACCCATCGGTTGGGTTGCCGGTCAGGCTTTCACAGCCCGGCACGCAGGCCTTCAACACATCGGCATTCAGCACGGCAGCCCAAACCATCGCGGGGGCCGCGGCAATATGCCGTTCCTCGGCAAGCTTCATGAAACCCCTCCCTGGGCGCCGTGTGCCTATGACCGACCCTTTGACCCGGGAATCATTCCGTTGCGTCAAAGGGGCAGGTTCAGACCGAATGTTGCCCGAGGAAATTTCACCTGTCGATTGTGCAATTCAAACCTGTCTCAGATTTGCGACACATCGGCGGGAAATGTCCCGCAGCGACGTGCAGGGTCAGGCACCGACGTCGGGGGCGACCTGCAACTGAACTGCGTTGATCAGCCAGCCATCCGGGCCCTCAATCATCTGATAATCCATCAGATAACTTTTGCCCTTGCCATCGGTGATCCGAACCCGCTGCCACAAAGCCCCGCCAATCGTGCGCAGGTCCATCATGGTGACGTCAGAAGGGTGCACGACCATCGGATACCCCTGACGCACCATCTTGCCAAACGTCTCGGCAGAGCCGAACAGCGCGTGAATGTTGGGTGAGGCGAAGGTGAACGCCTTGTCAAAGTCATCCGCCTCAAACGCTTGAATTTGCTGGCGGATGACGTCCTGGATCGGCACTTCCTGCGCCCCGGACCGGGCGGCGACGAAGACGAGTGCGAGGCAAATCACGAAAATGCGCAGCATGGTGACCTCCGGGATGTCTAACCACATTACGCAGCAGAGTGGCGCGAAGTTTCACACGGGATCAAATTATTTCTGACGCGGTGTCTGGCCCAACGGACCAAGCGCGCTCTGCGGACCCGGCTGGGGGGTTTCACACCCCCCAGACCCCCTGTGGAGTATTTGCCAAAGAGCAAATCGGAAGATCAGGAAACGAGTTGGCCTGCCAGCGCGCGGTCGATCAGGCCGATGGTTTCGGGCAGGCCGTAAAGTGCAATGAAGCCGCCAAAGCGCGGGCCTTCCGAGGCGCCCATCAGCACCTCGTACAGGGCTTTGAACCAGTCGCGCAGCGGGTCAAAGCCGTGCTCTTTGCCAACGGCATAGCAAACGGTTTGCACAGCTTCATCATCAGACGGGCCGTCCCAGGTGGCAAGCTTGGCGCGCAGGTCAAGAATGGCGGCGCGTTCCTTGTCGGTGGGCAGGCGGTAGGTGCGGTTGGGCGCGATCTTGTCGTTGAAATAGCGCAGCGCAAAGCCTGCCGCCGCGTCCAGATCAGGGTTGGCCTCCGGGCTGGCCTCCGGGGCGTATTTGTTGATGAAACCCCACAGGCCCGCCGCATCCTTGGCCCCGGCGACCGAGGCAAGGTTCAAGAGCATGGCAAAGCTGACCACCATCTTCGATTCGGGCACCTGACCGCCGTGGATATGCCAGACCGGGTTGTTGACCTGCGCGTCGACATCTTGTGTCGCATAGGCCTTCAACTGCTGGTGGTATTCATCTACCGCCTTCGGGATCACATCCCACCACAGCCGTTTGGCTGTCTTGGGCTTTTGATACATGAAATAGCTGAGCGATTCCGCCGAGGCATAGGTCAGCCATTCGTCGATCGTCAGCCCGTTGCCCTTGGATTTTGAGATTTTCTGTCCCTCGAAATCCAGGAACAGTTCATAGGTCATGTGGTTCGGCTTTTTACCGCCCAACGCCTCGCATATCCCGTCATAGATCGGGGTGTTGGTCGAATGGTCCTTGCCGTACATTTCAAAATCAACGTCAAGTGCGGCCCAGCGCGCGCCGAAATCGGGCTTCCATTGCAGTTTCACATGGCCGCCGGTGACGGGCAGCGTCCATTCGCGGCCATCTTCGTCGTCAAAGGTGATGGTGCCATCCTTGGCATTCACCTCTTTCATCGGCACATACAAAACGCGGCCGGTTTCGGGGTGGATCGGCAGGAAGCAGGAATAGGTCTGCTGGCGTTCCTCCCGAAGCGAGGCCAGCATGATCGCCATGATCGCATCATAGCGTTCGGCGCACAGCTGCAAGGTGGCGTCAAAAGCGCCCGACTTGTAGAACTCGGTCGCCGAATAGAATTCGTACTGAAACCCGAACGTGTCCAGAAACCGCCGCAGCATGGCATTGTTATGCGCGCCAAAGCTGTCGTATTCGCCGTAAGGGTCGGGCACCGAGGTCAGCGGCTTTTGCATGTTTTCGCGCAGCATCGCCTGATTGGGCACATTCTCTGGCACTTTGCGCATGCCGTCCACATCGTCCGAAAAGCAGATCAGACGGGTCGGGATGTCAGAAATCACCTCAAACGCGCGGCGGATCATCGTGGTGCGCGCCACTTCGCCAAAGGTGCCGATATGGGGCAGACCTGACGGGCCATAGCCGGTTTCAAACAGGACATAGCCCTTCTTGGCAGCACCCGCTTCGACACGTTTCAGCAAAGCACGGGCCTCTTCAAAGGGCCAGGCTCTTGACTTCATCGCAGCGTCACGCAGTGCGCTCACAGGGGGATCCTCCGGTTTGCGGCCATATGCCGCCTGCGTCCTCTATTGCCGCCCCGGTCCGGCGTCAATATTGTCAGCGTCAAACCGAAGGGAACAACCATGTCCGAAACCTTGCCCGCCTCGATGTCTGCCCCTGATGCGCTGATCGCGGTGATGATCGCGGTTTCGGCATCGGATGAACAGATGCGGACCACGGAACTGGTCGCCATCCAGCGCATCGTGAACCACCTGCCGGTGTTTGCCGACTATGACAATGACCGCATCCGGGTGATCGCGCAGACCGTCTTTGACCTGTTTGAAGAGGAAGACGGCCTTGCCGCCCTGTTCGGCCTGATCCGCGATGCCCTGCCAGAGGGACTGAATGAGACTGCCTATGCACTGGCCTGCGATGTGGCCGCCGCCGACGGCATCCTGCGCGAGGCAGAGTTGCGCATGCTGGAAGAGGTGCGCGAAGAGCTGCAGATCGACCGCCTGCACGCCGCCGCCATCGAATGGGGCGCAAGGGTGCGGCACTTGCGGCCCTAAACCATCCCGGCCCAGTGGCCTAGAAGCCCGGCTTGCAGGCCACGGGCCCGCGCAACCCACGCCTGTTCACCCGGTGGCTGTTCGCGTTCGGCCACCGGCACCGCCTCACGCCGGGCAGGGTCGGCGGAAAAGATCGCGAATGCCAGATCGCGGCCCGACGGCGGTTCGATAAAGCCGACAAGGCCTGAAACGAAGTTCAACGTTCCGCTTTTGGCATGGACGCGGGTTGGCCCGCCCTTGGCAACCGTGCCGTCCGCGCCCTTCAGGCCAACCTCTTTCAGGATCGCCCGCAGCCCGGCCCCGGACGCGCGCCTTTCGCCCGCCATGATCGCCCGCATCATGCCCTGAGGTGTCACCCGCGATGCCGCCCCCAGACCAGAATGATCGACGAACTTGGCCTTCAGCCCCAGATTGGCCGCAGCCCAAGCCTGCATCGCCGCCGCCGATGACCGCAAGTCAAGTGCCCCGGATGAGGCCAGACCCATCGTCTCAGCCGTGATGTTGGTCGAAAATTTCAGCATCTCGCGCAAGATCACGTTTAACCGCGCACTTGGCCAGGTCAAAAGCGGAGTGGTCCCGCCGGGCAGGGCGGCAATCATTTGCGGTTGGGGCAGGGCGATGCCTTGCGCGCCGCACAGATTGGCGAACACCTCTGCCACATAGGGCGCCACATCGCGCACCGGCAACCAGCGGCTGCCCGCCTTGGCAAGCGCGCCTTTCGCCACAGTCCAGCTTTCGCCACCCGTGTCGGAATAGGTGAACAGCGGGCCCTCGCGGTTGGCAACCGCCATCTTGATGCCCTGCACCACCGGCACATAGCGGTCGCCGCGTGCGTTCAATTGCAACGTGGCCCCGCCCTTGGCCCACTCAAAATTCACCCGGTTAAAGTTCAGCGACAATCCTGACAGCCCCGGATCATAGCCAACCTGCACCGGCTGTTCATCGGTGATGCGGTCAAACGCAGGCAATGCCCCGGCATAAACCAAAAACCGGCCAGAGATCTTGCGCAACCCGGTCCGCGCCAACGCCGCCGCCATGTCGCCCATCTTGTCGGTGTCCAGCGTCGGGTCCCCACCGCCCGACAGGATCAGATCGCCCTGCAATTTCCCGCCCACCACTGGCCCGGTCGCCAGAATCTGGGTGGCAAAGCTGTGATCCGCCCCAAGCTGTTCCAAGGCGTAAAGCGAGGTTATCGTTTTGGCCACGCTGGCCGGTGGCACCATCGCATCCGCGTTCAGGCTTTCCAGAATGCGCCCGGTCGCAACCTCTGCAACGCAGTACCCGGTGACCCCGGTCAGCTTGGCCGCCGCCACCATCTCTGTCGGGCTTAGCGGTTTGGGCGGGGTTGCAGTCTTTTTCGTCTTGGCCAGCGTTGGTGAGGCCAACCCGGCCCCCAAAGCACCCAACACCCAACGCCTGCTCAAATTCTGCGACGACATGCCGTCTCTCCCGCCAAACTGCGCCAGACCTACAACTGATAGGCGCACCAAGGCAACCGCCTAGCGCCGCCACTCACCCCGCGCCCGGATCATGCTGGACGAGGCTTTGTTCAACGGCATGTTGATAAAACACCAGACGGGCGGTTTGCGCCGCACCAGCACCTCTGGCAATGCCACCTCAAACCCGCGACACGCCCGCGCAGCCACCGACAGGCGCGCGGTCAATCCCGCGCCGGGCCGCGCCATCACGGCAACCGGCACCCGGGACATGATCTCGCGCCACCGGCTCCAGCGGTGAAACTGCACCAGATTGTCGGCCCCCATGATCCAGACAAACCGCACGCCGGGATACATCGCCTGCAACTTGCGCAACGTGTCGACCGTGGCCCGCGTGCCCAGCCGTGCTTCAAGGTCGGTGACGACAACCCGGGGCGCATCGCCCAGCATGGCCCGCGCCCGCGCCATCCGGTCCGCCATCGGGGCCGGTTGGCGGGATTTCAGCGGGTTGCCCGGAGAGATCAGCCACCACACCCGGTCCAACCCGATCCGCGCCAACGCCTCGTGGGTGATGTGCACATGCCCCTCATGGGCCGGATCAAACGACCCGCCCAGCAACCCGATCACCATCCCGTTTTGCGCCTTGGGAAACCCCTGCACCCGCCCCTCCAGTTTTGGCGCAGTTGACCGCAGACACAGCCGCGATACAATCCCATCTGCTTGGATTTGGGCCGACAAGTCCGTCAGGAGCGTTTTATGCATCCAATCCAGATTCGCTCCGCCGACCCAGAGTCTTCTGCGGCTGTCGAATGTCTTTCCGCTTATTTCCAGCTGTTGTGCGAAAATATCCCGGGCATTACCACGGCCCATGTCCCGCTTCCCGACCCGGATTCTGACGCGTACCGCCCGCCGCTTGGCCAATTCCTGATCGCGTGGCGCGGTGATTTGCCAGAGGGATGCGTCTCCCTCCACGCCCTTGATACCGGGGTTGGAGAGGTCAAGCGCCTCTGGGTCGCCCCTGCCGCCCGTGGCCACGGGATCGCCCGTGCCCTGATGGCCGGTATCGAATCCCACGCCCGTGCCGCAGGCATGCGCACCCTCAAGCTCGACACGCATAAGTCTCTGACGGCGGCCATCACCCTGTACCGCGCTTCCGGCTGGACCGACGCCGCCCCGTATTCCCGGTATCCTGCAACCCATTGGTTTGAAAAGACCCTGTGACGCCGGCCTTGACCGGCGAAGGCGCGCGTCGGGCCAAAGCGCGCCTTGGCCACAAACTTCGGCCAACAGCCGCCTTGCCCGCCCGAACCCCACAATCTTGCCCCGCACAATGTCTGGCAAAGCGCCGTGTCGCCGCGCGGGTGACGCGGTCAGCACGGTTTCGCGAACCAGCAGGAAAGGCACGACCGCCGCCGGGCAGCATTGTCAACGTTTTGGAAACAAAAAGTTTTTCTGGATACCAATAGACCAGCTTCCCCGGTTCCCATTTGACTCTTATTGAAATTAGGGATTTATTAAAATCGCTGGGGTTGATTCGGGTGTTTTTGGGCTATTTGATTTCGGCACTGAACCAATATTCAACCTTGGAGGTGAACATATGCGTATTAGGGTCTGGACCCATTAAATCGCTTGCGGGCGTGATCACTCACTGATTCATTTGCGGCACCAAGGGGGTGCTGCCATGAGCGATATGTTCCTGCTTTCCGACGCCCAGATGGCGCGGATTTCGCCGTTCTTTCCGCTGTC
>JBBRKS010000193.1:0-6970 GCA_038231775.1 Rhodobacterales bacterium | reverse complement strand
TTATTCAGCCCAGATGTGCAAGGATCTGGACCGGGGCAGTCTGGATTTTGCCGTGCTGTACACCCCGCAAGCAATGCCCGATCTGCACATCACCTCTGTCGGTGAGGTGCATTACCGACTGATCAGTTCGGACGGTGCAAAAAAGGCCGATGTGAACCCGGCGCGCTATATCCGTGGTGCCTATTCGGCGGCGTTTGACGAGACGCACCGGCAGGTGATGCCGGACTGTTCGGTGGCCTTGCTGGCGTCAGGTCAGAATGCGGCGGTGGCGGGGTTGCTGGCGTCTATGGGCGGATCGGGATTTGTTCTGTCCGATACAGCGGCCCGCATGATCGAAGGCGGTGGATTTCAGGCGGTGGACGATGTCCAACCGATCAGCCAGCCGATCTTTGCCGTGATGCACCAGCGCCACCGCACCAGCCGCATGCACCGCCGCCTGACCCGGATCGTGGCGCGTGAGATTTCTGGCCGGTCTTGATGCGGATTTGACCTGAAGCGAGGCGCTCTGCGGACCCGGCTGGGAGGGTTTCACACCCTCCCAGACCCTCCCGTGGGATATTTATCGACCAATGAATGGGGTCAGTTGCCAAGGATGCCGGGCAGGCGCAGGCCGTGATCTTTGGCGCACTGGATCGCCGTGTCATAGCCCGCATCGGCATGGCGCCAGACGCCCGAGGCCGGGTCATTCCACAGGACACGTTCGATGCGTTTGGCGGCCTCTGGCGTGCCGTCGGCCACGATGACCACGCCGGCATGTTGGGAAAAGCCCATGCCAACACCGCCGCCGTGATGCAGCGAGACCCAGGTGGCACCCGAGGCGGTGTTCACAAGGGCGTTCAGCAGGGGCCAATCCGAAACCGCGTCAGACCCGTCTTTCATGGATTCGGTTTCCCGGTTGGGAGAGGCGACAGAGCCTGCATCAAGGTGGTCACGGCCGATGACGATGGGGGCTTTGAGTTCACCGGACGCCACCATATCGTTGAACATCACGCCAGCACGGTGACGGTCGCCAAGGCCGATCCAGCAGATGCGGGCGGGCAGGCCCTGAAACGCGATGCGGTCGGCGGCCATATCCAGCCAACGGTGCAGGTGGGCGTTGTCGGGGAACAGGCGTTTCATGGCGGCGTCGGTCTTGTGGATATCCTCCGGGTCGCCGGACAGCGCCACCCAGCGAAACGGGCCGATGCCTTTGCAGAACAACGGGCGGATGTAGGCGGGCACGAAACCGGGGAAGGCGAAGGCGTTCTCCAGCCCCTCTTCCTTCGCCATCTGTCTGATATTGTTGCCATAATCCAAAGTCGGCACGCCAGCGTTCCAAAAATCGACCATAGCCGACACATGGGCACGCATTGAACTGCGGGCGGCTTTTTGCACGGCTGCCGGATCGGTTTCCTGACGGGCACGCCACTCTGCTGGGGTCCAGCCCGCCGGGCAATAGCCGTGCAGCGGGTCGTGGGCAGAAGTCTGGTCGGTGACCATATCCGGCCTGTGCCCACCGGCCTTCATGCGGCGGTGAATCTCGGGGAACACTTCGGCGGCATTGCCCAGAAGGCCGACCGATTTCGCCTGACCCTTGGCGGTCCATTCGTCAATCATTCCAAGGGCTTCGTCGAGTGTCTTCGCCTTGGCATCGACGTAACGGGTGCGCAGTCGGAAATCTATCCGCGTCTCGTCAACCTCTACCGCCAGACAGCAGGCACCCGCCATCACGGCGGCCAGGGGTTGCGCCCCCCCCATACCGCCCAAACCGCCAGTCAATATCCAGCGGCCGGTCAGATTGCCGTCGTAGTGCTGGCGGCCCGCTTCGGCAAACGTTTCATAAGTTCCCTGCACAATGCCTTGAGTTCCAATGTAAATCCACGAACCAGCCGTCATCTGGCCGTACATCATCAGACCCTTTTTATCGAGCTCGTTGAAATGCTCCCACGTCGCCCAGTGCGGCACGAGGTTAGAGTTGGCGATCAACACGCGGGGCGCATCGGCATGGGTCTTGATGATCGCAATCGGCTTGCCGGATTGCACAATCAACGTCTCATCCGCCTCAAGATCGCGCAATCCTGCACAGATGCGGTCAAAATCCTCCCATGTGCGGGCAGCACGTCCAATGCCCCCGTAAACCACCAACTCATGAGGGTTTTCAGCGACATCAGGGTGCAGATTGTTCATCAGCATCCGCAAGGGCGCCTCAGTCAGCCAGGATTTGGCAGTCAGTTCGGTGCCGGTTGCCGGATAAATGTCGCGGGTGTTGTGACGGGTCATGGGATCCTCAAAAAACGGGCGGGCGGTTTACAGCGCGGGAAGGTCGATCTGGCAGGCTTCGGTCAACGCACCCGTCGCCACAAGCTCGGCTGCGGCTTTAAGGTCGGGCGCAAGATACCGGTCATCGCCAAGGGTCGCGACATCCAGCCTAAGCCGTGCGACGACGCGCGCAAGTGGGGCAGAGGTAGCCAAAGGAGCCCTGAAATCAATGCCTTGTGCGCCGGTTATCGCCTCAACCCCCAAGATGACGTTCAGATTATCGACCATACGCGACAGACGCCGCGCCCCGTAGGCTGCCATCGAAACATGGTCCTCCTGGTTGGCAGAGGTGGGAGTGGAATCTATCACCGTTGGATGCGCCAAATGCTTGTTTTCGCTCATCAAAGCGGCAGTCGTCACCTCAGCAATCATCAGACCGGAATTCAGGCCGGGACGTGGGGTCAGAAACGCTGGCAGATCAAAGCTTAGCACAGGATCGACGATCAAAGCGACACGACGCTGGGCAATCGCGCCAATCTCACTGATGGCCATCGCAATCATATCTGCAGCAAAACCAACAGGTTCGGCGTGAAAGTTCCCACCGGACACGATCATGCCGTTTGACAGAACCAACGGGTTGTCGGTGGCGGCATTCGCCTCAATCTCCAGCGTGCGGGCGGATTGACGCAAGATATCCATCGCAGCACCGGTCACTTGCGGCTGGCAGCGGATACAATAGGGGTCCTGCACGCGGGCATCGCCCTCGCGGTGGCTTTCGCGGATCACCGAACCGTCCAGAAGGGCACGCAGCGTCGCAGCGGCTTCGATCTGGCCGGGCTGACCGCGCAAAGCGTGAATTTCAGGCTCCAAGGGCGCTGTTGACCCCATGATGGCGTCAGTCGACAGGGCCGACGTGACAAGGGCCGTCTGCGCACCGCGCCACGCGCCGAAGAGACCGGCAAGCGCATAGGCGGTGGAAAACTGGGTGCCGTTGATCAGCGCAAGCCCCTCTTTCGGGCCAAGCACAACCGGCGATAAGCCAGCATCGGCAAGGGCTTGCGCACCAGTCTTGATGTAACCTTGGTGGTCCGCCTCACCATGGCCGATCATCACGGCGGCCATATGCGCCAAAGGGGCAAGGTCGCCACTGGCACCGACAGAGCCTTGCTGCGGGATCACTGGAGTGACGCCTTGGGCCAGCATGCCCTCCAAAAGTGCGACGATATCCCAGCGCACGCCCGAGGCGCCACGCCCAAGCGACAGCAGTTTCAGCGCCATCATCAGACGCGCCACATTGCGCGGCATCGGGACACCGACACCGCAGCAGTGCGACAGGATCAGGTTTTTCTGTAGTTTTTCCGTATCTTGCGGGGCAATCTTAAGACTGGCGAGCTTGCCGAACCCGGTGTTGACACCGTAGACCGCCGCGCTGCCAGCCGCAGCCTCTGCGATGCGGGCAGCGGCCCAGTCGATGCCGGTGCGGGCAGAACGGTCCAATTCAGCCGGGGCTTCCGTGCGAAAAAGACGCTCCAGCTGCGCGAGGGTTGTTTGGCCGGGGATCAGGATTTCAGGTGTCAAAGCAGCCTCCGAACAGGCGGGCGTGAAGGGGTGTCGCCCCGATTCTGTAAGATAATTCAGCGGGATGGCGGGCGTCCCAGATGCAAAGATCCGCACGCTTGCCCGCCACCACCTGCCCGCAATCCTCCAAGCCCAAAGCGCGGGCGGCATGAACGGTGGTGCCCTGCAACGCCTCAAGCGGGGTCATGCGGAACAGGGTGCAGGCCATGTTCATCGCCAGCGTCAACGAGGTCATCGGCGAGGAGCCCGGGTTGGCATCGGTCGCCACGGCCATGGGAACGCCGGCAGCACGCAGGCCCTCAATCGGTGGCAATTGGCGTTCGCGTAGCGTGTAGAACGCACCCGGCAGGATCACCGCGACGCTGCCAGCGGCGGCCATCGCGGCAATCCCGTCAGCGCCCAGATATTCCAGATGATCCACCGACAGCGCCCCATGTCTGGCGGCCAAAACCGCGCCTTTCAGGTCGGAAAGCTGCTCTGCGTGCAGTTTCACCGGCAGCCCCAAAGCGGTGGCCGCGGTGAACAGGCGATCAACCTCCGCGACCGAAAATGCGATACCCTCACAAAACGCATCGACAGCGTCAACCAGCCCCTCGGCAGCGGCCATTTGAAGCGACGGGATAGCCACTTCCTCAATATAAGCCATTGACCGACCGACATATTCCGGCGGGATGGCGTGGGCAGCAAGGTGGGTGACCTTGACCCGCACAGCGCAGTGCCACCCGATCAAACGGGCGACGCGCAGCATTTTCAGCTCATCTTCAACGGTCAGACCGTAGCCGGATTTCACCTCGATCACCGCAGCACCGCCCGCGATCAACTGGTTGGCGCGGGCGCACGCATCGGCCAGCAGATCGGCCTGACTGGCCGCACGGGTAGCGCGAACGGTCGACAGAATGCCACCCCCGGCGCGGGCGACATCTTCGTAACTGGCGCCGTTCAGGCGCATCTCAAACTCAGCCGCACGGTCTCCGGCGAAGACGATATGGGTGTGGCAATCAATCAGCGCCGGAGTTACAAGACGGCCCGCAAGGTCTTGGGGCGTAAGGCTTTTGTAGGAATTCGGCAGGTCAGCCAGCCGCCCCGCATAGGCGATGGTTTCGCCATCAACCACAACCGCAGCCCCCTCAATCAGGCCATAGCCCTGCACCATCGTCGCAAGGGTCGCATTGGTCAGAAGAATCGGCATGATCCTTGCCTTATGTCTGGGTATATGTTTATTATGTCTATACAAAACAGCCTGTCAAGGAGATGCCATGCTGCTGCACGCCGATCAAGCGCTTTTGCCGGAAGGCTGGGCGCAGGATGTCTCGGTTGAGGTTGTGGGGGGCCGGATCGTCGCGGTCGGGCCTGCGCGCGGCGGCCAAAAGGTCGGTTGCCTGCTGCCCGCGCCGGTCAATTTGCACAGCCATACATTTCAGCGAGCGATGGCTGGCCTGACAGAGTTTCGCACCGCCGGGCAGGACAGTTTCTGGACCTGGCGCAGTCTGATGTACCGCTTTCTGGAACAGCTTTCCCCCGATGATGTTCAGGCGATTGCAGCACAGGTGATGGTTGAAATGGCAGAAGCGGGCTATGCGGCTGTGGCCGAGTTTCACTATCTGCATCATGGGCTTGGCGGGGTTTCTTACAGTGACCGGGCCGAGATGGCGGGGCGGATTTGTGCCGCCTCGGACTCTACGGGTCTGGGGCTGACGCTGCTGCCTGTGCTGTATGAACGCGGTGGCTGTGATGGGCCCGCTTTGGCGGGTGGGCAGTTGCGGTTTGGCAATGATATTGCGGGGTTCATGGCGCTGCGGGACAAGGCTGCGGCGCATCTGGCGGCTTTGCCTGACGATGCGGTTCTGGGCCTTGCGCCGCATTCGCTGCGTGCGGTTTCACCTGACAGCCTTGCGCAGGTGGTGGATATGACGGGGCCGATCCACATTCACGTCGCCGAGCAAGTGGCTGAAGTGGAGGAGGTTTTCGCATTTACCGGGCAGCGGCCGGTTGACTGGTTGTTGACTCATGCGGCTGTTGACCGGCGGTGGTGTCTGATCCATGCGACCCAAATGGTGCCGGATGAGACTTTCGCGCTGGCCGCATCGGGTGCCGTGGCGGGCCTTTGTCCGATCACCGAGGCCAATCTGGGCGACGGGATCGTTGACGGGGCGCGCTATGTTGCGGCGGGGGGGATGTTCGGGATCGGGTCGGATTCGAATGTGCGGGTCTCGCTAAGCGAAGAAATCCGGATGCTTGAGTATTCTCAACGGCTTGGGTCAAAAGCGCGGGCGGTTCTGGCGGATGGGCGGTCGGTCGGGCGGCTGGTGTTTGACGGGATGGTGAAGGGTGGCGCGCAGGCGGCGGGCCGAAATGCGGGCGCTATTGAAGTTGGCAAATGGGCCGATCTGGTGGCTTTGGATTGCACCGGTCCGGATATGGCGGGGCGAAAGGGTGACCGGATCCTGGATACCTTTGCGTTTGCTGGCGATGACCGGATGGTCACGGATGTCTGGTCTGCCGGCCGGCATATCGTTCAGGGCGGCCGACACGTGGCGCGGGATGCGGTGCGGGCAAAATTCGGCGCGGTGATGGCGCGGCTGGCTGCAGCACTTTGATGGCGGGATGGGAGGATATCCGGGCCGAGGTTCTGGCGCGGATACGGGCGCGCATCTGGCCTTTGGGCGCGCTGATCCCGGGCGAAGAGGCCCTTGCGCTGGAGTTTGGCGTGGCGCGGGCGACGGTGAACCGGGCTTTGTCCGAACTTGCCCGGGCCGGGGTTTTGGAGCGCAAAAGAAAGGCCGGGACGCGGGTTGCGGCCTTGCCGGTGCGCAAGGCGATGCTGGATATTCCGGTGATCCGTGCTGAAATCGAAGCGCGGGGCGAGGTGTACGGGCTGCGCCTGCTGCGGTTGGAGGTTGGGCGTCCCCCGGTGCCGGTGCTGGCGCGACTGGGGCAGGATGTGGGCGAGATGATGCATCTGCGCACGCTTCACCTCGCCTCTGGTCGGGGGTTTGTGGTTGAAGACCGCTGGCTGAACCGGGCTGTGCTGCCCGACCCGATGCCGGATTTTGCGGCGATCAGTGCAAATGAATGGCTGGTCGCACAGGTCTCTTTCGCCATGGGCGACATCAGTTTTGCGGCGGAAAGTGCGGCGGGCTGGGAGGCGGAGGCG
>JBBRKS010000192.1:0-6978 GCA_038231775.1 Rhodobacterales bacterium | reverse complement strand
TGGCCAAGGCGCTGCTGGGTCTGGCCCCGCAGCTTTCGGGTGAAGTGCGGGTAGCGGGCAAGCCCGTCCACATCACCTCGGTCGCGCAAGCGCTGCATCAGCACGGCATGGGTTACGTGTCAGAGGATCGCAAGGCCGAGGGGTTGATCTTGCTCCACTCTGTCCTTGCCAATGCCGGGATCACGATCTGGCGGCGGCTGGCCAACCGGTTGGGATATCTGCGCGACAGCACGGTCGCCACAGCCGTTGGCCCGGTGTTGCAGCGGCTGGAGTTAAAGACCCCCTCGCTGAACCAGACCATCGGCAACCTGTCGGGCGGCAATCAGCAAAAGGTGTCGGTCGCCAAATGGATCGCTGCCGGCGTCAGGCTGCTGATCATAGATGAACCCTCGGTGGGCATTGACATCAAGACCAAGGCCTATCTGCACGACCTGATCCACGAATTGGCAGAGCAGGGCACCGCGATCTTGCTGATCACCTCTGACATGCCGGAAATGATCGACGTGGCTGACCGGGTGCTGGTGATGGACGGTTACCGCATCAAAGGTCTGGTGGAAAACGACCGCAATTATGATGCGGTGTCAAAAGCGATCATGGGCCTGATCCATGACCGGGCGGCATAGGGGAACAAATGGCCAGGATCGTGCGAGTACAGGCTTTGATGGTCGATCTGGTGCCGAAGGTAAAACGCACCGATGCCATCCAAAGCTTTGTCAGTCAGGAAACCCCAATTGTCCGGATTACTGATGCCGACGGCGTGATTGGCACCGGTTACAGCTATACCATCGGCACCGGCGGGCCTGCGATCATGTCCCTGCTGCGCCAAACCCTGCTGCCCGCGCTGATTGGCCGTGAAGCGGCTGAGATTGAGCGTATCTGGCGTGACCTGCTGTTCATGACGCATGCCACCTCGGTCGGGGCGATCACCTCGCTTGCGTTGGCCGCGATTGATACAGCGCTGTGGGATCTGAAGTGCCAAAGGGCGCAGGAACCTTTGCACCGCATGGCGGGTGGGGCGCAGTCCAGGATACCGCTTTACACCACCGAAGGCGGCTGGCTGCACATCGACACCGCCGAACTGGTTCAGGACGCCTTGCGTGCCAAGGCGGCGGGCTTTGGAGGCTCCAAAATCAAGATCGGCCGCGCGCATGTGTCTGAAGACGTCGCCCGCCTGACCGCAGTGCGCGAAGCGGTAGGACCGGGGTTTGAGATTATGACAGACGCCAACCAACGCTTTACGGTGGACGAGGCGATCCGCCGCGCCCGCTGCCTGACGCCACTGGACATCGCATGGCTGGAGGAACCGCTGCCCGCCGACGACTTGTCCAGCCATGAACGCCTGTCCAACAGCACCATTTTGCCGGTCGCCGTGGGCGAAAGCCTGTATTCAACCCAGCATTTCCGTGAATATCTGCAACGCGGGGCCTGCTCCATCGTGCAGGTCGATGTGGCGCGGATTGGCGGAATCACCCCTTGGCTGAAGGTGGCGCACCTCGCGGAAACCTTCAACGTGCCGGTCTGCCCACATTTCCTGATGGAACTACATGTGTCGCTGTGCGCGGCCGTTCCCAATGCCCGCTGGGTCGAATACATCCCGCAGATCGACAGCCTGACAACCGAACCGATGCGGATAACGGATGGCTATGCCATCCCGTCGGACGTACCCGGCCTTGGAATAGCGTGGGATTTCGATGCCATCACCAAGGCAACAGTCGCGGGGTCTGGCTTTGTGGTAAGCTGAAATGGTTCTGTCCCAGACAGTGCCAAGTGCTTGAATTTGCCTATCGGCTGACTTGGCGATCTGCATGACCTGAAAAATGCTGCCAGACGGTAACGCTGCTGGCAGCAGCCTTTTTTGCGGATCATGGCTTTTTACCGAAGTCCTCACAGCCAGAGTGATCGGAGTGCCGCCCGACTTGCAAACTCGTTTCTCGCAAAGGGCGCTGCAACAGCGGTGTGCTATAAGGACGGCGAAAAGTTTTGCGACAAAACCTGCCGCGCTTCTCGGCCACGCGCGCAATTCCTTCCTCTGGCGCTGCTGTTAAACCGCCAGATTGGTCCCGTTGCCCAGAGCCTTCAAGAGCTTTGGAAACACAATTTTGCACTCACAAATAGATTTGGCGTTAACCCCCAGCCGCGCTGCAGCCTCTCCAGCCTTTACTTCACTGTCGCAGCACCAGGCGCATCCAAGGCGTTTTTCAACGGGTCAATCAATGGCAAGCCAGGTGAATATCTTACCAGCCAGACGAAATGGTTAACTTTGACGAGGCCAAAGGTGGCATTGGTCTATTTTGCGCACGATCTGCCCCGGCCAAACCATGACGGAACCATTTAGCCAGTTCGTGCGTTAGTCCTGCATGAACAGAATTCGCATTAGGCCCGTTTCGGACCTGTGCCAAACCGGAGACCGACCCACATGAAACGTCTTATGTTGACCACCGCCATCGCGTTCCTGACCCTCGGCGCACCTGTTTTTGCCGCTGCGACAATCGCTTCGGTCGATGTGACGATCGACCTGCCGGCTGTGACGAACACGGCCGCAGCGCAACGATTCAACCACATCGCCGATGACCTGAAGAATGCCATCGCGGCTTTGCTGGTCGACCGTTTGTCGGAAGATGGTGCCAAGATCACTGTGGATATTTCCGCGGTGGAGTTGAGCAATTCTTACACGGAAAGTGCGGGAATCGCTGACACCAAGCTTGTGGGCCTGGTTCACATTCTGGACGACAAGCAGCACAAGCTTTTTGACAACTACACGCTGACGATTGACGTCAATCAGGCCAAGACGTTTCTGGCGCCCACGATTGACATGACGACTCTGAAGGCCAGCAGCGACGAATACTACAAGGCGATGATTCAGGCTTTCGCGAACGCCGTGGTCGATAAACTGAAGGCCTAAGACCCCAAGTCTTGCAGTGCGGCCCGTACTTGGGCCGCGCTTTCGGCTTTCCAGTATTGTAATCGCATGTAACTGGCTGAGTGGCACAAACATTGTCGTGGCGGAACTTCCCCCATCTCCCGGATCTTAACGACCAGCGCCCTAAGGTCATCTACATGCCGTTCGGCATTGCCCTCCACGACCGAACAAAGTGCTAAAGTGCAACCCGGCGCCCACTGCGTCCTTGGGCTTGCCGCGCAACTGGACAATCTGGCCTGACTGCGCCAAGCATCAAGGGTCGTGATGAAATGGGGTTACGTGGTGCAACTGCAATGGCCGAAATCGTGCACGTTCATCGGCAATTCTTATCCAAATGGCGTCGACGTTCCGTGTGAAACCATTCTGGCTCAGGCCGCTGCGCTGGCAGACGCGTTGCAGCGTTCAGACAATGTGCCGAATGGCAGAGTGGCACTTTGGTTGACCAATGGGCAGGATCAGGTGGCAGCCATGCTTGGCTGCTGGCTGGCCGGACTGGCGTTCTGTATCCTGCCAAGCTACGCCGGGCGCACTGGAACCGAGCGGTCGCAGGACCGCATCAAACAGGTTCTGTCTGTCTTGCAGCCACGGTATATCATCCAGCGGCCGTCCTCTCAGCTTGGCGACGAATTGACCGCAGGCATCGAAAGCGTCGATCTGCCAAGCTTTGACACTGCTTCCATCGACACAGGGATGGCAAAGGCGCGCCTAACAGCACGCGCCTCTGCGGATTTGGCCTTTGTGCAATTCACGTCGGGCAGCACCGGGGGCGATGCGCGTGGTGCCGAAGTGACTTTCGGCCAATTGCAATCCAACTTGGACGCGCTTGTGAAACGCACCGCGATGTCCGATCAGGACCGCATGGTTTCATGGGCACCGCTTTATCACGATATGGGGTTGATGGCGGTCCTTTTGTCTTTGCGGTGTGGGGCAGACCTTGTCCTGATCGAAACCGACCATTTCGTCCGCAGACCTGCCGCGTGGCTTGAGGCCATCACGACCCAGAAAGGCACTGTGACGACAGCACCGCCGAC
Source organism: Rhodobacterales bacterium (assembly GCA_038231775.1). Lineage (GTDB taxonomy): Bacteria > Pseudomonadota > Alphaproteobacteria > Rhodobacterales > Rhodobacteraceae > Stagnihabitans. The sequence continues at coordinate 3,027 of JBBRKS010000192.1, read as the reverse complement.
CGCTCTTAGATTGTTGGCACGACGGCGGGCGACGGCGGTGGACCTTAAGTCTCTGCGGTATGCCTGGATCGGCGGCGAAACGGTTTTCCCGGGCGTCCTGCGCGCATTCGAAGAGGCGTATGTGACGGCGGGTCTTGCCAGCGGCGTTTTGCAACCCACCTACGGGATGGCTGAAACGGTCGTGGGCATCGCTTGCGGCAACCCCGGAGTTGCGTGGACTGAAACGGACGGGGTCGTGTCGTGCGGACCTGTTCTGGACGGTCTGGATGTTCAGATCACAGATGACGCGGGCCACTCTGTCGCGCAAGGCAAGGAAGGCAGCGTGATGGTACGGGGTGCGTCGGTCATATCAGGCTATCTAGGTCAGCCCCGACGTGCGGCGGGTGATTGGTTTGACACAGGCGATCTAGGCGTTCTTCGGGACGGAAACCTGTACGTCACCGGCCGTCGAAAAGATGTGCTGAAACGCGGCGCGGAAAGCTACCCTGCCGCGCTTGTTGAAGCGATTGCCGAAGGTGCGCTGGGCTTGCGCACAGGGCGTGTTGCGGCCTTTACCAACCTGCGGGCCGATTTCGGCAAGGAAGAGATCATCCTTTTGGTCGAAAGCCCGACCTGGACGGATCAGGACGCCCGTAAGGTGGCGTCTGCCGTCATGCAGGAACTTGGCTTGCAGATCGACCTGATCAGAAGTGTAGAGGGTGGACGCCTGCCGCGGACATCCAGCGGCAAACTCATGCGCCAGTTGACAGCGGCGCAATACCGGGACGGACAGCTATGATGGATCAAGACAAAAACACGACGTGGACAGCGCAGGACGTTGTGGCAGTTATGCGCGCTCTGGCATCCGAAGCCGATCTTCCGTCGCGCCTTGTGACAGGCGACATCAGCGAAGCGGATACGATGGAAACGCTTGGCATCGACTCGTTGGGTCAGGTCTATCTTGTTGAACGGCTTGAACAATTGACAGGCGTGTTGATGCCTGACGAATTTCTGGATGTGAACGACAGCCTTACCGTCATCGCCACCAGCCTGAACGAACTTGTACGGAGCAAGAAATAACATGACAGGGTCAAACGCTGGTGCGTCGCAGGACGCGATTGAATTTCACTACGATATGCCTGCTGCATTTTTTGCGCTGTGGCTGGGTCAAAGCATGACCTACACGGCTGCGCGCTATGCAAGGCCCGGCATGACCCTGGATGAAGCGCAACAAAATAAAATCGACCACCACTTCGACTCTGCTGGCGTGACGAAAGGAAGCCGGGTGCTTGACGTCGGATGCGGCTGGGGAACCCTGATGAAAACCGCAGTGCTTGGGCGCGGTGCTGCGGCGGCATATGGGTTGACCCTTAGCCCGCTGCAGCACGCCCATATCGCCAGCCTGAATATTCCGAACGTGACCTCGCAGCTTTTAAGCTATGAACACTACCAACCCGATCAGCCCTTCGATTCCATCGTCAGCGTCGGCGCTTTCGAACATTTCGTCCGCCCCGGCAGCACGCGAGAGCAAAGGCTGGCGACCTATTCCGGATATTTTGAACGGTGTGCGGAATGGTTGGCCCCGGATGGGCGGATTTCCCTGCAAACCATGACGTGGGGTGATGCGCGCCCTTCAGACCGCGAAAGGATTCGGATCCACGACGTTTTTCCGGAAAGCGATCTGCCGGAAATTGCCGAGGTCATCGAAGCCGCACACCCGTATCTTGAACTTGTGTCGATGGAGAACCGACCTGAAGACTACGCAGCAACTCTTGCAGCTTGGGCGGATGGTCTGAAAGCCAATCACGACCGCGCGGTTGAGATCGTTGGCCCGGATCGGTACAAATTCTACCTGGAAAGCTGCAAGGGAGGCGCTTTACTTTACCGCCGCAGACACTTTTACCTCTGCCGGTTCGCCTTCAAACGCAGAGGACGTTAAGAGGCGTGATCCCAAGATTGTCGGCCGGATAGGGAGTCGCGTTCTGCCCTGAAACGGCTCTATCGCACAAATCGTTTTTGGGCCTTACTTTTCGTTATCCCGGTCGGACTTATCCTGCGACCTTGGTGACGGGGATTCTGTGTGCGGCGCCACGAAACTGGAACACCGCAATCTGGCGGTCCGAGTTCCTTGCCTTGAGGCGCTGGCCCAGTAGTTTCACCCGATCCGTCTTGGTGTCGTGTTGCGTCTAAATCAGTTCCGCATAAGTCTGTTTTGCGGATTGCCAGAATCCTGGCTCTCAGCAACTCCGCATCGCCCCGCTGACTCTATGCGGCAGGCATGTCCATGTGGCGAAAATCTCCTCAATGATCGCGCCATCAGGCCCTCGCAACGCACCACGTTAACAATGGATACAGCGCTGGACCGAAAGCACTCCCGATCCTTGATCGGCGCGTCTTCAAAGGGAAAGGGTCAAACCCGCAGCGCAGATGCGATTTGTGCTGCAATAGACAGCAGGCGCCGGTCTTGGCCCAAAGCACCGGTCAGTTGGATGCCGACGGGCAATCCGTAAATTGCGCCGCACGGAAGGCTCAACGAGGGGTGGCCGGTGAGATTGGCAAAACCGCTGGACAGCATCTCGCTGTCCTGATCGTCGATGATCACCGGGTCTTCATCGGGGGCACACAAAGTGCACGCTGGGCGCGAGCAGGACATCAACTTGGCTGAACAAGCCCTCGACCCGGCGGCTTAGGTCTGCCTAAAAACGACGGGCGGCAACATAGTCGGTAGCCAGCACTGTGCCATCGCTTTCGATTTGCGCGCGGGTGCCGGACGCGTAGCCTGCCGCGTTCAGGGCCGTCAGAGGGGCATGGATAAGAGCGGCCTCTGGGCCAAGCACGGTCATCAGCATGGCATTGGCGCGGTTCAGTCCGGGGCAGTCCAGTTCGACCAGTTCGACCCGAAGGCGCTGCGTATTCCACGGAAGAAGGGCATCGATTCCACGCGATCGCGGGTACTCATTCCACGGCATCGCGGGCAGCGATTCCACACGAAGGCGGGCAGCTGGTTTGACCGACGGTTTCATGGAGTCAGGCTTGGGCTGACAGGTC
>JBBRKS010000191.1:0-6982 GCA_038231775.1 Rhodobacterales bacterium | reverse complement strand
ATCAGAATCGACAGGATCGGCGTCAGGAACGAAAAAGAGGCCACGGTAGAGGTCGGGTAGATCGACAACAGCCACAGCCACGTGATGAACCCGCCCGCCACCACGACCGACGCCTGCACGACCAGCCAGACCCAATCCATCGGCGTGACCTCGCGGATCAGCGGTCCGAACAGGGGTGAGACGGCCAACAGCACCGGGGCAGAGATCAGAACCATCCAGAACAACTGCGCCTCAGGCCCGGCCGCCTGCAATCTGCGGTTGGTGCGCGCGATAAAGGCGGTGCCCGCCCAGCCCCAGGCCCCGATCAGCGCGCAGAAATCGCCCAGCCAGCTGACCTGCCCGGCGTTTGATCCGCCGCGCGCCGTGATGGCCCAGGCGGTGCCCAGAAACGCCAGTGCCAATCCTGCCGCCTTGATCGGCGTCGCCCGCTCTCCGGGGATGAAAAAGTGCGCCAGAACCCCCATCCAGACCGGCATCGAATACATGATCAGGGCGGAATGGCCCACGGTGGTCAGGTCAAGTGCCACAAACAGCCCGATGAACTCGACCGCGAACACCGTGCCGATCAAGGCACCCGGCCCCAGATCGGCCCAACGCACCCGACCCAGCAGGCCACGGTACCACAGCCAACCGCCGACAAAGACAATCGCCAGCGCAGATCGCGCCCCGGCAAAGAAAACCGGTTGCAACCCGTGGTCGACGATCTTGATGATGATCTGGTTGGCAGCCAGAACCAAAGCCACCATCAGCAGCATGGCCAACCCCAAACCGTCCAGCCTGTCCTTGCGCATGTCCGCCCCCTGATGTGCGCGGCCACCCTTTCCGCCATTGTGCCGCAGGGTCAAGCCATAGCGCCGCCCCCCGCATCAAATCTCTGGCAGGATGCCCCGCTTTGTCCTACACGCCTCAAAACGAAAGGCAGCGCCATGACCGACATCATCGCCCGCTCTGTGGCCAAGGGGCTGCGCATGACCGACCAGCGCCGCGTTGTCGCCCGCGTGGTGGGCGAGGCCGAAGATCACCCCGATGTCGAGGAACTGCACCTGCGCGCTGCCCGGATCGACCCGCGCATTTCGCTGGCCACGGTCTATCGCACCGTAAAGCTGTTTGAAGAGGCGGGCCTGCTGGACCGGCACGAATTTGGCGACGGCCGGGCGAGGTACGAGGATGCCGAGCGCGATCACCACGACCACCTGATCGACGTGCATTCTGGCCATGTCATCGAATTTGTCGATGCCGAGATCGAGGCGTTGCAGGAAAAAATTGCCGCCCGCCTTGGCTACCGCCTGATCGGCCACCGCCTTGAACTCCTCGGCGTGCCCGCCCGCGCCGGGGCTGAGTTTACCCAGCCTGACCAAGGAAATGCCCCCCCCGACCCAAAAAACGCCGACAGCCCGGCCCCTGATCAAACCGGCCCAGACCGCAACCAGACCCCACCCGATCACAAGACTGCGCGCCCCTCGTGACCCCATTCATTCAGGTCCAAATACTCAATTTCGCGCCCGCGCCACCATGACCGCCGCCGAAAACCTGCGCGGCATCGCTCTGATGACCGGCTCGATGGCCCTGTTCGGGATCGAGGATATGTTCCTCAAATTCTCAACCCAAAGCTTGCCAACCGGCGAGATTCTTCTGGTCACCTGCCTGTTTGGCTGGGCCTTTTTCAGCGCCCTCGCCCGCGCTGAAGGCAAGCGCACCTTCACCCGCGGCGCCCTGCATCCCACGATCCTGTTGCGCAATGTGGGTGAGATGACCGGCACCTTCGCCTATATGACAGCCATCGCCGCCGTCCCCCTCGCCACCGTGTCGGCCGTCCTGCAAGCAATGCCGCTGGCGGTGACCATGGGGGCGGCGCTGTTTTTGGGTGAAAAAGTCGGCTGGCGCCGCTGGACCGCGATTGCCGCAGGCTTTTGCGGCGTGTTGCTGGTGATCCGCCCCGGCTTTGACGGGTTCCGCCCGCAAGGCTTGTGGGTGCTCTTGACGGTCGTGGGCCTTGGCGTGCGCGACCTCGCCTCCCGCGCCATCCCGGCAGAGGTTTCCACCAGCCAGGTCTCTGCCTGGGGCGTCGCTTCGGTGGCGTTTCTCGGCTTCGGGATGACCCTGTTCCAGACCCCGGTGCGCCCCGATCTTGGCCAGTCGTTCATGCTGTTGGGCGCGCTGATCTTCGGCACCGCAGGCTACTGGGTCATCACCGCAGCCACCCGCACCGGCGAAGTCTCTGTCGTCTCGCCGTTCCGCTATTCCCGCCTGATCTTTGCCATCCTCGTCGGCACCATCGTCTTTGCCGAATACCCCGACCGCCTGACGCTGTTGGGGGCCACCGTCATCATCGGTTCAGGCCTGTATTCCTTCGCCCGCGAACGGGCGCGCACCCGCGCCCTCGCCAGATCGGCCTCACCCGCCAAAACCCTTCCCCTTGTTACAAAGGCCAGCTAAAGGAAGGCGTAAGAGCACCCCTTCGCCGTTGGAGCCTTCCCATGAGCACGATCATCGACATTCACGCCCGCGAGATTCTTGACAGCCGGGGCAACCCCACGGTTGAGGTTGACGTCATTCTGGAAAGCGGTGCGATGGGCCGCGCCGCCGTGCCGTCGGGTGCGTCAACCGGTGCGCATGAGGCGGTCGAACGCCGCGACGGCGACGAAAAGCGCTACCTCGGCAAAGGCGTGCTGGAGGCGGTGGCCGCCGTCAACGGCGAACTCGCCGAAACCATCATCGGCTTTGATGCGACCGAACAGGTCGGCATCGACATGACGATGATCGAACTGGACGGCACCCACAACAAGGGCCGCCTTGGGGCGAACGCCATCCTCGGCGTGTCCCTCGCCGTCGCCAAGGCCGCTGCCGAATTCACCGGCCAAGCGCTGTACCGCTACATCGGCGGCACCTCGGCCCGCGTTCTGCCGGTGCCGATGATGAACATCATCAACGGCGGCGAACATGCCGACAACCCGATCGACATTCAGGAATTCATGATCATGCCGGTCGGCGCGGACAACATCCGCGAGGCGATCCGCATGGGGTCAGAGGTGTTCCACACCCTGAAGAAGGAACTGCAAGCCGCAGGCCACAACACCGGCATCGGTGACGAGGGCGGCTTTGCCCCCAACCTGTCCTCGGCCCGCGACGCCTTGGATTTCATCCTCAAAAGCATCGAAAAAGCCGGATACCGTCCGGGTGAAGACATCTACCTCGCGCTCGACTGTGCCGCGACCGAATATTTCAAAGGTGGCCGGTACGAGATGAAGGGCGAAGGCAAATCGCTGTCCATCGAGGAAAACGTGGCCTTCCTTGCCGGTCTCGCCGCCGATTACCCGATCATTTCCATAGAAGACGGCTGTTCGGAAGATGACTGGGCCAGTTGGAAACTGTTGACCGACACCTTGGGCAAGAAAATCCAACTCGTCGGTGACGATCTGTTCGTGACCAACCCCAAGCGGCTTGAGATGGGCATCAAGCAAGGCTGCGCCAATTCCATGCTGGTGAAAGTCAACCAGATCGGCACCCTGACCGAAACCCTCGCCGCCGTTGACATGGCACACCGCGCAGGCTTCACCAACGTGATGAGCCACCGTTCCGGTGAGACAGAGGATTCGACGATTGCCGATCTGGCGGTTGCCACCAACTGCGGCCAGATCAAGACCGGCTCGCTGTCGCGCTCTGACCGCCTTGCCAAATACAATCAGTTGATCCGGATTGACGAGATGCTGGGAGATATCGGCACCTATGCCGGACGCTCGATCCTGAAGGCGTAAGATGGGCCCGCTCAAATCCGGCCTGTTTCGCGGCGGTCTGGTGTTGGTCCTGTTCGGGGTGGCGGCGTTTTTCGCCATCCCGTACATTCCACTGGCCAGAACTCCCGAGGATACCATCGCCAACGCCCGGCTGATCGGCCAGATCGGCGGCGGTATGGTCGGCGTCGGTCTGGTCGGCATGCTGATCGGCATTTTCCGCCGCTGACGGCGCGCGCGGACACCCATATCCAAAACGGCGCGCCCAGGGTGCGCCGTTTTCGTTTCCGCCAAAGGTCAGTGACCCAGACGAACCTAAAAGCCTCCGGCGGGACTATTTGACCCAATATGAAATCGGCAGGCGTGTTTTTGCCCTTTCATTCTGGTTCAAATATTCCGCTGGGGGTCCGGGGCGCGCGCAGCCAACCAGTCACCGGGCCAGAACGCAGCCCGTCAAACCCTGAACCGAACGGGGCGGAAAGCCGCAAGCATCGGGTCCGCCTGCCCCCCCAAAACCTCTGCCGCCAGACACTCTGCCACCACAGGCGCAAGCGTCACACCCGAATGCATCACCGCCAGCCACAACCCGGGCAACACCGGCCCCACGGCAGGCAACCCGTCGCGAGGCACCGGACGAAACGCCAGCGCCACCTCTTCGGCCACCAGGTCAGCCCCCTTGAACAGGCCGTTCAACGCCGCCAAGGCCACAGCCACCCGGGCCTGCGGGTCAGCTGGTGCAGTCTCGGCCCCATCGGCCTGATGATGCGCTGCCAGTGGCGCGATCATCCGACCCGACGCATCCTGCCGCACATCCTGCCCCGGCAGTGCCAGAATATGATGCAAGATCGGTGCCACCGGCTGCGTCGTCAGGATCAGCCCCGGACGCGACAACATCGGCAGATCAAACCCAACCCCGGCGAGCAATGCGGCAGCGCCAGTCCCCGCCGCAACAATCACCTGATCGCACGCCATCTCACCCCCAACCGTACGCACCCCGCAAACACAATCACCGCGCTGCACCAAGCCGGTCACAGGCCAGCCGAACAGCACCTCTGCCCCCGCAGCCACAGCGCCGCGCAGCAAGGCCCGCGTCAAGGCCGCTGCATCCACACAGCCCTCTTGCGGAAAATACAACGCCCGTTCTGGCAGCATAGCTATCGCAGGCTCCATCACCGCAACCTCGGCCCCAGAAACCTCGCGCGCTTCATAGCCGAGTGCACCAAGCGCACCCGCCATCTGGTCCAGCCCAGCCGCATCCTCCCACCACAAACACCCCGGCCACTGCCACAGCCCGGCTTCCAGATCGCGCGCCAGCCGATGGTGCGCCGCCATCCCCGCCACCCGCAGATGATGATGCGCGGCGTTCAGATAGAAGCTGCCGTTGATCCAGCCAAACGACCGGCCAGAGGCTTGCGAGGCCGCCTGCAACCCCGCCTCCAGCACAGTCACCCGCGCCCCAGCCCGCGCCAGAGTATAGGCAAGCGCAGCGCCCAGCAGCCCAGCGCCAATGATGATGATTTTGCTCATCCGCCAAACCTCGCACGGCCCCCCAAGCCTGTCGAGAGCCTGCCGCACCCCCAAACCCACGCCCCCAACCCAACCGCACCGAAACCGGCCAAAAATGCCGCCAGCGCGCCACCAAACGCCCCGCCCCCGTTCGCCCCTTGCAGATCGACGGGCCCCTGCCACGCACCCCGCACATCCCTCGGGCAACCCGCCCAACCACCATCGTGCCGCCCCCCCATGACACACGCCCCGCGCCGCCCTCCGCAACCCGTCAAAACACTGCCACCTTACCGCTGCCCCCGGCACACACACCGCGTACCCCCCCCTGCGCAACCCGTCAAAACATCACAACTTGCCGCTCCCCCCGCACGCACCTCCACAACCCGCCCAAACACCGCCACCTTGCCGCACCCCCTGCGCCCGGCTAAACTCACCGCAATGGAACCCGACCACAAATCCCTCATCGCGGCTCTGCCAGACGCCCTGCGCGACCGCCTCACACAGACCTCTACGACCGCAGGTCTGCGCCACTTGGCGGGGCATCTGGCGGCTGTCACAATCACCTCAACCCTGATCCTGACCACCCCGCTCTGGCCCCTTGCTGTGCCGGTTCAGGGCATCGTTCTGGTCTTCCTGTTCACGCTTGAACACGAGGCGACCCACCGCACGCCCTTTGCCAACCCGACCCTCAACGACTGGATCGGCCGCGCTTGTGGCCTGATCCTGATCCTTCCGTTTGAGTGGTTTCGCTATTTCCACTTTGCCCATCACCGCCACACCAACCTGCCCGGCCTTGACCCCGAACTGGATGGACCCAAGCCGCAGACCCTGCGCCAATGGGTCTGGCATGTGTCAGGCATTCCCTATTGGCGCGCTGAACTGACCCTGCTGGCCAGCCTGTGCCTTGGCCGCACCGATGCCCGCTATCTGCCCGCCAGCGCCAAGCCCCGGATGATCACCGAAGCACGCGCAATGGCGGCGCTGTACCTTGTCATCCTGCTGACCCTCCCCCGCCTTGCCCTGTGGCTGTGGCTGATCCCCATCCTGCTAGGCCAGCCCTTTTTGCGCCTGTACCTGCTGGCCGAACATGGCGACTGCCCGATGGTCGCCAACATGCTGGAGAACACCCGCACCACGCTGACCAACGCCGTTGTGCGCTTTGTCACCTGGAACATGCCCTACCATGTCGAACATCACGCCTATCCCGCCGTGCCCTTCCACCACCTGCCCGCTTTGCACCATGAAATCCGCGCCCATCTGAAGGTGACAGCCGACGGCTATGCCCGCTTCACCCGCGCCTACCTGAACCGCCACACCTGAAGCACAAGCCGGGATCGAGGCCGCATATGTCCATTTTTCGCCGTCCATAGCCCCGCAGAACTCAAAACCTGCGTGTTTCGCGTGATGGTGGGCATCGATTTCGCGGGATCATGGGCAGTCATTTCGCGTGAAGCTGGGCACTGATTTCGCGGGATCGCGGGCAGGTCTGGTCGGCAACTTGAGGATAGTTGCGCCTTCAGGAATGAAGGAGTGGCTTGATGCCGACAGGACGTTTGAACATGCGCCGGATACGAGATGTTTTGCGATTGAAGATTGGGCAAGGCCTGAGCGAGCGGGCCATTGCCGCTTCCCTCGGTCTGAGCTAGGGGAGCGTCGGAAGCTATATTCATCGGGCGCGCCATGCCGGGCTCAAGTGGCCCTTGCCGGAATGGCTCGATGAAGACAGCCTTGAACTTCTTTTGTTT
>JBBRKS010000190.1:0-6997 GCA_038231775.1 Rhodobacterales bacterium | reverse complement strand
GCGAAAACAGTCAAAAATCGAGGTGCCCAGAACAAAAGCCTTGACGCAACGAACCATATTGCGCGCTCTGTTGGATGAAATCTGGCCCTTCTGACTCACTTTCAGCCAGACGATTTACAACGTGTTCGGCTAAACTCAAACGATACCAAGTTTCTTGGCCCGATCGTGCAGGGATCGGTTTGACGTCGATAGAGAACGGTTTGGGTTGGCCGCAGTCATTTCGCCAAAGTGACGAAGATAGGCCTTCAAGAATTCGATTTCCAAACCAGTTTCCTTAGCGCGCCGAAGGAGAATGCAGATTCTTTCTGCATAGTGCGGTGCCATGGTGTGGCTGCGCTCAAACCAATCTTCAAAAAACCGACCGCACATCATCACCTGCCAAGATAAATCTTGGTTTTGGTCACGGATTTGGAGGTGTCCGTTTACTGGATCCAAGTTTAGCCCGTCGAAAGCGCGTGCGCGCCAAATTTCGCTATGATTTCGTTTTGTTTCCGCATCCGCGCTGCGGCCATGCTTAACATAGTAGCCGATATGGTCAAATCTTTGAGCACTGCGCAGCTTTACCAAGCGGTCAATTTCCATCGGAGGTGATGCTTCAAGGCACTCAATCAGGTGCAGCAAGCTCGCTTTTTCGGCGCTATCTAACATATTGACCACCTTCCGGCCGAAGGTCCCGCAGCTTTCATTGTGCAAAAGCACTCTGGGTGAGTCAAAATGAAAATCAGCGCGGTTCGAACATCGGGCCGATAATCTTGCTTACCTGTTCCGTCTCGATGAACTGCACGCCTAGCCGCCAAGCCCTTAGCGGGGCGTTGGCCTTTTGGCCGCGCCTTTCTGGCCGCTTTGTAGCAATTGTAGCGATTGTAGCAGGGGGCCTTAGCCGAAACTTACATCCTTGGCTTAGGGCCGAAATCCAACGAAATCCGGGGGCATCCGACGAAAAATGGGGAAGTTTTGGGGGAAGTTATTTTCAAGCATCCAGATTTTATACATGAAATCAATGGCTTAAGGGAAGTTATTGGCGGAGGCGGTGGGATTCGAACCCACGAAGGGGTTCCCCCCTTGCTCAGTTAGCAACCGAGTGCTTTCGGCCTCTCAGCCACGCCTCCGACGGCTTCCGTTTAAAGGTGCGCCGGGGCGGGGGCAAGGGGGAATTGGCGGCTTGTCATCGCATTTGCCAGCGCGGGATGTGTCCCGGCACTGCTTGGCGGGGGCTGGTGCGTGTAACCGTGTTTGGCGATTCAGGGGCTGTTTGACCACCTGGAATGCTTTGAAAGGGCCGCCTCGCGCGGCGGGGTTGGTCTTTCGGCGGGTGGTACGACAATCTGCGCCGACTTTGTAGATTGGCTCCAATCTTTCGGTCCCGCCAAAACAGAGTTTGCGAAGGTTCTTCTCAGGCAGCATTTGAGGTCACTTGCCGAATGCACTGCCCAACGCGTGCGCGACCCTCAGATAGGGGTCGCGTCCGTTATACTTGCGCGAACCGACAAAGCCCGGCCTTGCGGCAGATCAGACCGCGATGCCCCGAACCGCCTTAGCCGACCGCGCAGATCAGAAAAACGGGAACGTATCGAAGACATCGCAGAACGCCCCCGATGCGTGGCCGGCCGCAACTGACCCATCCTTGACGCCTGATCCGAAATTCTTGATCCCGGCACCCGGCGCAGCATTTGCGGGGTTCAGCGTGAACACGATGCCCGAAGCCTGTTTGCGTGGTTCCGGCGAGGCGCGGTAAACCCGGGTGGTGGCTGGCATGTGCAACACGTCGATCACGTATTCACCTGCACCGCACCAATAATTGGTCACGTTCTGAAAGGGCCGGTAGTGGACCTCAAAAGACTGCGCGTCTACCGGGCTGACAAAAAAGCCATTGCTTGACTGGAATGCCGCCGCAGGGCTGGCCAGCGCCAAAAAGACCGCGAAACTGCTGAAAAGACGCATATGTCACCTCTGAATCCCGAATCTGCCTTTGACATAGGTGTTCCTGACAGGATTTCATCTGCCTGTGTCATCACACTTTTGCGACGGACATCCTCGTGCCGCAGGGGTTGCTGAACGCGTCTGGTAGGTCGGGGGTCACCCCGACTCTGTGAAACAAAAGTTAAATCTTCCTTAACAAAAATCTAGAAATCCAATAACTTCAAACACGTACGCGGGATAACACGTGTGTTATCCCGCGCATTTCACACGCCTAGTCTGCGATCACGTCCTGCCGTTGCTGGCCCAGACCAGCGATCCCCAGCTCTACCACGTCGCCCGCTTTCAGGAACTGGGGTGGCTTCATACCCAGACCAACACCCGGAGGAGTGCCGGTCGAGATCACGTCGCCGGGGTGCAGCGTCATGAACTGGCTAAGGTAACTGACCAGATGTTTGACACCGTACACCATCGTCGTGGTCGAACCGTTCTGCCGCGAAACGCCGTTCACGGTCAGCCACATCCCCAGGTTCTGCGGATCGGCAACCTCATCCCGGGTCACCAGCCACGGCCCAAGCTGGCCGAAATTGTCGCAGGATTTGCCCTTGGTCCACTGGCCCGCCCGTTCGGCCTGAAATGCGCGTTCCGAGACGTCGTTGGCGACGGCAAAGCCCGCCACATAGTCCAGCGCGTCGTCTTCCGAGACATACTTGGCCTTTTTGCCGATGATCACGGCCAACTCAACCTCCCAGTCGGTTTTGACAGAGGTGCGCGGGATGATGATCGGATCGTTGGGGCCGACGATGGCAGAGGTGGCCTTCATGAAGATGATCGGCTCGACCGGGACCTTTGCGCCGGTTTCGGCGGCGTGGTCAGAGTAGTTCAGGCCGATGCAGATGAACTTGCCGGTGCCCGCGACGCAAGGGCCAAGCCTTGTGGCCGGATCGACAACAGGCAGGCTCGCAGTATCAAGACCGCGCAGCATCGCAAGCCCGACATCAGAAATCACCGCCCCGCCGATATCGGGCACAAGGCCAGACAAATCGCGGATCGTGCCGTCAGCGGCCATAAGACCGGGTTTTTCGGCCCCAGCCGGACCGTGGCGCAAAAGTTTCATGTGGTTTCCCCCTTAGATATTGGCCCAACCGCCGTCGATCACATGCGCGACCCCGGTGGTATAGCTGGATTCGTCGCTGGCCAGATAGACGACCAGATTGGCAATTTCGTCAGCCTTGCCGATGCGCCCAATCGGCTGACGTGAGATGAAGGCTTTCTTGGCGGCCTCGTAGTCCCCGGTGTCGCGCAGGCGCTGGTCCAGCGACGGGCTTTCAACGGTGCCCGGGCAGATCGCGTTGGCGCGGATGCCTTTCGTGACGAAATCCGCCGCAATCGACTTCGTCAGGCCGATCACTCCGGCCTTGGTGGCGCCGTAAACAAAGCGGTTGGGTGCCGCGATCACTGACCCCGCTACCGAGGCCATATTGATGATCGACCCGCCACCTTTGGCGATCATCGCCGGAAGGAAGGCCTTGCACATGCGAAACATCGCCGTCATGTTCAGGTCCATCGAAAAGGCCCACTGATCTTCGTCACAGTCCAGAATGCTGCCCGCCGCGACAAAGCCCGCGCAGTTGAACAGCACGTCAAGACCGCCGATCTCCGCAGCGGCATCCTCGACCGCGGCCTTGTTGCGCACGTTCAAGAGGCGGGTCGTGATGCCCTGCGCCGCAAGGCTATCAAGTGCCTCGGGGTTGATGTCAGCCCCGATGACCTCTGCCCCTTCGCGGTGCATGGCCAGAACCGTGGCAAGGCCGATCCCTTGTCCTGCCGCCGTCACCAGCGCCTTTTTACCCGTCAGTCTGCCCATCGTGCCCCCCTCAAGTCTCTTAGATTTCATGTGCCGGCGCTTTGCCGGAGTTTGCGCGGTAGGGTCGGCTGACGTCGGTCAACGTGACCTCCAGCGCCTCTACCTGCAAGGCGACAAGGCCATCACCGGCCAGAACCAGTTCTACAACGCCGCCGCCGGTGTCATCCGCCGCAAAGGTCACCGACAACAACGACAGGATGGTGTCTTTGTCGGCCCGGTCGATGCCTTGGCTGCGCACGCCCAGCACACAGTCAAAAACCAGCAGAGAGCGGACCCGTTCAAATGGCCGCCCTTCCTGTTCCGCCGCCGGGCGATCTTCCCAGCGAAAGCGGTTCAGCAGCAGGGCAAAACGGTGTTGGCGTTTGGAATAGGTCATCTCGGTGATGGCAAACACCGCGTCCTGCACCAGGGCCGCCATAACCTGCAAATCGCCCGCCTCTTGCGCGATCAGTCGCAGGGGGGCATCGTCGGCATCCTGAAAGCGGGCGTCGGCCATGTCAGGTTGCAATCCGTTCAATCAGGGCACCACAGGCGCGCAGCTTTTCTTCAACCCGCTCATAGCCGCGGTCGAGGTGATACACCCGGCTGACCACGGTTTCGCCCTCAGCCGCCAAAGCCGCAAGGATCAGGCTGACAGAGGCGCGCAGGTCGGTCGCCATGACCCGTGCCCCTTTCAGTTTGGACACGCCGGTTACGGTGGCCGTGCCGCCATGCACCTCGATCCGCGCCCCCATGCGGGTCAGTTCGGGGGCGTGCATAAAGCGGTTTTCAAAGATGCGCTCTTCCAGCACCGAAACGCCGTCGGCAGTGCACAGCAGGGCCATCATCTGCGCCTGCAGGTCGGTCGGAAAGCCGGGGAAGGGGGCGGTCATCACATCAACTGCCCGGACCCGACCATTCTTGCGCGCCACTTTCAGGCCACGCACGGTTTCGGTGACCGACATGCCCGCCGCATCCAGCCGTTCAGCAAAGGCGCCGACCAGCTCCAACCGGCCGCCAATGCATTCAATTTCACCGCCACAAATGGCGGGCACCAGCATGTAGGTGCCCAGTTCGATCCGATCGGTCACGACAGGGTGGGTGGCCCCGTTCAGCCGGTCAACGCCCTGTATGGTGATTGTGCTGGTGCCCTCGCCCTCAATCTGCGCGCCCATCTTGCGCAGGCAGCGGGCCAGATCGACAATTTCAGGCTCACGTGCTGCATTCTTCAGAACGGTTGTGCCCTTGGCCAAAGTGGCCGCCATCAGCGCGTTTTCCGTTGCACCGACCGAGACGAGCGGGAAATCGACCACAGCGCCGCGCAGACGCCCCCCCGGTGCCTTGGCGTGGACATAGCCATCGCGCAGGTCAAGTTCAGCTCCCATCGCCTCAAGAGCCTGCAGATGCAGATCGACCGGGCGCGCCCCGATGGCACAGCCCCCCGGCAATGAGACGACCGCATGACCGTACCGCGCCAGCATCGGCCCCAGCACCAGAATCGAGGCGCGCATCTTGCGCACGATGTCATAATCGGCGGTGTGATTTGAAATATTGTGCGAGGACATGGCCAGCACCAGCCCGTTTTGCAGGCTGGCGACTTCTGCCCCCAAGGACTGCAGCAACTGCGTCATCGTCGCAATATCTGACAGGCGCGGCGCGTTGGTCAGCGTCAACGGTTCTTCCGACAACAGGGTTGCGGGCATCAACGTCAGACAGGCGTTTTTCGCCCCTGCAATCGGGATTGCCCCCGACAAAGCCCCGTTGCCCTTGACCAGAATGGAATCCATGTGCCTGCCTTATTCCTTTTCATTTCCCGCCGTGGTCGCATCGCCCGGCTTTTCGGTCTCGTCGTCCGCAGTCGTATCGTCCGCCCGCGCCCTCGCCTGCGCCTTCCTGCGCCCCATATTGGCCTTGAGAGCCGCCTTCAACCGATCTTCGCGGTTTAAGGCTGCTACGGCTTTGGTGTCAGGCACAGGTTCGCGCATCATGGCGGACTGTCTAACCCATGGGTGCGAACGGGTCCAGTTCAGAAGCCAAATTGCACTTGCGCCAGCACAATTTTGCGTCTAATCAGCCGCCACGCAGTCAAGGGCACACGCCTTTGGCCGCCACGTCGCTAAATTGTTCGTCGGCCGATACACGACTTTGGTCAGCCGGTGCGACGCAGACGGAAGTGTTTGTTCAGGCGGGTGTTTTCCGAACCCGATTGATCTGAGTGGAAGATCGGAAAAAGGCGGCTGTGGTAGCTCAGTGGTAGAGCACACCCTTGGTAAGGGTGAGGTCGAGAGTTCAATCCTCTCTCACAGCACCATTAAATCAAAAAATAGAGATGAAATCCAACAAGTTACCGGTTGGAGTCCTAAAATTATCCCCCTATTTTTCCACCTTAGTTTGAATCCTGCAGTCTTTTTTCACACTTGGGGGCGTTGTTGCAGAACTCACGCCTGAGGCATGAGTTCACCTTGCGCCGCTGGCGTCAGGCCACGCGAATGATCTCGGCTGTGCTGAGGGCGTCGAAGCGGTTGATGAGGGCGATGGGGATCTGGATTTTGGCGGTCTGGCTGTCGGGGTGCCTTGCGGTGATGCGCTCGCCGAAGGCTTTGAGGCACCGCATCTTCGCCTCGATCCGGCTTCGCGCAGGGCATCCGGTCCAGCGCTTCCAGAATGCACGGCCGTCGTGCCGGGTGGCGCGCAGGGTTTCGTTTCTGGCGATCGCGGCCGGGCAGTCCTCTGTCCACGGTGGTCCATTCTTGCGGATGGCGATGATCGCAGTGGCCTGCCGTAGGGTGATGGCGGTGTGGCAGCGGCGGGTGTCATGGGCCCCTTCGGCGGCCACAGTGCCGATCTTTTCGCCTTCCGGGATATGGTCCAATAGGTCCGGCAAGACCGGACTGTCGCCATTGCTGCTGGGGACGGATTCCACTGCTCGGACGTCCGAAGTGGCCGGGTCCATGGCCAAATGGACCTTGCGCCACGGGCGTCGGCCCTGAACACCATGCTTGCGCGCCCGCCATTCGCCATCGCCGAGGACCTTGATACCCGTGCTGTCGACAAGCAGGTTCAGTGGCCCATCGGCACGCCGATAGGGGATTTGGACCGCCAGTGTCCTCTGCCGACGACACAGGGTCGTGTAGTCCGGCACGGTCCAGTCCAGGCTCGCCAACTTCAGCAAGCTGACCACCATCCCGGTCGTCTGCCTGAGCGGCAGCTTGAACAGGACCTTGATCGTCAGGC
>JBBRKS010000189.1:0-7057 GCA_038231775.1 Rhodobacterales bacterium | reverse complement strand
GCCTTCCAGCCGGGCTCGAGGAGGTAATGCACCCGCAAACGCTGGTTCTTTGCCCCGAGATCGGCGTGGTAGCTGCGGCCCGTGCCGCCTGCCTCGGAGAAGATCAGGATACGCTTTTGGTCATCCATGAAAGCGGCGGTCTCGGCGAGGTTTGCCGATCCGGCCCGGCTTTCCACGACTAGGCGGGCAGCAGTCCCTTCGCCTTTCCTGACGATGCGGCGCGAACGGCCGGTGACTTCGGCCACGATGTCGGTGCCGAAGCGCTGGATGATCTGGTCGAGCGCCCCCGGCACCGGTGGCAATGAGGCCAGGTGTTCGATCAGCGCATCGCGGCGGCGCACCGCCTCGCGGCATTCCACGGGCTGGCCATCGCGGGTGACGGGCCGGGACGACAGATTGCCCTCACTGTCGGTGAAGGGCTCGTAGAGCTGAACCGGGAAGGAATGGGCGAGGTAATCAAGGCAGCTTTCCCGAGGCGTGATGTCGACCCGGACGTCGTTCCATTCGTCGGTGGGGATGTCGGCCAAGCGGCGCTCCATCAGCGCCTCACCGGTTGAGACGATCTGGATGACGGCCGCATGGCCTGCTGTCAGATCGGCATCGATGGCCGCAATCAGACTCGGCGTCTTCATCGAGGTCAGCAGATGGCCGAAGAAACGCTGCTTGGCGGATTCAAACGCCGAGCGCGCGGCGGATTTGGCTTGGCGGTTCAAAGTGCCGCCACTGTCGCCAGTGATATTGGTGGCCTCCATCGCTGCTGCAAGGTTATTGTGAATGATCGCGAAGGCCCCGGCATAGGCATCGTAGATACCGCGCTGCTCGGGGGTGAGGGCATGCACCAGCATCTCGTATTCGACGCCGTCGTAGGACAGCGACCGCGCGGTGTAGAGGCCAAGGGACCGCAGATCGCGGGCGAGGACTTCCATGGCGGCGACGCCACCAGCCTCAATAGCCTCGACAAATTCGGCGCGAGTGGCGAAGGGGAAATCTTCTCCGCCCCACAATCCGAGACGCTGCGCATAGGCGAGGTTGTGAACCGAGGTCGCGCCGGTCGCTGAGACATAGACCACGCGGGCATTCGGTAGCTTGTGCTGCAGGCGCAGCCCCGCTCTGCCCTGTTGCGAGGCTTCGGTGTCGCCACGATCACCTTTCGATCCGGCGGCATTCGCCATGGCATGGCTTTCGTCAAACAGGATCACCCCGTCGAAGTCGGACCCAAGCCAATCGAAGATCTGGTCAACGCGGGATTTCTTGGCCCCACGCTCTTGCGACCGCAGCGTTGCATAGGTCGTGAAGAGGATGCCCTCCGAAAGCGGAATATCTTTGCCTTGGGCGAAACGCGACAGCGGCGTGACCAGCAGCCGCTCCTGGCCAAGCGCCGACCAGTCGCGCTGCGCGTCTTCCAAAAGCTTGTCGCTCTTGGAAATCCAGAGCGCCTTGCGTTGACCTTGGGCCCAGTGATCCAGCAAGATCCCTGCCGATTGGCGACCCTTGCCCGCGCCAGTGCCATCGCCGAGGAAAAAGCCACGGCGGAAGCGGATGGCATCGGTGGCATCATCAGGTGCGGCTGCAACCATGTCGCCCGTTTCATCGACGGTCCAGGTCCCCGCGAGATACGCGCCATGCGCCTCACCGGCATAGATCACCGTTTCAAGCTGGGCATCGGACAGCAGGCCGTCCCGCAAGACAGAAGTTGGCAGCTTCGGCCGGTAGCTGGGTTTTGGCGGTGCGACCGAGGCCATGGCGGCGGATTGCACCAGCTTGGTCGGGTGCGGCACAGCGCCGGGGATGTCTACCGCCTGCAGGCGGAAAGTCTCGTAGATCGCATCTGACAGACGCGCTGTGACCTCGTCCTCGATGCCATCTCGCAAGCTGTAGGCGAGGTCTTCGGCCTGAAACGACGGCTGAGACCGTGAAGACGATGTTTCAACGGGCGTGCGAGGTTTGCCCACGCTGGCACCAGCGGTTCGGGAAAGATTTCCCGGGAAGACGAAACGAGGGCCCTGCCCTGCCGGTGGGCCCGGTTCCAGTGCGAGGCGCGGCGGCACCTCTGTGGCGATCCGCATCATCAGGCTTGCGACATCAGGGGCCATGGGCTGCGCAAGGTCAGCAGTTATGCCACCCAACTCTCCGCCGCGGCATTTGTCGAAGACAGAAATCCGCGTCTCAAAGCTGGTGCCGTGCTTGGCAAAGGCAGAGCCATGCACGGCACCGGTAAAGACAAGATGTGCGGCCTCGGTCAGTTTGGCGAAGCTCGCACCCCAGGTCGTCGGCGCATCACGTGCAAAACCAGCACCTGTGATGGCGACCAACCGCCCGCCGGGCACGAGGCGCGCAAGTGCTGAGCGGATGTGACGCGCGGTGGCATTCACGCTGCGGGTATCGACATTGGCCACAGCCGAGAACGGCGGGTTCATCAGGATGACGCTCGGGCGGATGTTGGCATCGAGATGATCGTCGATCTGGGCTGCGTCAAAGCTGGTGACGGGCCTACCCGTAAACAGATGTCGCAGAAGATCAGCGCGGGTCGCAGCAAGCTCGTTCAGCATCAGACTGCCGCCAGCGATTTTCGCCAGGATGGCCAGAAGGCCTGTGCCAGCCGAGGGCTCGAGGACAAGATCGCTACCGGTGATCCGCGCCGCCGCGAGGGCCGCAAGCCCCATGGGCAGTGGCGTCGAAAATTGCTGAAACCGCTCCATCTCCTCCGACCGACGGGTATGGGTCGGCAGCAGGTTCGACACCTTGGCGAGGATCGGCAGCAGCGCTGCGGGCGATCCGGCGCGGGACAAAAGCGGGCGGCCGAATTTCTGCAGAAAGAGGACCAGTGCCACTTCGCAGGACTCATAAGCCAGTTTCCAATCCCAAAGGCCGGCAGCATCGGAGCCGCCGAAGGCGCGTTCCATTTCCAGACGCAAGCGCAGCGCGTCGATCTGGAAACCTTGCGCCAGATCGGGCTGCAAGGCCTCGGCCACAGCGATGATGGCGGCGGCGGTGTCTGGGGATGGCAGAAGGGCAACCGGCGTCAGCACGGTTGCAAGGGCGGTCTGAAACGTCATCGGGAAACTCCAGGATGAGGGACAGGGTCAAACCGCCAGTGCGCACTCTCTCGACGCCCTTCCGGCCTGCCCCTCCCCGGCTGCCCTCTACCTCTCAAAACCCGGCATCCGACACGCAACGCTTGATTTTGTTCCCTATATGTTCTATATACAGGATCAACGCTGCAAGGGAAATGTCCCATGGAAGAAACCACGTTCACCCTGTCCGCCACGCCACGCCAGATCGCTTATGCGCGGTCACTGGCGCTGCGGAACCAGACCCTGTTGCCTTGGGAAGTTCAGCAGGATCGGCGCAGCTTGAGCGCCTGGATCGATGCACAGGCTCAGATGAAATCTGCCGCCGCGACAGACTCACGTCCGAGTTCAAAGCAGGTGGCCTTTGCCGAGCGCCTCGCCCGGATCAAACGCCGTGCGGTGCCAGATGAGTGTTTCCGCGACAAGGGGCTCATGTCGAAGTGGATCGACGGGAACAGGTAAGGTTGGCCTGTCGGAGCTTAGGTCGTACGCTGTTCTGCGTTCGCTCGACCTGAGATGGCGGCGCACTGCCGCATCAAAACTTCAAATGGTTCGGGCGCCGCAGCCAGAAGTCCGTCTTCTGCCATGCGCCGGTAATCGTCAGCTAGAAGATCAAGAGTAGCTCCGCGTGGGACAAGTTGTAGCCCGCCGTTAACGGCGGAGAAATAGTCAATCTTTCGACCATCAGCAGCCTTTTCCGCAAAGAACATGCCTTTGTGCCGCGCGACAGCATGCGCAAGATCATGATCCCGAACGGCAATATCTACAATCCCAGCGGCATCCAGACGCGCGATGTCATGCCAATGTCGAGAAAAACGATCGCCCCGCATGCGCTCTTGCAAGCAGAACACATGAATGGCCGTCGCCTTCTCCCAGAATGTCCGCTCAGCGTGCATCACCCGTGGGCGCGATGTGGGGAAACTTACACCTTCAACCAAACCATCAGCGTCGCAAAAGATAGCGCGTTCGGTCGCGGGTTCGCCCGTCGATCTGGCACCAAATTCGAGCATGACACTGGGTGAAACGTAGCCTGTACCTCTGGTGACGGGCTCATAGTCAACGAAAATTTTCTCTCCGTCGAGCCGGATGATTGCATCAATTCCTTGCACAACAAGTGCAGCGCGGATCATCGGCTGGACAGTTTCGGCAACCCATATTGGCAAAACATCGCGTACCCGGCGTGACCATCGCCGTTCCTCACTTGAGGTCGCCGGTATTGCATCATTGCGGCCCTCAAGCAAATCGGGGACAAGCGCACGGATGTCAAAAGTCAGATCGACGTCCTCAGAAAAGCGATCAATCACACCATAGGCTTTTGAAAGCGAAGTCCCACCTTTGAACACCAAATGGTCCTTAACTGGGGATGCAAAAAGGACCTCGAGTGCCCAGACAACCCACACATCCTTTTCCAAGAGATGCGAAGGCCGCCCAAGACGGTCTGCTGCAACGCCCAGAACATCGAGGCGATCCGCAGCTTTCAACTTCAAAAACATTTCAGCCATGCGCGACCTTTCCGATAGTACGCGCCAGCCAGGTTGGAAACCGTGGTGCTGCCGTGACCAACTCCAACAAGACTTCACTCGGAAGTTTTGCCTTCAATGTCCGCAAGGCACCTTCGGCCTCCTGCGGACCAAGCCATGCCAAGGCCCTCACGGCCTGGCCAGCCATTTTGCCCGACAGCGAAAGCTGCCAGTTCGGCGTATGCCGCAATTCGACGGACTGTTTGCCCACCGTCAGTGTTCGGCTGCGTCCCGACGTCAGATAAACTGATCGGATTGGCACTTGAGTCGTCAAGCCGAGTAAGTTTGCTGCGGCGGCACCGCTGGGGACGATGACCTCTCCCCGTTGTTGGGCCAAAGCCTCAATCGCGCGCTCAATGGAAGGGCTGCGCTGGCCAAACCGCGTCTGAACAGGAATCAGATAGACGCCCCGCCCTGCGCGGATCAATTGTCCACGTCTCGTCAGGCGCGAGAGCGCCTGATCGACCGCAGCGCGAGATCCGAGATGCAAAAGCCCCTTCGCCGCAAGCGGCGTGCCCTCCGGTAATTCGAAGGCATGTTGTATGATCTGTTCAGACAAGCGTTCCAAAGGCGATCTCCTGTCAGAAATATACGCAGTTTTCTGACACTTTGCAAGGTCGGCGATATTGAATCTACCCAAACCGCCGCCCGCCTTCCGTGAAGGTGTATTCGTTGGCGATGATCCCGTCTTCTATAGATTGGTCCGAGGTGAGGTGGTCATGTTCAGCTTCAAGCTGCCGGTAAAGCCAGCGGGCAAGGTCGCGCAGGGCCTCAGTGACGGTGTCTTCGCTGTCGCTGGTTGGCTCCTGGCCCGTCTGGCTGTCGCGCGTGACCTCTACGGTCATGCAGTATTCGTGATAGTAGTGGCCCCGGTGGGCCGCCTCAGCGCAGAGTTGGTAGAAATGCCGCCGTTGCACAGCCTGCAGCCGGTCGGCAATGCCGTGCAGCGTTGTATCCTGCGGGGCGTAGTCGCGGATGCGCTTTGTCGAACCCTTGGCGTGGCTGACCCTTCCTTCAAAGCACGCGCCATCTCCTTGCGACCAGAACCCCGAAAACCAGATGCAGGGCTTTTGGCGGGTGCCGCCGCCCATCAGGCGGGCGGATTTGGTTTTGAGGCGGATGCCGAGGATTTCGCAGACGCGCTCAAAGTCGTCATAAACGGCATCCCACCAATCGTCATGGGGACCGAGTTCGCGATACCAGCTGCGGGCTTTGTCTTTGGCCGCATCGGAGAGCTCTGGGAACTGGCAGACATTTGTGCAGATGACGTCAGGCATGTGCCTCCTCCCCGTTCAACGCATTGGCCAGCCACTCATTGGTGTTGGTCCACCCAATCGTGGTGCGCGCGCCGAGGTCGATGACATGCGCGCCGCCGCCAAATGCGCCCACCCTCGGACGTGAACAGGAATTTGCGTAGTCGAATCCCCATAAGCCCTTGAGGTCAAATTCGTGGGCCAGGCGCAGCACGAAGCCGATGACCTGCTCAACGTCGCCGGAAACGTCATCGTGAATCCACAGGATGTGTGCCGCTTCACCTTCTTGAAGCGTCAGTTCGAATCCGCTGCACAAGGGTTCATCAAGCTCGCCATCCTCCAGGCGCAGCTTGGTGAATAGTTGGTGTGCGCCGAGTGCGTTTGGGGATGTGCCAACATCAAGCAGGCAGGAGAAGTGAGTGAAGTAGTCAGCCATGTTTGGTCTCCAGAAATGAAACTGCCCGGTCGCATAACCGGGCGCTGTTGGGGGGTGATTGGGTTGGTCCGGTGCCGCTTCAGGGCCGGGACACACCTGCCGCCTCGCGCGCGGCATCGTGGGAATTCAGCATGTCGCGGTAGAAGCGCCGCCGCGACAGCCGCAGGCCGCGTTGGCGGCGAAGCCAAGGATGCATGGCCTTGGCCACAGCTTTGATGACCGCGCGCGGCCCTGCCGTCAGGGGCAAGCCAAGTTGGGGATAGAACCGATCCATATCAGCGGATTACCGTGACGACAGAGACGCAATGCGGATCGACCAAGGCCTCGATCTTCTCGGTGCGGCCCATCCACGGCTCAGGCCGGATCGCCTTCACCCAGTCGGAAAAACTGGGGATGAAGCCGAGGTCTTCGCGGACGTGCTGCTCGCCGACCCACCGGGTCGGGATGATGCGCCCGTTTGAGAGGGTAATCGTCGGGCCGAAGACCGCTTCCGAAAGCCAAATTCCAGCCGAGTGATGAAACATGGCCCTGTGTGCCCTGCCCGCCACGCCAAAGCAGATCGCCTATGCGCGCATGCTGGCCTTGCGCAACCAAACACTTCTGCCATGGGATGTGCAGCAAGACCTGCGCGCGCTCAGCGCCTGGATCGACGCGCAGTCCAGGATGAAGCCGGGCACGCAGGACAGCCGCCCGACATCAAAGCAGGTCGCCTTCGCCGAACGTCTCGCCCGCATCAAACGGCGCGCCGTCCCCGACGAGTGCTTCCGCGACAAGGGG
>JBBRKS010000188.1:0-7068 GCA_038231775.1 Rhodobacterales bacterium | reverse complement strand
TGGCGTGGCGATGGGCGAACGCGGCACCGATGTGGCGCGCGAGGCGGCCAGCATTGTGCTGTTGGACGATGATTTCGGGTCCATCGTCTCCACCGTTCGGCTGGGCCGACGGATCTACGACAATCTGCGCAAGGCGATGAGCTTCATTCTGGCGGTGCATGTTCCCATCGCGGGGCTGGCGCTGATGCCCTTGCTGTTCGGGATGCCGATCCTGTTCGGACCGGTTCATATCGCTTTTCTGGAGATGGTGATCGACCCGGTCTGTTCCCTCGTCTTCGAGGCGGAAACCGAAGAAGACGACATCATGTCCCGCCCGCCGCGCCCGCCCACCGAGCCGCTTTTTTCTGGCCCCACGATCCTCTGGAGCCTCACACAGGGCCTGCTGGTGCTGGGTATCACCGCGACGATCTTTGCGCTGGCCCCCGACTACGGGCTGTCCAGCGATCAGGTGCGGGGCATGACCTTTGCCGGATTGGTGTTCGGCATCGTGGCGCTGATCTTGGTGGATCGGTCGCGGTCGGCCTCGATCCTGACCGCGATCAGCAGGCCAAACCGGGCGCTGGCCATCGTGTTGCCGCTGGTCGGCAGCTTGTTGGCGGTGACGCTGTTCTGGCAGCCCGCGCGTGATCTCTTTGGCTTTGCGGCGCTGGAACCGGTGTTCCTTGCGGTGCCGCCGCTCGCCGGGCTGGCGGTGCTGGTGACGCTTGAATTGCTGAAGCCGATCTGGCGGTGGGCGCAGCGAGGGGCTGCCACGGCAAGGCCGACAGCTGCCGCCGTGTGACGCTATCAGACCAACCTGTGTCAGTGCGCTTCTCCGGGTACGGATACACCTTGCGGCAGCGGAGTCGGCTGACAAACCCGTCTGCCTTCCGGTTTTACGAAAAGGACATAGTGATGAAGGGTTACCTCGCCGATATCGAACATCTGACAGAAGAAAACACCAGCTTTCGCAAGGTGCTTTACACCGGCAAACACCTGCAGCTCGTGCTAATGACGCTGAAACCCAGCGAAAGCATCGGCCGCGAAACCCATGCCACGCATGATCAGTTCTTTCGTGTCGAGCAGGGCACAGGCGCGCTGGTGATCGATGGGGCGACGCGTGCATTCAAGGAGGGGGACGGCATCATCGTGCCCGCCGGGGCGGTTCACAATCTGACCAATACCGGTGATGCTCCGTTGCGGCTCTACACGATCTACGGCCCGCCCAACCACATCGACGCGCTTGTGCATGCCACGAAGGCAGAAGCCGAAGCCTCGCACGAGGTCTTCGACGGCAGGACGACGGAATAATGTCCTATCTTCCGATCTCCACGACCAAGGTCACGTCCTGATGCGGCGCAGAACCCTGCTGATCTGTGGCGGCCTTGGCGTATTGGCCCTTGGCGGTGCCGGATGGACCGTGTGGCAGCACCAGCTCGCGGCGGCAGACATGGCGGCTTATGCCGCCCGTTCACGGGGCCCGCTGCCCGCCCCAGCATCCGCCCGCGACCTGATCCGCTTTGCCACGCTCGCCGCGAATGGGCACAACACACAGCCTTGGCTGTTCCGCGCGGACGACCGGGGCATCGACATCCTGCCGGACATCACTCGCCGCACCCCGGTCGTGGACCCCGACGATCACCATCTGTTTGCCAGCCTCGGCTGCGCTGCGGAAAATCTGCGCCTAGCAGCAGGCGCACAGGGTCGGGCGGGTGAGATCGGGTTCGATCCTGCGGGCGGCGGCAAGCTGCGGGTCACGTTTGGCACCGGACCAGGGGCTGGGCCGGGCGATGACGCAGACCTGTTCGACGCGATCCCGCAGCGGCAATCCACGCGGTCTGATTATGACGGCAGTGCGGCAAGTACTGCCGACCTGTCCCGGCTTGCGGCGGCGGCCGCAGTGCCCGGCGTCGATCTGATCCTGATCACCGAGCGGGCGCAGATCGCCCTGCTGAGCGATCTGGTCATCGCGGGCAATTCGGCCCAATTGGCCGATCCAGCCTTCCTGGCCGAGTTGAAGCATTGGCTGCGTTTCAATCCGACAGCCGCGATGCGGACAGGCGACGGCCTTTATGGTCTCGCCAGCGGCAGCCCGGCCATGCCCGACTGGATAGCGCCACAGGCTTTCGACATGGTCTTCACGGCAAAGGCCGAGAACACGAAGTATGCGCGCCAGATCGCATCCTCCTCGGGGATCGCAGTGCTTGTCGCAGCACAGGAGAATCCAGAGCATTGGGTGCAGGTGGGGCGCGCCTGCCAACGGTTCGCCTTGCAGGCAACGGCACTGGGGCTGAAAACAGCCCACATCAACCAGCCGGTGGAGGTGCCCGGACTGCGGGCCGATCTGGCGGCGCTGGTGGGATTGCCGGGGCGCAGGCCCGACATCGTGATGCGGTTCGGACGCGCCGCCCCGATGCCGTTCTTGGCACGCAAGCCGATAGATGCGGTGATGCTTTAATGGTTGTCCCGACAACGTCTGGTCACGAGCTAGTGGACGGATCGCATGGCGCTACCACTCAGCCATTACCACTTCTGGCTTTTTTCGCGCTGACCTTCGGATGGACATGGGGGTTATGGGCGGTCGTCACTCTGATCGGCCCTTCAGCGCCGCGCCTGAGCGGGGCACTGTTGCTGGCGTCTGCCGTTGGGCCGGGCGTGGCAGCTTTCGTCACGGTTCTGGCCTTCGAGGGAAAGGCAGGCTTCGCGCACTGGCTCAGACGGTGCCTGCGCTGGCGACTTGGATGGGGTTGGTATGCCCTTGCGTTGTTTGCCGCACCGCTGGCGATGGGAACCGCGCTCGGGCTCCATGCTGTGCTCGGTGGCACGATACCCCAAATGCCCGTTCAGGGTCCGATTCTGATCATCATCGCGCAATTCGCTGTCATCACGGTTCTTGGTGGCCCCTTGAGGGAGGAATTCGGCTGGCGCGGCTACGCACTGCCCGCGCTGACAACCCTATTGGGCTGGCGGTGGGCGGCGGTCATGATTGGCGTCGTCTGGGGGCTATGGCACCTGCCGTTGTTCTGGATGCCAGGCACAGCGCAGGCTGAATTGCCGATGGGGCTGTTTCTGGCAAGCACTGTCGCGTTGTCGGTGATATTTGCTCGGCTGTCCGTGAACACGCAGTTCAGCGTCTTACCCGCAATCCTGCTGCACGGCGCAATCAATTGGTCGGCGTTGGTGTTGCCGGTTATGCCCACAGGCAGCGATGCAAGATCCTATACGATCGTCATCGGGCTTGTGATGCTGCTCACGGCCGCTGTGATGCTGAAACTTGGTCCGCATACAGCCGTGGCGGGCAATCCAACATGATAGCCATCTACGTCCTGCAAACACTTTTGCCCTTGGCACTGGTCCTCTGGATGGTGCTTTTGCCACCGCGCAATCTGTCCGGATTCTGGCTGCTTTCGCTTGCCGCCGCTCTCTTGATCCTGCTGGTGGCCTTGCAGGGCGTATGGGTGTTTCCGCCATGGTGGGTGCCATATCTGCTGGCTCTGTCGCTCATTGCCGCCGTAGCTTGGCACCTGATCCGGGCGCCAGCCAGACCCATCTTGCCCACCAGCCGTGTCGGATACTTGCCGGTTGTAGTCCTCGTCGCAATCGCCGGTTACTCCGGAACTCAATCATGGGCATCGATTTCGGCGCGTCAGACCCCCGAAGGGCAAGTGATCGACCTTGGCTGGCCACTTGCCTCCGGGATCTATCTTGTTGCCAACGGCGGCGCGTCACCATCGATCAATGCGCATGCGGCGCTGATTGACCCCTCGCATCCCTTGCACGCGGGGTTTTGTGGCAGTGGCTATGGCGTCGACATTGTCGCCGTCAATCGCTGGGGGTTCGCACCACTGGCATCCAGCCTTCCGACCCTTCGGCCTATGCCATCTTCGGTACACCCGTGCTTGCGCCGTGCGCAGGCGAGGTCGTTACGGCAGTTAATGACCGCCCCGACATGACGGTGCCCCTGGTCGACGAAGGCTATCCGGCCGGCAACCATGTCCTTCTGCGCTGCGACCGGATCGATATCCTGCTCGGTCATTTTCGTCAGGGCAGCGTGCGGGTCATGACAGGCGATAGTGTCACTGTGGGTCAGCAGATCGGGGAGGTCGGCAATTCAGGTGAAACCGGCGAGCCGCATCTGCACATTCACGCCCAACTCCCGGGCTCGCCCGAGCAGCCATTCTCGGGCGCCCCGGTGCCCATCCGCTTTCAGGGGCGCTTTCTGGTGCGCAACGACATTGTGGACATGACCTTGCCACCGAATCCGTCCGGCCCCGAAAGGTAATGCAATGAACATTCTGAAATGGACCGCAGCTGCGCTGATCCTGGTCGCGATCCTCTACGGCGGTATCGTGGCCTTTGGTGCGTGGCGCTGGAAAGCAGCAACGCGTGTGCTTGTCGCACAGCTCGACGCAGCTGAAATTGAGGATGGTGCCCTGCGCTACGATGCTAGCGTGATCGCCGACCTTCCCGCCCCGGTCAGGCGATACTTCGAGCGGGTTTTGACCGACGGCCAGCCGACGGTCCGATCGGTCGATATCGGGCTCGAAGGCATGTTCAACATGAGCCTTGATGCACCACAATGGAGGCCGTTCACCTCCAATCAGCGTGTCATTGCCAATCGCCCGGGTTTTGTCTGGAACGGCCGAATTGCGTTGTTTCCCGGCATGCCCGTTCGTGTGCACGATGCCTATGTAGCTGGGACTGGTGTGCTCACGCCTGCGCTTTTCGGGCTTTTCTCGCTGGGCACTGTTCAGGGCGAGGGCGAGATCGCTCGGGGTGAACTGATGCGCTGGCTTGCGGAAAGCGTCTGGTATCCGACCGTCCTGCTGCCCGGGCAAGGCGTCACTTGGCAACCCGTGGATGATGCGTCGGCGCAAGCGACGCTTACAGAAGGGTCGATCACGCTGATCATGCTGTTCCGCTTTGGCGAGGATGGGTTGGTGTCAGGCATCCGTATCGAAGCGCGCGGTGCGCTGGTGGGGAGCGAGACAGTCATGATGCCATGGGAAGGCCGATTCCGGGACTACCGGGTTCAGGATGGGATGACGGTCCCGTTTTATGGGGAGGTGGCGTGGATAACGCCGCAGGGTGAGCGGCCGTACTTCCGGGGAACGGTCCGTCGAGTTGTTTATCAATTTGCACAATAGCAGACCACAATGCGGCGGGTGGCCGGAGTTGTTCATCTTCGAAGCAATGAACGTGCCACATCCGTCAAGCTCTCAAGCAGGCGTTCCACGACAGCTGAAAGCAGATTTCGCTCTTAGCCAGCAACCTGACACTTTATTCGCCGCCCTGATCTGCATCAGAGACCGACCGGGCATTTTCATGAAAAGAAGGATACTCGTGGTCTTGCCGAAAAGGGAAGGTTGATGGATGACGATTGATCCCTATGGCGCACTTGGCCTTACCAAATCCGCCACAGCGGACGACATCAAGAAAGCCTACCGAAAGCTGGTGCGCACCAGCCACCCAGATCTGCACCCCGACGATGCCGGAGCTGAAGCGCGGTTCAAGGAAATTGCCGCCGCCCACGACCTGCTGAAGGATCCTGCTACCCGTGCCCGCTTTGACGCGGGCGAGATTGATGCGTCGGGCACAGAACGCCCGCAGCGCCAATACTACCGCGACTTTGCCGAAGCCGGAGACAACCCCTACCAGCAACGGCAAGGCTTTGAGACACATGGCGATCCGGCCGACATCTTCGCAGAGATCCTGCGCCAGCGAACGCGCCAAGGCGGCGGGGATTTCGGCGATCGTGGTTTCCCCATGCCCGGCCCTGACTTTCGCTTCATGCTGGAGGTGCCATTTCTGGATGCGGTGCGTGGCGGCGAGATGCGCATCACCTTGCCGGAGGGAGAGAACATCGCGGTAAGGATACCGCAGGGGTCGCAGGACGGCCAGACCCTGCGCCTGCGTGGTAAGGGCGGGCCGGGCCATGGCGGCGGCCCAGCGGGTGACGCGCTGATCACCCTTTCAGTGCGCACGCATTCGGTATTCAGGCGCGAGGGCGACGACATCCTTGTGACGTTGCCCATCACCATTGACGAGGCGGTCCTCGGGGCAAAGGTCACTGCCCCAACTATTTCGGGACCTGTCAGCCTGACGGTTCCAAAAGGTGTGAGTTCCGGCCGGGTGCTTCGACTGCGTGGACGTGGTGTGCCCGTTATGTCGAGCAAGGCAGCCGGTGATCAGCTTGTCGAATTAAAGATCATGGCACCGCCCGTGATCGACGACGCCTTGCGCGATTTCCTGACTGACTGGCGCAAGAACCATTCCCACGACCCGCGCGCTGAATTGCTGAACGAGGCTGCATCATGACTGAGCATCTGACCGAGGATGAAGTGCTTGCCGCCATTCCGGGGCTGACGCGCACTCGTCTGTTCGCCTTTATTGAAACCCAACTGGTCATTCCATTGCGCCAGGAGACCGAGAACTCCTCGGCACACTCCTTCCGCCAGGTCGACTTCGCCCGCTTGCGGTTGCTGTGCGAGTTGACCGACGATCTGGAGCTGGATGAACACGCGCTCGATATCGTCATCACGCTGATTGATCAGCTTCATGCCGCACGACAGGATCTCTTGGCCATCGTCCGTGCCGTAGAGGCCGAAGGGATTGAAGTGCGTACTCGAGTCGGCTCGGCCATCATTGCACCGAAAAAATGATTGCCGCTTGCCTTGTGTTTATCGATAGCGCTCGGAGATGTGGTCGGATTCTCTGGGCCAAGCGCCTGGCCGCGATGGGCACTAACAGTGCGCTTGGGACTAACAATGCGCTTAGCTTTTAGGCCGCAGGGCTTGGGTAAGCATCGATGTTCAGGTCGCTGCGCGCCACATCCGATACCGCCCCTGCCCTGTCACCTCACGGATCAAGCCCCGCACCTCCATCCAAGCGAGGTTGCGCTGGACTGCGGCGCGGCTGTTGCCAGTCAAGGCCTCGGCCATCGGGGCAGAGACGAGTGGCCATTCCGTCAGCACAGAGCGGAGAGCAGGCGGCGTCTTTCCCGAAAGCGGCGCCATCTCCGTTTCCGCCCGCATCGACCATGCCTCGATATCGTCGAGGTGGCGCGTCGCGGTCAGGCATGCCGTCTCC
>JBBRKS010000187.1:0-7114 GCA_038231775.1 Rhodobacterales bacterium | reverse complement strand
GTCCGCTTGCCCCACAACAGCCGCTCTCCTGACTCAAGGCATTGACAGCCGCGCAACCCGTTCTCAACGGCGGCTCTACACAAGCGCCGCACACCGCGCATCCGGCGCACCTCAATGATCCGCTTCGCAGCCTTCGTCGCGCAAGGCACCCCTACCCCCACAACCTTCGCAGCCTACGCCGCCAAGGCTGGCGCCGAAGACGCCGCCGCCGCTCGCGCCCTTCTGTCCGGCCAACGCCCAAAACGCCTCGCCTCGGCCGCAACGCTGCTAGATTGGGTGGCAGACGCGACCCATACCCCCGCCTTCCTGATCGACGCCTGCCTGCAAGCCTGCCCCGACAAGGCAGAGGTCGCAGCCCTCCTCCTGCCCCACGCCCCCCTCCTGACCCTACTCCAAAGCGAACCACCCACCCTGACAGAGGTTCTGGGCACCCTGACCTCGCAGACCCAATACCTGTCCTTCGCCCGCCGCCTGCCCCCGCAAGCCCGAATACTTCTGAACCGCATCGCCGCAGGCACCTTTCGCACCAGACTGACCGAACCCGCCCAAACCAGCCAAACCCCCGGCCAATGCTTCGCCATCCTGACCATGATCGACCCGTCCGGACCCGAGGGCACCTTTGCCATCCCGCACGGCAACACCCTGATCCCGCTGACCAAACTTCGCCTGACCCTGCCCGACACCGCCGACCTTCTGGCATGGGCCCGCGCCCACACCACCGACCGCTTTGGCCCGTTGCGTCAGGTAACCCCGACCCAGGTGTTTGAACTGACCTTCGACGCCACCACCCCCAACCCGCGCCGCAAATGCGGCCTCGACCTTGCAGCCCCGCGCCTGATCGCCTGGGTCCGCGACCGTCACGCCGATCAGGTCCCGACTCTGACCGCCTTCCTCGCCTCCCTGCCCTGATGCGATTTCATCCAGGTGCAAATACTCATTGAAACCCTCTGCGCCGGAAATCCCGGTTTCAAATCCGCCCCGCGGCCCCTACATAAGGCGAAAGCCAAATGAGGGTCCCCATGTTCACCAAAGTCCGCCCCGTCTTCGACGCCAACACCAATGCCTCCGCCCCCTTCGCCAACCTGCCCGATTGGGACCTGACCGACCTGTACCCCGCCCCCGACAGCCCGGAGTTTCACCGCGACATGGGCTGGCTGACGCAATCCTGTGCCGGGTTTGCCGCGACCTATCAAGGCAAACTGGCCACCCTGTCAGCCGAT
Source organism: Rhodobacterales bacterium (assembly GCA_038231775.1). Lineage (GTDB taxonomy): Bacteria > Pseudomonadota > Alphaproteobacteria > Rhodobacterales > Rhodobacteraceae > Stagnihabitans. The sequence continues at coordinate 5,894 of JBBRKS010000187.1, read as the reverse complement.
CAACTGCTTGACTGCGTTCAGTCCTACGAGAAGATCGAAACCACCGGCGGGCGCATCATGTCCTATGCAGGCCTGCGCTATTATCAGAACACGCTCGACGCCGACCGCGCCAAGTTCATGGCCGACACCGAAGGCCAGATCACCGACATCACCGCCGCCCTTGTGTTTTTCTCATTGGAATTCAACCGGCTGGAGGATGATCTTCTCACCAGCCACCTGGCCCAGAACCCCGGCCTTGCCCGGTACAAACCCGTGTTCGACCGGATGCGTGCCATGCGCCCGCACCAGTTGTCGGATGAACTGGAACAGTTCCTGCACGATGAAGGCGTGGTTGGTGCCTCTGCCTGGAACAAGCTGTTTGACGAAACCATGGCGGGCCTGATGTTCAAGGTCGCAGGTGAACCTGAAGAGCTTAGCCTTGAATCCACCCTCAACCTGTTCACAGACAATGACCGCACCAAGCGCGAAGCTGCGGCCCATGCGCTGGCAGAGGTGTTCGGGGCGAATATCAAACTGTTCGCCCGCATCACCAACACCCTCGCCAAGGACAAGGAAATCCACGACCGCTGGCGCAAGATGCCCTCGCCGCAATACGGCCGCCACCTGTCCAACGACGTCGAACCCGAAGTGGTTGAGGCGCTGCGCAATGCCGTGGTCGCAGCCTACCCCAAGCTGTCGCACCGCTATTACAAGCTCAAAGCCAAATGGATGGGTCTGGAACGCCTGCAAGTCTGGGACCGCAACGCCCCCCTGCCCGCCGAATCCCCAAGGCTGGTCGATTGGGACGAGGCGGTCAAAACCGTCTCTGACGCCTATGCCGCCTTTGACCCGCGCATGGCGGAAATCGCCGCCCCCTTCTTCACCAAAGGCTGGATTGATGCCGGTGTGAAACCCGGCAAGGCGCCCGGCGCGTTTGCCCACCCGACTGTTACAACCGTCCACCCCTATGTCATGCTGAACTACCTTGGCAAACCGCGCGATGTGATGACGCTGGCCCATGAACTTGGCCACGGCGTCCATCAGGTTCTGGCCGCCGGGCAAGGCGAACTTCTGTCCTCCACCCCCCTGACCCTCGCCGAAACCGCGTCAGTCTTTGGAGAGATGCTGACTTTCCGCGCCCTGTTGGATCAGGCCAAGACCCAGACCGAACGCAAGACCCTGCTGGCGGGCAAGGTTGAAGACATGATCAACACCGTCGTCCGGCAGATCGCGTTCTACGACTTTGAATGCAAACTGCACGCCGCCCGTGCAGATGGTGAACTGACCCCGGACGGCATAAACGCGCTGTGGATGTCGGTGCAGTCGCAATCGCTTGGCCCCGTCTTTGACTTCATGGACGGGTACGAGACGTTCTGGACCTACATCCCGCACTTCATCCATTCGCCGTTCTACGTCTACGCCTATGCGTTCGGCGACGGTCTGGTGAACGCGCTGTACGCCGTCTACGCCGAGGGTCTGCCCGGCTTTCAGGACAAATATATCGAGATGCTGAAAGCCGGAGGGTCCAAACACCACAAAGACCTGCTCGCCCCCTTTGGCCTTGACGCGTCAGACCCGAAATTCTGGGACAAAGGCCTGTCGATGATCGCAGGCTTCATTGACGAGCTTGAGGCGATGGAGGGTTAAGCGCCTTCGGGCACGTCCTTGAAATGTGACGGCAATTCATGCACAGGGATTTTCATCAGGTCCTTGTGCAATTCTGCCGCCACATGGGCGTGCAGGGCCTTTGGCATCTCTTCACGCAACTGGCCCAGCATTTTCGGTCCAGCCGAGATGACGATCCGGTCATAGGCACCCTTGGCCCATTCGGCCGCCAATGCAGAAACGATATGGCGCGCAAAGCGGATGCGCTCTTGGTCAACCCTGTTGGCCGAACCACCGACATCAAAGCCAGCGTCGCCTGTCCCGGCTTGGCTGTGGCTTTGCGCGCTGGGATAGGTGTAGGCAACGTCAGAGACATCCTCGGCCGCTTTCAGGTCAATCTCGGCCAAGTCCGGCGCATGGGTATGCAACAGGCGAAAGCCGTCTTCGGCAGCAATCAGGTAAAGGGTCAGCAACTGTTTCACGGAATTCTCCATCAAAGGTTGCGCCCTTATCGCAGACCTGAAGGGCCTATGCCTTGATCTGGAGCAAGCTGTCCCCTGTCACTTTGGGGCAGTCACCGTGAAGCAGTCAGTCTGCGGCACGTAAAGGCGGTAACCGTGAAGGGTGTAGCGGTCAAAGCGGCGACCACGGCCACGGCTTGTCTTCGCTTGCCGCTGTCTGGAACCTTGCAGCCTTTGCCAGCCACAGGCCAAGGCTGGTGCCGAACCTGGCGATCTCGGCGTTGTGCGGGCCTTTGTTGACGGCCATCAGGATGATCTGCACCAATGCCATAATGTTGGTCAGCATCTGGGCCACCCCCATCAGCACGCCAATGATCACCATCCACAACAGCCGCAGCCACAGGCTTTCGCGGGCGTCACCCATTGGCGGAACTTCAGTCGGGGGAACAGCAGTCGGCGGAACATCAGACATGGCGGCCTCCATCTTGGGTTTTGTCATCCACAAGTGCGGATGATACCGCCCCTGTACACGACTTAAGCAACGCGACACCGCGCCAAAGCAGTGTCGCGTGATACAATTCTTAACAAAACGCTAACAAAAAATGCGAAATCCTATAAAATCAGCAGCTTATACAACATAACACGTGTGTTATCGCCGGATAACTCAGACTGGATTTTACAGGTTTCATAGCAGGTTTCACGCAAGTCCTCACAAAGTGACGGCACTTTCCATCTGAAACACCCGGTCAATCATCGCCTGCGTGCCGCGCACGAACTCCAACGGGCAGGGATATGGCACCCCGTCGCGGACTGACCGGCAGAACGCCTCGACCTGCAAACGGTACTGATCGACGCCCGGAAAGCGTTCAATCGTGACCTTGCCGGGTTGATGCAGTTCAAGCTGGGCCTGATCGTGGGTCCCGGGGTTGAACGGGGCGTTGGCGACGCGGATCATCCCCTTGTCGCCCTGAAACACCACTTCCTGCCGGTTGAAGAGCCGCATCGAGGTCATCGCGGAATAGGTGAACCGCCCCTGCGGCCCGCCCATAATGGAGGTGACCTGCGCCCACACATCCACCCCGTTCTCGCGCCGGATCTTGCTTTGCAACTCTGCCGGTTCCGCCCCGGTAACGTAGCGCACCGAACCGTAGGTATAGACGCCGATATCGCGGATGCCACCGCCGCCCGCATCGGCCCGGTTGCGGATGTTGGTCAGCTCGGCGCGGTTGTCATACGAAAACGCCGCGTCCACATGGGTGACGCGGCCAATCGCACCCTCTTCGACCAACTGCTTGGCGCGCTGCCATTGCGGGTGAAACACGATCATATAGGCCTCGGCGGCCAGCTTTTTGGCGGCATCGCGGGCGTGGATGATCTGGTCAATCTCACGCGCCTGCATCGCAATGGGCTTTTCGGTCAGCACATTCTTGCCCGCCGCCAGCGCCTTGAGCGTCCAGATCACGTGCAGGTGGTTGGGCAACGGGATATAGACCGCCTCAACCTCGGGGTCGGCCAGAAGGGCGTCATAGGTGTCATGAATTTTCAACGCCGGGTTGATATCGACGAACCCCGCAGCCTTTTCGGTCGACTGGGTGGCAAGGGCGAACAGTTCCGCCCCTTTGGCCGCGTGAATGGCCGGGGCCATATGTTCCCGTGCAAATTTGGCGGCGCCCAGAACGCCCCACTTGACCGCTGCCATGACACTGTCCTCCCCAAGGTTGCGCAAGGCTAGAAAGAAGTCACGCAGGCGGCAAGCAGCATCTGGTCAAAGCCCACGCAAACCCTTTCGGTTCTTGCGAAAGAGCCACATGGAGTTCAGCAGGACCGCGATGTAGCCCAGATCAATCGCCACCATCGTCTCCCACGGGAAGGTCAGAAGGGCTGCGACCAGCGCCACAAAGCCCACGATCACAAAGCGCACATTCTCTGCATAGACCGTGACCGACTTGAACGAGGGGGTGGGGATGCGGCTGATCATCAGACCGCCGATCAGCACCATGTAAATCGCCAAAAGCGGGGCCGCAAGCTGTGGCACATCGGGCAGCATGAACGAGACATAGATCGGCAGCATCGCCAGCATCGCCCCCGCCGGAGAGGGCACGCCGGTGAAATTGGCCGTCGGCTTTTCGCCCAAGGCGTCGGCGGCCATTTCCATGTGAAGCCGGTTGCCGATGTTGAACCGTGCCAGCCGCAGCAGGCAGCACGTGGCGTAAATCAGCGTCGCGATCCAACCACCACTTTGCACGCCGTGCAGGCCCCACAGATAGATGACGATGCCGGGTGCCACGCCGAAATTCACGAAATCAACCAGCGAATCCAGTTCAGCGCCAATCTCGGATTCGCTGCGCAAGAGGCGTGCGACCCGTCCATCAAGACCATCCAGAACCGCTGCCACCAAAATCATGCCGACCGCCGCGCCGAACTGTCCCATCGTCGCAAAACGAATGCCGGTCAGGCCCGAACACATCGCAGCAATTGTCATCAGATTGGGCAAAAGCTGGACAAGGTTCAGTTCTGACGGGCCGCGCGGCTGCTCTGACATTTTACTCGGTCCGCGCCAGACGGGCCGTGGCATGTGAGGACAGATCGGCAATAACGCTTTCGCCCGCAATCATGGTCTGCCCCAGCGCCACCATGGGTGCGACCCCCGAGGGCAGGTAAACATCCAGCCTGGACCCAAAGCGGATCAAGCCAAAGCGGTCACCGGCCCGCAGGCTGGCCCCCGGCTTGGTGAAACACACGATCCGGCGCGCAATCAGACCCGCGATCTGCACCACCGCAACTTTGGTGCCGTCGGGCATCCCGATCAACACCGCGTTTCGCTCATTATCCTCAGACGCCTTGTCGAAAGAGGCGTTGACGAAGGTGCCGGGCCGGTAGGCGACCGCCTCGATCTTGCCGCCGACCGGCATGCGGTTCACGTGGCAGTTGAACACCGACATGAAGACCGAAACCCGGGTCAGCGGCATCGGCCCAAGGCCCAGTTCAACCGGCGGAATCGCGGGTTCAATCAGGGATATGATCCCGTCTGCCGGGCTGAGTATCAGGTTGTCCGCCTGCGGAACCGACCTTTTCGGGTCGCGGAAGAAATAATAGCACCAGACGGTCAGGCCAACGCCCATCCAGCCCAAAGGCGTCCACAGCGAGAACAAAAGCAAGCTGACCGCCGCAAAAATGCCGACGAACTTGTACCCCTCGGGGTGCATCGGTTTGATGAAGGTTTCCAGCATCGTCATGGTCCGCTCCTCAAATGGCACTGGGGGCGGTGATACGCGGAGGCGGCCAAGGTTGCAACCATGACCGCCCTTGACCGGTGAAGGCCCAGTGAATGGACGGGCCGGTTTGGAGTGTGGGCCGGTTTGGAGTGTGGGCCGGTTTGAGGTCTGGGCCGTTTCGGTATTCAAGCCCCGCCACACTCCAGACCTTTCGAGAAGCCCGGCCCGTCCGACAGGCTTGGCCCTACTTCAGGCCAAGCTGTTCTTCACGTTGGGTCCGTGACAAAGACAGACACTTCCTTAACCTCAGGCGGGCACGACCATGCCTTTACCACGGGCAAGGTCGCGCATGCGTTCCTGCAGCTTTTCAAAGGCGCGCACTTCGATCTGGCGGATGCGTTCGCGGCTGACCCCGTAGCTTTCCGACAGTTCTTCCAGCGTCACCGGCGTATCGGACAGACGCCGCTTGGTCAGCACATCCTTTTCGCGGTCATTCAATGCCGACATCGCTGCCATCAACAGGCCGTGACGTGTGTCAAACTCATCCTTTTCGGCATAGTCGCCGGCCTGATCGCTGTCCTCATCCTCAAGCCAGTCCTGCCATTGGGTGGTGCCTTCACCGTCAGACCCGACC
>JBBRKS010000186.1:0-7256 GCA_038231775.1 Rhodobacterales bacterium | reverse complement strand
CATAGACGCCGAGTTTTGGCAGATGCAGCCCTTTGACCGACATATTGGCGGTCGGATAGCCCAACTCGCGGCCGCGCTTTTCGCCGTGGATCACCTCACCGTCGATCCGGTGCCAGTGGCCCAGCATGGCGGCTGCGTCGCGGGGGCGACCCTCGGCCAGCGCCCTGCGGATCGCGGTGGATGAGATTTCGGTGCCGTCATGGTGGACCAGATCGGCGACTGTCACCGCAAAACCGTGAGTTTTACCCAAGTTTACAAGGTCTTGCGCCTTACCCGCCCGCCCCTTGCCAAAGCAGAAATCAGCGCCGACCACGACATGGCTGACCTTCACCCCGTCGGCCAGAACATCGCGGGCGAAGGCGTCGGGGGTCAGGCTGGCAAGGTCTTTGTCGAACGGCAGTTCATACAAATGCTGCACGCCCAACTTGGCCAAACGGTTCGCACGCGCCTCGGCGTTCATCAGGCGAAAGGGCGGGGCATCGGTTAGAAATACCTCTCTCGGGTGGGGTTCGAAGGTGACGATTCCCAAAGGAGCATGGTTGCGCGCCAGATTTATCACGGATTGGTGGCCCAGATGGACGCCGTCAAAGTTGCCCATCGCGACAGAGGCGCCAGCGGCCTGCGCGTCAAGCCCTTGCCAATGCTTGTAAATTCGCATCTTACCCCATGCGGGGTTCTGGCCCCGTCAATCGAACTTGCGGCTTGGCGCCAAAACCAGCGCGTCGCCTTTCAAGACAACGGTATTGCCCACCATGCAGTGGGTTTCAAGAGTGACGCGGCGCTTGGAATGGTCAATCGCGGTCACTTTGACAAAAGCCTGCAACAGGTCGCCGGGGCGGACCGGGGCCATGAAGCGCAGATTTTGCGACAAATAGACGGTGCCGTGGCCGGGAAGCTGTTCGCCGATCACCGCCGAAATCAGGCTGGCGGTCAGCATACCGTGGGCGATACGACCGGCGAAAATGGTGTCGCGTGCGTAATTTTCGTTCAGATGCACGGGGTTATGGTCGGTTGACACCTCTGCAAACAGGGCAATATCGCGGTCGGTTATGGTTTTGGCGCGGCTGCGGATCATGCCGATTTCCAGATCTTCGATGCAGATCGTGCCGGGTGCGTTGTTGTCGAGCATGATTCCCTCTGGGTTTGGGGAATCTTACCTGATGCTGCGTTGCAGCGCAATAAGAATGCGCTAAGATGGCCATTGGCGTAACTTTGTTACTTTAAGGTCGAAATCGCGTAGGTGGCAGACAGTTGGCGGGCGTTCAGGAAATTCTCAAGCAAGTCCTTGTTCGGATTGCTATAATCCGGTCCAAACTCGGCGGCAGAGATGCCCCCGGTGACGAAAAGCGTGTCCAGACCCTCGGCCATACCGCCTTGGATGTCGGTGCCGATGCCGTCGCCGATGCACAGGATCTGCGGGTCTGATCGCACGCCAAGCGCGGCAAGGCGGCGGCGGGCGAGGTCGTAGATCGGCGGGTGCGGTTTGCCGAAATACATCGTCTTGCCACCCATCGCCTCATACTCCGCGGCGAGTGCGCCGGCGCAATACAGGCGCTTGTCGCCATAGTCTACGATGATATCAGGATTGGCGCAAAGCATTGGCAACTCAGCATTTTTGGCGCGCATCAGGGTCAGTTTGTAGTCGGCGGGGGTTTCGGTCAGGTCGTTCGCAAGGCCGGTGCAGATCACGACTTCGGCCTGTTCGATGGCCACCCGGATCAGGGGGGCCGGGGTCAGATCATCGGGGAAATCGGTGAAGAAAGGTTCATCCTTCAGCGCGCCGATAAAGTAGGCCCGGGAGTAGGTGCCGGAAAACAGGGTGTATTGCGTGGCGTCGCCCGAAGTGACCACCTCGTCCCAGGCGTCACGCGGCACGCCCATCGCGTCCAGGTGCTTGACAACGCTGGGTTTTGGCCGGGGCGCGTTGGTCAGCAGCAGCACCTTGCCACCCGCCCTGCGAAAGGTTTGCAAGGCTGCAACGGCATCAGGAAACGGCGTATGGCCGTTGTGCAGACAGCCCCACAAGTCGCAAAACACCGCATCATAGCGGCCGTTCAGGCTTGCGAGTGAGGCGATAAGATCTGTCATGGCGGCTTCTGCCTATCGGATTGCTGGTTTAAGGTCGGTCGCCAAGCGGTTGAAAAGGCGGGATTTCGACAAAGGTTAACAATCTTTTTTCCGTCTTCATTCCGTCTTCATTCCGTCTTTCACAGATTTCCGCACGGATGGGGTCATACGCCGCCAATCCGTGCGAAAACGCAACGCCTGCTTACATCTTCAAAGCCGGGATGATCTGCTTCTTACGGCTCATGATGCCCGGCAGAACCACGGTGTCGCCGGTGACTTTGCAGCCAAACGACGCTTCAGCCATCTGCTTGACCAGATCGTTCGGCACCAGCAGAGTCGCCTCTTCTTTCAGGATGTCGATCACGAACAGCAGCACCTGATCGGCCCCGTCTTCCTTGGCCACGTCAATCATCGACGCCATAAGCGAGGCTTTGCGGTCCAGCACGATCTTGGGCGCGGTGGTTTCCAGCACGGACACCCGCAGTTCCTTGCCCGCGACGTTGTATTCTTTGGAATCCATCCGCAGCAGAACGGCGTCCGAAAAGGCCGAGATGTCAGACTTTGCCTCAAACTGCGCGGTCGACAGGGTGGCGATATCCACGCCCAGATCAGCGGCGAGTTTTTGCGCCACGGCCTTGTCATGCGGGGTGGTGGTGGGCGAGCGGAATTCCAGCGTGTCAGACAAGATGCACGACAGCATCGCCCCTTTGATGCCGCGCGATGCCTTGGCCAGATCGGCACCGATCAGGTCGTGCAGGATCGTGGCGGTGCAGGCCAAAGGGCGCATGGTGATGTCGATCGGCGATTTGGTTTTCAGGCCGCCGACCAGCATGTGGTGGTCGATGATCGCCATGACGTTGGCGTCATTGATCGAGGCGGGCAGTTCGGCGGGGTTGTTGGTGTCAACGATCACCACGGCATCAGCGGCGGTCACATCGGCAATGATCTCTGGCTTGGTCAGGTCCCAATGGGTCAGCACAAAGGCCGCTTCGGTGTTGGGTTCGCCCAGCAGATAGGGTTTGGCGGGCGTGCCTTTGACCTCTGACAAATACCACGCCCAGATGATCGGAGAGCCGGTGGAATCGGTGTCGGGGGATTTGTGGCCGAAAACCTTGATGGACATGGGGATACCCTTTGAAGTGCTGGATTTGGGCGGCTTATAGATTGGGCCGGGGCATTTGTCACCCGGGCCTTTGTCATGAGGGGGGAAGTGCCGGGGAGGGCGCGTCGGGTCGCGCGTGAACGCGCTGCTGGCGGGCGATGTGCCAAAGGACGGCGGCAAAGACCAGAACCGCGCCGCCGATGGTGATGGGTGACGGCCGCTCGTCATATGCGATCCAGACCCAAAGGGGGGCAATCGGCGCCTCCAGCGCGCCCAAAAGTGCGGTTTCAATCGGGGCGATGCGCGGAGAGCCGAGGGCGAACAGGGCGAACCCCATGGTTGAATTGATCAGGCCAAACGCCATCAGCAACCACAATTGGGCGGCCGGTTGGGCCAGGTTGCCGGCAAACGGCAGGCTGATCACCGAGGATGCGATGATCGACACCATCCCGGCGTGCAGGGTCGGCATCGCCGGATAGCGGCGCGAGATGACGATCATCAGCGCCATCAGAATGGTCATCACAAAGGCCAGACTGTCGCCCAGGATGTGGCCGTCGCCGCCAAGCCCGACCATGATTGCAGCGCCCAACAGCGCCACCGAACTGGCAAGGATCGCGTCGCGCTTTGGTCTTTCGTGCAGCATCAGCCACGACAGGCCCGCCGCACAAAACGGCACTATGGCGTAAATGATCGCAACATGGGCCACCGAAGTCAGGCGAAACGACGATATGTAGCAAAAAAGCGCGCAGGTCGAGGCCGCAGCGTAGACCCAACCCCAAAAGCCCATCCGCAAAAAGACGCGCAACGACGCGGTGCCGCGCAACGTGATCAGCAGGATCAGCAGGCCCGCAGTGGCAAAGATGCCGCGCCAGAACAGCATGGCGAACAGGTCGGCCTGCACGGCGCGAGTGAACAGGCCTGCCGTGCTCCACGCGAGGGTGGAGGCGAACACCAGCAAAAGGCCGGTCCGGTGGTCTTTGGTCGGGGTTTGATCGGTCACGGCAGGCTGTCAGGCGCAGGCTGCGTGGCGGGTAAGGTGCACATCACGGGTTTGGCGGCCAGATGCGGTTTTGCAGGGTTTGGGCCTGCGCGGGTTCGTGGCCGTAGATGATTTCAGCCCCGGTGTGGCGCGCGAGGAGGCGAAGTTTTGTGGCAGAGCGGGCAGCGGTGACCGGATCGTCGGCGTCAGGAAAGCCCTCGCTCGGTTCAGACACCCGGTTGATCGCGTCGGCGGTCAGCAAAAGCGTGTGGCCCGGCAGGGTGATCAGCGCGGACAGGTGGCCAGCAGTATGCCCCGGTGTCGGGATCAGGCGCAGGCCGTGGCAGATTTGCGCGGCCCGGCTGATGGTGCGGTAGCGCGCCTGCGGCCACGCCATCGGGCGGGCGCTGCCGAAATACAAGGGCGCGGCCAGGTCTCGTTCGGTCTTGGTCAGGATGATTTCGGCATGCGCGAACAGCGGAAGTGAGCCTATATGGTCGATATGGCTGTGGCTTAGGATGAGGTAAGAGATGTCTTTGGGTTGCAGACCCAGCAAGCCAAGCGCCCCCGCCGCCGTGTGGTCCTTGGTGTAGCCGACCAGCCGCCCGAAGCGGTCAAGGCCGTCAATCCCGGCGGCTGCGCGCTCATCTTCCGCGTAGGCGGGGGGAAAGCCGGTGTCGAACAGGATGTGGGTCCCGGCGTCGGTGGTCAACAAAAAGCCCGGACACAGGATCAGGCGCTTGCCGGGGCCAACGTCGAACAGGCCCAGGTTCAGCACGCGCACAGTTGTCAGGGTCTGATGGCGCAGGGGTGTCGTCATGGTACAAGCGCCGTGACGGTCCAGCCGTCTTTGGCCAGCAGGTTCAGCACGCCGGTCTGTCCGGGCAGGTGAAGTGCGCCAAAAACGGCCAACACCGGGCCATTTGCGGCGGCCTTTTCCAGCACGGGAATCCAGGTGGCATTGCGGCCAGAGATCATGGCGCGGTCGACCAGTGCCAGTTCGGCTGCGGCTTTTTGCGGCGTCATGCCGGGTTGGGTCAGCATGGCCCGTGCCGAATAAGCCCAGAACAACCGGCTATCCCCGGCAAAGTAGGTGTCGGCAAGGGTGGCCGCCATATCGTCAGAGCTTGCATCCATCGCAACGGTCTGGGTCAGCATCGCCAGCTGATCGGCAGAGGAAAATTGCGCAAAGATGCCCAGAATGGTGTCGTAAGGTTCCAGCGCCTGAATGGGCAAGCCGCGTGCCAAAGCCTCGGCCATCAGGCGTTTGTCCAGACCCTGATCGGCCCCTGCGGCCAGCGGGAATTTGCAGGCGGGCATGTCCAGCAGGCTTGCGACCAGCCACGGCTGCATTTTGGCGGCCATGAAGGGTGGCATGCCGCGCGCCTTCAACGCGTCAGACAGCAGCGCCCACTCGGCGGGCGGCAGGCGTTCGGGCAGGGTCGGCCCGGTGGTCATCAGCATCAGGGTGGGGTCGGCGGCCATCGCCGCCTTCAGCGCGGCCTCTTCGGTCGGCCCCGCCTCGACCAGCAGCGCTGTGGCCTTGTCCAGTTCAGGCGCAAGGCTGGCCACAATCGCATCAAAGCGCGGGTCGTTGAGGTGATACGCGCCGACCAGCGTGATCTGCGTGCCGTCTTTGACAGCACGCCACTGGTTGCCATGGGCAAACGGCACGTCGGCATCTGCCTTGACGGCGGCCAGTTCGGCGGGCGGCAGGGCGTCGATCAGGTTGGTCCCATGGCAGGTGTCAGCCCCGGCCAGCGCGGGCCACAGGAACGGTACGGCAAAGACAAAGCGGGGAAGCATGAAGGGTCCTGTGGGCTGGGTCTGGCAAGTCGGGCCCCCAATTCTGGCACGGGATCGGGGGCGGGGGAAGAGCAGTTGAGCCACGTTCGGGGCTTGAAAGCCGAAGCTTCCTGCGCATCTTAGGGGAAAGCAGCGCAAGGGGCCGCAGGATGCAAGACACCGTCAGACTGACCTGTGCCACCTGCGGGCAAGCCAACCGGGTGCCGGTGGACCGGCTGTCCGCTGGTCCCAAATGTGGCAGTTGCGGTGAGGCGTTGGCGGGCGCCAAAGTGGTCGAGTTCGACCTTGGCGTGCACGACAAGGTCACACGGTCCGATGATATGCCCACCATCGTGGACTACTGGGCACCGTGGTGCGGGCCGTGCCGCATGATGGCACCGGAATATGCCAAGGCTGCCAAGGGCTTGGCGGGCCGCGTGCGCTTTGCCAAGATCAACACGGAAGATCACCCGGCTGTGTCGCAGCGTCTGGCGATCAGGGGCATTCCCCTGCTGATTCTGTGGCACAAGGGGCGTGAGATTGCCCGCCTGCCCGGTGCCCGCCCCGCTGCCGAGATCGAGGCGTTTGTGCGCGGCCATGTGGCGGGGCTGACCTAGGCTTCAGGCCAAGCGGTCCACCGCCCACGCGGTGATTGCGCAAGGTTTTTTGCCACCTGCGGTGTTGACAGACCGCCTTTCAGCGCTTAGGTCAGCTTCGTTAGCACTCACCCAATATGAGTGCTAACCCGGATTAACCTGGAACCTAGGGAGTGTTACCAGATGGCTTTTAAACCTCTGCATGACCGCGTGCTGGTCAAGCGTATCGAAGGCGAAGACAAAACCAAGGGCGGCTTGATCATCCCGGAAAGCGCCAAGGAAAAACCCGCTGAAGGCGAAATCATCTCGGTGGGTGAAGGCGCGCGCAAGGATTCGGGCGAGCTGATCGCACCGTCGGTCAAAGCTGGCGACCGCATCCTGTTCGGCAAATGGTCGGGCACCGAAGTCAAGCTTGACGGCGTCGATCTGCTGATCATGAAGGAAAGCGACATCATGGGGATCATCTCCTAAGTCGCTTTTCCATCGGCGCGTGAGCGCGCCTTTCAACCATTCAAACGGGAGTTAGCACAATGGCTGCTAAAGACGTACGTTTTGATACCGATGCCCGCGACCGTATGCTGCGCGGCGTGAACATCCTTGCGGATGCGGTTAAAGTGACCCTGGGGCCCAAAGGCCGCAACGTGGTCATCGACAAGTCCTTTGGCGCACCGCGCATCACCAAAGACGGTGTGACGGTTGCCAAGGAAATCGAACTGGCTGACAAGTT
>JBBRKS010000185.1:0-7341 GCA_038231775.1 Rhodobacterales bacterium | reverse complement strand
TCGAGATCATGTTCGGTCGGCTCAAGGATTGGCGGCGTGTGGCAACGCGCTACGACAGGTGTCCGAAAGTCTTCCTCTCAGCCATAGCCCTCGCCGCAACCGTCCTGTTCTGGCTTTGACGATCAATGAGTCTGGAGCCTAGTAGGCGTGTATGGCTGCCCGTGGCCGTGCGTTTATTTGGGCGGCGGCCGCAGATCCCGGCTCTGCCTTGATGCGGAAATGGGCGACCAGACCGTCAAGCCCCACGGCCTCTTGCCTTAGAGATTGGGTCGCCAGCATCGAATGTTCGACCATGGCGGCGTTCTTCTGGGCGACCTGATCAAGCGCGTTCACGCCGACATTGACCTCCCCCAGACTGACGGCCTGCACCTGCGCGCCGACGGCGATTTCCGAGACGAGGTCGGAAATATGGGTCACCCGGTCGACCAGGATCGTCAGGGCCTTGCCCGCGCTGCCCACGGCCTCGACCCCGCGCCCGACAAAGTTGGACGAGGCGCTGATCAGGCTTTTTATCTCTTTTGACGCCGTTGACGAGCGTTGCGCCAAAGCCCGCACCTCTGACGCCACGACAGCAAAACCGCGTCCGGCATCCCCGGCCCGCGCCGCCTCGACCCCGGCATTCAGCGCCAGAAGGTTGGTCTGAAAGGCGATGTCGTCGATCACGCCGATGATCAGCGAAATCTGGTCCGAAGATTTCTCAATCCCGTTCATTGCCTTGACGGCACCCACAACGACCTTGCCGCTGTCTTCAGCCTCTTGCCGGGCGGCCTGCACAATGGTTTCGACCTGTCGTGCCGAACTGGCCGCCGATTTGACCGAGGTGGTCAGTTCATCAAGCGCCGCAGCCGTCTGTTCCAGCGTGCTGGCCTGATTTTCGGTCCGCCGTGCCAGATCGACAGAGGCACGCGAAATCTCATCCGACTGGCAGCGAATGCTGTCAGACGCCCGCACCACTTGGGTAATCGTCTGGTTCAGACGGTCGACACCAGAGTTAAAGTTGCGGCGCAGCGCTTCGTAAGTATCGGGGAAAATCTCGGTGATCGTCTGGCTTAGGTCGCCGGTGGACAGATGGTCCAGCCCGACGCTTAGGGCGGTGACCACGTCTTCCTGTTCGGCTTGTGTCCGTTTGATTGCAGCCTCCATCGCAATCGCCTGTCGCAGACGTTCGCCGAGAATTTCAAGGTACTGACCAATTTCGCCAACCTCGTCCTTCAGATCGGGCACATGGTCAACGGAAAGGGTGCGTTCGCCCAGATAGCCGACCGCCACCTGCCTTATCGCATCGCGCACCCGGATCAGCGGCTTGGTGATCGAACGGGTGATGACCAGATTTGAAATCATCAAAATCGCCACCGCAACGCCGGTTGCCGCAAGAAGCGTGGTCATGAAGCCGCCGTTCAACCTGACCGCCCGTTCGCTTTCGGTTTTGCCGAAGGTTTCGATCAGGTCGCCGGTCCGGCCCGTCTGGATCGCCAGCTTGCCAAAACCCCCAAGAACGCGGGCAGCACCTTCTTGCCCTTCTCGCAGTCCTTCAGCCCGGTGCGGGCAATCCGGCCCGCCGCATCGACATATATCTGGGCCAGCGGCAGGGTGTTGGCAACCTGAGTCTGGATGGCGGCCCCGATGGGCAAGGCTGTGACGGCATGCAGGTCTGCCAGAAAGCGCTGGCTGTGTTTGTCGACATCATCGAGGATCTGCTGGGCATCGGCGGCGCTTGCCTCGGGGCCCTGAACCATCGCGTTGAACACATCGGCCCGCAAGGCGTCGCGCATCATATCGCCGTCCATCGAGGCGACCACGGCCGAGGTGGCATTGATCGACGAGACCAGCCCCAGATTGCTTTGCGTCAGGCCGGAAAACCCCGCGTAACATGTGACAAGCACGCCGATCGTGGCAAAGGCACCGGCAATCCGCAGCCGCGCCGGGATCGAAAGGGTCTTGATGGGACCGAACTTCCGCTTTTGCATGGGCAAACCCTTGTCCTTGACCACTGGTTTGCCTGACCTTGGGCGCAAAGGATTGAAATTGACTTAAGCGGCTCTGGCTTGCTTGCCCCGGATCAACCCGCTAGGAACGTGAAAACCGCTGTTGTGAGGCCCAAAATGCGTCTGTCGCGCTACTTCCTGCCCGTCCTGAAGGAAAACCCCGCCGAGGCGCAGATCGTCTCGCACCGCTACATGCTTCGCGCTGGCATGATCAAGCAACAGGCCGCCGGTATTTACTCGTGGTTGCCGCTGGGTCTGCGGGTCCTGCGGCGGATTGAAGCCATCGTGAACGAAGAGCAGGAACGGGCGGGGCATATCCCGCTGCTGATGCCGACCCTGCAACCAGCCGATCTGTGGCGCGAATCCGGGCGCTATGGCGATTACGGCGAAGAGATGCTGCGGATCAAGGACCGGCAAGGGCGTGATCTGTTGTACGGCCCGACGAATGAGGAAATGATCACTGATATCTTCCGCTCGCACGTCAATTCGTACAAAGACCTGCCTCTGACCCTGTATCACATCCAGTGGAAATTCCGCGACGAGATGCGGCCAAGGTTTGGCGTGATGCGCGGGCGTGAGTTCCTGATGAAAGATGGCTATAACTTTGACATCGACCGCGAGGCGGCGTTGCACGCCTACAACCGGCATATGGTTTCGTATCTGCGGACCTATGAACGGATGGGTCTGACGGCGATTCCTATGCGTGCAGCCTCGGGGCCGATTGGCGGCGACAACACGCATGAATTTTTGGTGCTGGCCGCGACGGGCGAGTCAGAGGTGTTCTTTGACTCGGCGGTTGTCGATCTGAAGATGGGCAACCGCGAGGTTGATTATGACGACCGCGCCGCCGTCGCCAAGGTCTGTGAAGAGTTCACCACGCTGTATGCCCGCACCGATGAAACCCACGACGCCGCCCTGTTTGACACGATCCCTGAAGAGCGCCGTAAGGTGGCGCGGGGGATCGAGGTCGGGCAGATCTTCTACTTTGGTACCAAGTATTCCGAAAGCATGGGGGCCACCGTGGTCACCGCTGACGGGGCCAAGGTTCCGGTTGAAATGGGGTCGCACGGGATTGGCGTCAGCCGCCTGTTGGGCGCGATCATCGAGGCCAGCCACGATGACAGGGGCATCATCTGGCCGGAAGGGGTGACACCTTTCCCGGTCGGGATCGTGAACCTGAAACAGGGCGATGCGGCGGCAGATGCGGCCTGTGCGGCCTTGGAGGGCGCGTTGTTGCAGCGCGGGCTGGAGCCTTTGTATGACGACCGCGATGAACGCGCCGGGGCGAAGTTCGCCACGATGGACCTGATCGGGCTGCCGTGGCGGATTACGGTTGGCCCGCGCGGGCTGGCCAATGGGGTGGTGGAGTTGACCTCTCGCAAGACCGGGGTGCCGGTCGAGATGGCACCTGAGGCGGCGGTGGCGCGGTTGGTCGAGATTTATGCCGGGGTTTGAGGTGTGATAATCCTGAGGATAACACGCGATAGCACGCGTGTTATCCTTGGTAAGCGTTTGGGATTGTTGGGTTTTCGAAATTTTGTTAGGGTTTTGTTAACTCGGTTTCACGCGGTGGCGGCGGTGACCTCTGGCACGATCTTGCGGTAGGCGTCGCACAGGACGGCGACAGCCAGTGTCGTACCAGCCATGCCGCAAAGCCGGAGAATTGCCCCAAAGACAAAGTCGCTCGTCGCGGTCGTGGCCATGGGGCCAAAAGCTTTGAAGGTGAACAGCGCGTAGTAAGTGAAAAACGTCAGGGCCCCCATGATCATTCCGGCCAAGACGGGACCAAGGAGCAGTCGCCCGATGACTGGCAGGGTTTCCTCGACGCCCGCTTCAAACTTGTAGGTGTTCGGCAGGAGGTCGACCGACGCGGGAAGAGTAGTTCCAAAGATACCAAGCAAAATCAGATAGAAACCCGAAATAACAAGCACCACAAATATTCTGCCAAGGCCGTGGGAAAGTATCGTTTGCGGTACGATGGCGGGGGCAAAAAGAAACCCGACGATTGTTGAAGCGAAGATCATCGCGGTGGAGATCGCAAAGAACAACCCCAGTTTCTGGGCCGGTTTCCCGGGCAAGTTCTTTCGAAAAGGTACAGGATCAACGAGTTCGCCGTAAAGAAAATGCCGATGAAGCGCGTAGGCGAAAAGGGTCAAATATATCAGGCTCATGATGTCGGCAGAAAGTGGTCGCGAAAAAAGTGGCAGCGCTTCGATTGCAACGGCGATGGACAAGTAGATCGGCCAGTTCGTGACAATGCAAGCCCACGACTTCTTGTAAATCTCGATCATAAAACGCCCCTGATGTCCGGCGCGCAGTCTCCCCCCCCCCCCCGAGGGTTCGTCAACTGGGGCTTGAGCGATTTTGCCCGCTGTGGCGAAATGGTTGCACGCCTTGCACTGGCGGAAATGGGTTTGCGGCCCTAGCTATAGGGGAACCAACAGGGGTTTTTCATGGAATATCGGCGTTTGGGGAAATCGGGGCTTAAGGTCTCGGAGTTTTCGTATGGGTCTTGGGTGACGTTTGCCAAGCAGGTGGATGTGGCACCTGCCAAAGAGATGCTGACGGCGGCCTATGAGGCGGGAATCAACTTTTTCGACAATGCGGAAGGCTATGAGCAGGGCCGCTCGGAACTGGTGATGGGGCAGGCGATTGAGGAACTGGGGTGGAGCCGGGACAGTTATATCGTCTCCTCGAAGGTGTTCTGGGGCGGCGAGAAGCCAACGCAGCGGGGCCTAAGCGCCAAGCATGTCACCGAGGCATGTCATGCGGCGTTGCGGCGGCTGCGGGTGGAACATCTGGACCTGTATTTCTGCCATCGGCCTGACATTGATACACCGATAGAAGAGACGGTCAGGGCGATGCACAATCTGATCGCGCAGGGCAAGGTTCTGTATTGGGGCACCAGCGAATGGTCGGGCCAGCAGATCACCGAGGCGCATCTGGTGGCGCGGGCTAACGCATTCACGCCGCCGACGATGGAGCAGCCGCAGTACAACCTGTTTGAGCGTGACAAGGTGGAGCGGGATTATCTGCCGGTCTATGAGATGGGCCTTGGCACCACGATCTGGTCGCCCTTGGCGTCAGGCTTGCTGACCGGCAAGTACAATGGCGGCATACCGAACGATGCGCGGGCCAATCTGGCGGGGTATGAGTGGTTGCGGGACGCCTTCACCTCGGACGCAGGGCGGGCCAAGATCGACAAGGCGCGGGCTTTGGCATCGGTGGCTGAGGGCGCGGGGTTAAGCCTGACCAACATGGCGCTGCTGTGGTGCCTGCGCAACCGCCATGTGTCGACGGTGATCCTAGGGGCCTCACGCATCAGCCAGTTGACCGACAATCTGGCGGCGTTGGAGCACAAGGCGCTGTTTACCGACGCTGTGGTTGCTGAGATCGAAGCGATTGTGGCCAACAAGCCTGCTGCCCCGCAGAGGTTCTGAAGGATGTGCGTCGGGCTGGCCCCGGGGAGACTTCGCGTCCCCCCGGACCCCCCTGCGGAGTATTTGCCAAAGAGCAATCGCAAGGGGGTTTTGCTGGTGGGGCCTGTGCGCTACGGTTCGGTCTGAAGTGTTTGGGAGGACAGCATGGGCAAGCGGGCGTTGATCACGTGGGGCGGTTGGGATGGGCATCAGCCGGACAAGGTGGCGGCGGTGTTTGCCGGTCTGTTGCGGGCCGAGGGGTTTGCGGTTGAGGTTGCCGATACGCTGGCCTGTTTTGACGATGCGGCGGCGCTGCTGGGATTTGATCTGATCGTGCCGGTCTGGACGATGAGCGCAATCGCCAAAGAGCAGTCGCAGGCTGTGGCAGATGCGGTTGAGGCTGGGGTAGGGCTTGCCGGTTGTCATGGCGGGATGTGCGACAGTTTCCGCGCCGATGTGGTCTGGCAGTTCATGACCGGGGCGCAGTGGGTGGCGCATCCGGGCAATGACGGGGTGGACTATCGGGTGCGGATGGTGGGCGATGACCCGCTGGTGGCCGGGATCGCGGATTTCGATGTGAAGACAGAGCAGTATTATCTGCATGTCGATCCGGCGGTTAAGGTTCACGCGGTCTGTGATTTTCCGGTGACCGACGGCCCCCATGCGGCCAACGGGCCGGTGGCAATGCCGATCGGGTTTACCAAGCTGTGGGGCAAGGGGCGGGTGTATTACAACGCGCTGGGCCACCATGCTGATGTGATCGACCACGGCGCGCCATATGAGATGATCCGGCGCGGGATGCTTTGGGCGGCACGCTAGGATTTGGGTGTTGAGGTCAGGACACGAATTTTCTGCGAAAATTCTGGTGCGGTTTTGTGGTGGGGTGGCCTTGCGCTGCGCTGTGCCGCAGTTGTGAGGGGCGTGGCGGTGCAACGGGTTCAGGTGTCCGGACCGCGTGAAGGAATCCCTCTGGGCAGGTCGGTTCGGCTGCTGAAGGTTTGCTTCGGCTGACCCAAGAGTTTTCGCCGAAAACTCTTGGGGGAGGGGCGGGTTCGGTCAGGCGCGGGCGACGTGCAGGTTGTGCAGAGGGCTGCCGAAGCTTACCATCAGTTGCAGCCAGACCAGAACGATGGTCTCGATGGGGCGGCTGGCTTTGATGTCGCCCAAGTCCAGCACCGTGGTCCATCCGAGGCTGCGCGCAATGTCGGTCACGGTGGCTTTTGCGGCAGCATCATTGCCTGCGATGAACAAATCGTGGTCGCTTTTGATCTGGCCGGGGTTTGTCATCACGGCGGTGCCGATCGTGTTGAAGCCCTTGACGACGCGGGCTTGCGGGAAGGCGGTCTGGATCGCCTCACCCAGGCTGGTATGGCCGGAATAGGTCTTCGACAGGGCCGGGGGAAAGCCTTGCGAGAAATCGAGCGCGTTTGCCACATCGATCACGATCTTGCCGTTCAGGTTTTGCGCGCCCGCTAGGGACAGGGCGGCGATGGACACCTCTCCTTGGGTGGCGTTGATGATCAGGTCGGCTGCGGCTGCGGTGTCGGCCATCGTGGCGACCGTGCCGCCGGTGGCCGCGTCCATTCGGTCAGGGGTTGGCCCTGTTCGCGCGGTTTGGCAAGTTCGGCCGCGGACAGGGCGCGAATGCCGATTGTGACGGTGTGGCCAACTGCGATCAACGCTGTGCCCAGAGTTTGGCCGACAACGCCGCCGCCGATAACTCCGATGTTCATTTGGGGTTTGCCTTGCTAGGGACAGACAGGTTCGTCTACCGAAAAGAAAACAGACAGGTCTGTCTATGCCAAGCGATTCCCCTGAAGCCCAACCCTCGGCCCGTGTGCGGATTTCGCGGAGAATGGGCGCTGATTTCGCGCGATCGTGGGCACGCGTTTCGCGCCATGCTGGGCAGCCATTTCACGGGATCGCGGGCAGGCTGG
>JBBRKS010000184.1:0-7388 GCA_038231775.1 Rhodobacterales bacterium | reverse complement strand
GATCGGGTGATGTAAGACATCGCCGGATCAATGACGCCGAGAATGGTAAAGGCGCCAGCGGGGTCCAACAAGACGCCGTAAAAGCCCATGTCGACATAGCGGGACGCGGCCAGCGAGGGCCTGTCGGGATTGACCCAGAACTCTGCCGCATCTTCGCCGGGTTGCGGGTACAGATAGGTATAGCTGCGGATGCGCGCGTTCATCTTGCCGCCCAACAGCGCCCAGACCGGACGGTTGCGTGCCTTGCCCAGAATGTCCCAGCAGGCAATCTCAAGCCCGGAAAACGCGCCCATCACGGTAGGGTCCGGCCTTTGGGTGAAGCCTGACGAATAGACGCGGCGGTACATCAGCTCCAGATTTTCGGGGGTTTCGCCCAGCATGTGACGTTCAAACACATCCTCGATCACCGCGATCATCGCCTTGGGGCCAACGGTTGACGCATAGCATTCGCCGTAGCCCACAATGCCGTCATCGGTGGTCAGCTTGGTGAAGATCCAATAGCGCCCCCCCCAGCCGGGGGCAGGGGGGGCGACAACGAAAATCTGCAGATCCTTCAGTTTCATGACGGCTCCTTTGGTTTGCGCCAGCCTAAAACCCCGCCGGGCAAACATATGGCAGTGCGCGACGTCAAATGTCGCAAAAGGGCGCTGTAAAACGCTTGCGGCCTACCCCCGGGAATTTAGCACAACGCAAATCGGCGGCGCGCTTTTCATTTGCTCTTTGCGAAATACTCGGCAGGGAGGGTCTGGGAGGGCAGCCTGCCCTCCCAGCCGCCAGCCCAGCACGCCACCCTTAAACGTGGCCAATCCCGGTCAGAAAGCTGCGCAGCACTGCCGCATAGTCTGCAGGCTGTTCCACCATCGGCAGATGCCCAACCCCGCGCATCAGGTCAAAGCGGTGGCCCGGGATCAGCTCTGCGGTTTCACGCACCAGATCAGGTGGGGTAGAGCCGTCGTTGGACCCTGCTATGGCCAGAACCGGCAGGCGCAGGCTGGCGGTGGTGGTGTAAAAATCGGTGCCGCCAATCGCTGCCGCACACCCGGCCCAACCTTCGGGGTCGGTGCCGGTGATCAGGTCGCGCAAATAGGAAGTCTGCGGGTTGTCGCGCCAGTTGGCACCAAGCTGGCGCAGCAACGCCGCATCGGCATAGGCGGCAAGCCCGGTCGCGCGGATTTGCGCCGTGCGTTCCGCCCACATGTCTGCCGTGCCGATCCGGGCTGCGGTGTTGGACAGCACCAGCCCGCGCACCAGATCCAACCGCTTGACCGCCAGCCCCTGTGCGACCATCCCGCCGAGTGAGACGCCGATGAACACCGCCTCTTTCATCTTGAAATGATCCATCAGCGCTTCGGCATCGCGCACCAGTGCGCCCATCGTGTAGGGCGCTTTTGGCACACCCGAACCGCCGTGGCCGCGCATGTCATAGGTCAGCGTCCGGTAGCCCGGCAGATGGCGGATCACACCGTCCCAGATGGATTGGTTGGTGCCAAGGGCATGCGCGAATACCAAGGGCGGAGCGGTGTCCGCGCCTTCAAGCCGCGCGTTCAGCCGTAAATCAGACAGGTAGATCAGCATTGTTCGTTAACTTCATGGTTTGGGGTGCGGGGCGGATGATTTGGTCGGCACAGATTGGAAAAAGACAAGGCCTAAGGCGCTCGTGAAAGCTTCAGGCCAGCGCCAAAGCCCTGCGGAAAGTGTCCGGATCAACGTTTCCGCCAGAGGCCGTGCAGATCACAGTGTCGGGCAGGTCGCTGCGGAACAGCGCGGCGGCGAGGGCAACCGCACCGCCCGGCTCTACCACAATCCGCAGATGGGTGAAGGCCGCAGCCATGGCGCGCAGGGCCTCGTCATCGGTCACCACAAGGCCGGGACCGCAATGGCGTTGCAGAATCGGGAAGGTGATCTTGCCCGGTTCGGGCGTCACGATGGCATCGCAAACCGACCCAGAGGCCGATGCGTTGCGTTGCACCGACCCTTCGGCCAGTGACCGTGCCACGTCGTCAAACCCCGCAGGCTCTGCTGTTCGCACGCGCAGCGCGGGGGCGCGGGCTGCCAGCGCCAGTGCTATCCCCGCCGTCAACCCGCCACCGCCACAGCAGGTGATCACGTCGGCAGCTACAATCCCCGCCTCGGCCGCTTGTTGGGCAATCTCAAGCCCGACAGACGCTTGGCCCGCAATCACCAAAGGCTCGTCATAAGGGCGGATCAGCGTCAGGCCGCGCTGCTGTGCGAGGTCGGCCCCGATGGCATCGCGGTCCTGTGTCAGGCGGTCGTACAAGATCACTTCGGCCCCATAAGCGCGGGTGTTGGCGATCTTGGCCTGTGGCGCGTCAAACGGCATCACGATGACGGCAGGCGCGCCCAGCAAGGCCGCCGCATGGGCCACCCCCTGCGCATGATTGCCCGACGAAAACGCGATGACACCCATGCGCCGCGCCTCTGCTGACAGGGCGGTCAGGGCAGACCACGCGCCGCGAAACTTGAAACTGCCGGTCCATTGCAGGCATTCGGCTTTCACAAACACCTTGCGTCCGGCGAGGCGGTCCAGCAGGGGCGCGCGCAGTAAGGGGGTGCGGCGGACATGACCGGACAGGCGCAAAGCTGCCGCCTCGATCATCGCGATATCTGTCATGGCAGCGCCTTTTGAAAGGCAGCAAGGGCGGCAAGGCTTTCCGCCTCATCCAGATAGGGGATATGGGCGCGGTCGGGCACCTCTGCCACGATCAGGCCGGGGTGGCGGCGGGCCATTTCGGCCACGGTCGCCCGGCTTAACAGGTCCGAATTCGCCGCCCGGATCACCGCCATCGGAAGGCCCGCGCAGGCGTCAAACAGCGGCCACGCATCACCCGGAGGGGCTGCCATCACGGCCAAAAGGGCATCGCGCAAGGCGGGGTCGTAGGTGACCTGCAAGCCGTCCGCGCTGGGTTTGGCGTGCTTTTGCGCCTCTTGCAGCCAGCGTGAGGGCGGCACATTGGCAAAGCCCGCAGAAGTGCGCGCCAGCACCTCGGCAAATTCGGCAAAGGTCTTGGCGGTTGGATTGCGCCCGACATAGGTGGCAATCTGCGCCATGCCGATGGGATCAAGTTCGGGGCCAATATCGTTCAGGCACAGACCCAGCAGGCGGTCCCGCGCCAGATGCGCCAAAAGCATCCCGATCAGCCCACCGCGAGAGGTGCCAAGCACGCCAAACCGCCGAATGCCCAGATGGTCCATCAGCGCCAAAGCATCCTGTGCCTCTTGCAGGATCGTGTAGGTCGCGGCGCCGGTCCACGAAGACCCGCCGCGCCCGCGGTAATCCATCCGGATCACCCGGCCGCGCAAATGCGGCATCACATAGCTGAAATCGGCCATGGTCCGGGTCAGACCAGAGAGGCACAAAAGGGGCGTGCCCTGACCGTTATCGGCATAGGCAAGGCGGGTTCCGTCGGGAAGTGTCAGATACTGCATGCGGCAAACTAAGCATCAAACGCTGTGAAGTGGAAGGGGCGCTTGCCTGTCGCGCCTTGCGCGCCTAGATGCAGGCACGATCAGTTCAGGGGCACTTCATGGCGCATGTGGATACGCAAGACCGGTCCAAGTCACGCAACGTCGGGGCTTTGGCGGGGCTTGCGCCGTTTCTGGCCCCTTACCGGCTGATGGCTATCACGGCGGGGCTGGCGCTGGTTGTGACCGCCTCGGTCAGTCTGGTGCTGCCTTTGGCGGTGCGCCGGGTGATCGACGGGTTCGGCGTTGAACGCGCCGCCATGCTGGACCAGTATTTCGGCGCTGCCATGGCGGTGGCGGTCGTTTTGGCGGTCGGCACCGGGGTGCGCTATTATTTCGTGACCCGGCTTGGCGAACGGGTGGTGGCCGACATCCGCCGCGCCTTGTTTGACAAGGTCATGGGGATGAGCCCAGCCTACTTTGAAACGATCATGACCGGCGAGGTGTTAAGCCGCATCACCACCGACACGACCCTGATCCTGTCGGTGATCGGGTCGTCGGTCTCGGTCGCCTTGCGCAACATGCTGACGCTGGTCGGCGGGCTTATCCTGTTGATGCTGACCTCAACCAAGCTGACCTTTCTGGTCATGCTGATCGTGCCGGCCATCGTTGTGCCGATCGTTCTGTTGGGCCGCAGGCTGCGGGCGTCCAGCCGCGACAATCAGGATTTGATCGCGCAATCCTCGGGCCTTGCATCCGAGGCGTTGACGGCGGTGCAGATCGTGCAGGCCTTCACCCATGTCACCGCCACGCGGGCAGAGTTTTCGGCGGTCAACGAAAGGGGCTTTGCTTCGGCCCTGAACCGCATCGGATTGCGGTCAGTCATGACGTTTGTCGTGATGTTTCTGGCCTTTGCCGGGGTCGTCGGCGTTTTGTGGATCGGGGCGCATGATGTGCGCGCCGGGGTGATGACGCCGGGTGAATTGGTGCAATTCGTCATTTATGCCGTGATGGTGGCAGGTTCGGTCGGTGCCTTGTCGGAAATCTGGAGCGAGGTTCAGCGCGCCGCCGGGGCCACCGAACGTCTGGTCGAGATTTTGCACGCGCCCGACCCAGTGCAGGACCCCATGTCACCGGTGCCGCCCGCCCAACCGGTGCGCGGCGGGCTTGCGATGCAGGATGTGCGGTTCTTTTACCCCTCGCGCCCCGATACCCCCGCATTGGACGGTGTTACGCTGACCATTGCCCCGGGTGAGACTGTGGCGTTGGTCGGCCCTTCGGGCGCTGGCAAATCGACGGTGTTTCAGTTGCTGTTGCGGTTCTTCGATCCCGCCTCTGGCCGGATACTGCTGGACGGCGTTGACCTGCGGGACATGACCCGCGATGTGTTTCGCAAGAATTTCGCGCTGGTGCCGCAGGATTCGGTGATTTTTGCAGGCTCTGCCCGAGAAAACATCCGCTTTGGCCGGCCAGAGGCGTCAGATGCCGAGGTTGAAGATGCCGCTCGCGCCGCTGCCGCGCATGACTTCATTATGGCGCTGCCCTTGGGCTATGGCACCTTTCTGGGCGAACGCGGTGTAATGCTGTCGGGCGGCCAGCGCCAGCGCATCGCCATCGCCCGCGCCATCCTGCGCGGTGCGCCGATCCTGCTGCTGGACGAGGCGACCTCGGCCCTTGACGCCGAAAGCGAACGTCTGGTGCAGCAGGCGGTCGAAAAACTCAGCCAGGGCCGCACGGTTCTGGTCGTGGCCCACCGGCTGGCCACCGTCAAACGCGCTGACCGGATCGTGGTGCTGGATCAGGGCCGGATCGTGGCAACCGGCACGCATGACGAACTGGTGGCACAGGGCGGGCTTTACGCGCGACTGGCCCGGCTGCAATTCACCGATGGGGCTGCAAGCGGGCTTTAAGGTCAGCCACAAAGGCGCTGATCGCACGGGGCAGGGGGCCGGTTTCATAGGCCAGCAAACTGCCCCGGGTCTGCACAGCGGCGGCGTTCTGGTCTTGTAGCAGGGCTTGACGCCGGGTTTCCTCAGCTTCTGTCAGCGACAGGCGCGGTGCGGCCGCCAGCAGCGCGTAATCCTCATGCAGGCGGCGCATGGCGCGGAATGCCGCCTCCATCGGGGCGATCAGGCTTTCATCGTCGCGCCAGCTTTGCCCGGCAAACACCTGCTGGACCACGCGCTGACCTGCGCCAAGGCAATCATAGCGCTGGCACCCGGAAAAGCCCTGCGCGGCAAGGTCGGCATGGATGCGGCAGGCGTGGCCGGTCAGATGGCGGCACGCCTCACCCCCGGCTTTGTCAAAGCCAAACGCAGCGCCTGTATCAAATGGCAGCATGATGCAGCACAGGGCAGCACAGGCGCTACAATCCGGGGTCAGGGTCAGTTCGCTTTCAAGCATGGCCTTAGGGTCCGGATCTGGCGAACTGCCGGTGTGACGTTGCATCTTTTCCTTGTGCCCTGCATCCCGGCGCTTGGCAAATCCCCGATTTCCGCCCATCCTGCCCGCAAGCCCGGCAAAAAGGGCAATCGGCGACCAGCGGAGGACACTATGGGCGCGTACCGCACTCGGGAAGATATGACCGCCATCGAGGCTGAAATGCCGTGGGAGGCGCGTGACGTCGGCCATTCGATGCACGACTTTGTGGCGCGCACCGCCAAAGCGTATGGAGATCGCCCGGCGGTGACGTTTCAGATCACCTCTGGCCCATCCGACAAGGCGCAGACGCTGACGTGGAACGCATTGCTGGATCAGGTCACGCAATGCGCCAACCTGCTGCGCGGGCTGGGTGTTGGCCCCGGCGATGTGGTGGCCTATATCCTGCCCAACTGTCTTGAAACCGTGGTGACCTTGCTGGCAGGGGCGGTGGCGGGCATCGTCAGCCCGATCAATCCGATGCTGGAACCGGCCCAGATTGCCGGGATTTTGCGGGAAACCAAGGCCAAGGTCGTCGTCACCCTGAAAAGCTTTCCGCGTGCCGATGTGGCGCAAAAGGTCGGTCAGGCGCTGACAGAAGCGCCGGGCGTGACCCATGTGGTTGAGGTGGATCTGGCACATTACTTGCCCTTCCCGAAATCCCTGATCGCAGGATTTTTGCGACCCAAGAACCCGGTCAGCTACAAAGCACGCGTGATCCAGT
This sequence comes from Rhodobacterales bacterium, assembly GCA_038231775.1. Taxonomy (GTDB): domain Bacteria; phylum Pseudomonadota; class Alphaproteobacteria; order Rhodobacterales; family Rhodobacteraceae; genus Stagnihabitans. Next base: position 823 of record JBBRKS010000184.1, on the reverse strand, counting down.
TCACTTCCGCTGTGGCCGCCCAACCGACAAAGCTGGCGTTTGACGACCCGGCGGTGGACCGTGTGGCCGCCTATTTCCACACCGGCGGGACAACCGGCTTGCCCAAGGTGGCGCGGCACCGCGTCTCTGGGATGGTTTACAACGGCTGGCTGGGTCACAAGCTGCTGTTTCGGGAAACAGATGTGGTTTTGTGTCCCTTACCACTGTTTCACGTCTTTGCGGCCTATCCGTTGATGATGTCGATGATTGCCTCGGGCGCGCATGCCGTATTCCCGACACCGCAAGGCTACCGGGGCGAGGGCGTGTTCGACAACCTGTGGAAACTGGTCGAACGTTACGGCGTGACCTATCTGATTTCGGTGCCAACCGCGCTGTCGGCCCTGATGCAGCGCCCGGTCAATGCCAGGATCGGCACCCTGCGCGGCACGTTTTCAGGCTCTGCCCCGCTGCCGGTCGAACTGTTCAACCGCTATGAACGGGCCACCGGCGTGCAGGTGATCGAGGGGTACGGGCTGACCGAATGCACCTGTCTTGTGGCGGTCAACCCGCCGGAAGGTATCAAGAAGATCGGCTCGGTCGGGCTGCCGTTTCCCTATACGCGGGTGCGGATTCTAACCTCGGATGCGACGGGTCGGCGCGAATGCGCGGTGGACGAGGTGGGTGAGATCTGCATCTTCAACCCCGGTGTCATTCCGGGCGGCACCTATGTCGAAACGGAACGCAACACGCATCTGTTTGACGACGGCATTTATCTGCGCACCGGCGATCTGGGCCGGATGGACGCCGACGGCTATTTGTACATCACCGGGCGCGCCAAGGACCT
>JBBRKS010000183.1:0-7647 GCA_038231775.1 Rhodobacterales bacterium | reverse complement strand
TTTACAAGGGCAAAACGGAAAGGGCCAGTTGATGACGGATTCCTTGTGGGTGTTTGGCTATGGATCGCTGATCTGGGACCCGGGTTTTGCGGTGGCCGAACGTCAGGTCGCCCGGGCGGCGGACTGGCACCGCAGCTTCTGCATGCGCTCGATCCATCACAGGGGCACGCCGGACCGGATGGGGCTGGTGCTGGCGCTGGACCGCGCGCCGGGGGCGTTCTGCGACGGGGTGGTGTTTCGCGTGACGCCGGGGGCAGAGGCGCAAACCCTTGCCACGTTGCGCGAACGCGAGTTGATCTCGTCCGCGTATCTTGAAGACCGGCTGGCGGTACGCACCCGCGACGGGCGTGATCTGACGGCACTGACCTATGTCATTGACCCCGATCATGTGCAGTATTGTGGCGGTCTGACGTTAGAGGAACAGGCGTCGATCATCGCTGATGCGGTTGGTGGCCGGGGGACGAACCGCGATTATCTTTATGCCACCGCGGCCCATCTTGCCGACCTGGGCATCGCGGACGCAGACCTTGACCGGCTTGTCACAATGGTGCGCGAAATCAACGGATGACCCTGTTTCACTTGGCAGCCGGGCATTGCCTGCTATTGTCTGATAAACGCAGCGGAGCAGGCTGAAAACAGCGCATGAAACAACAGGACTACCCCCAAATCTCGTTCACGCAGCCGTTTCGGCAGATCGTCAGCATGCTGGTGGCCTGCGGTCTGGTTGGCGCGGGCGTCTGGCTGATCCAGAGGCAAGTGCTGCAGATTTTGCAGACCAACCCGTGGCTGAACGCCTTTATCATCGGGGTTTTCACGCTGGGCATCCTGACTTGCTTTTGGCAGGTGCTGATCCTGATGCAATCGGTGCGCTGGATTGAGAATTTTGCGAATGACGTCGATGGCAGCCGCGACGCCCGCCCGCCCCGGCTTTTGGCCCCGTTGGCCGCGCTGCTACGCTCGCATGAATCGCGGCGGCAGATCACATCTTCAAACGCGACGTCTATTCTGGATTCGGTGGCCACACGAATTGACGAAGCCCGCGACATCACACGCTATCTGACCAACCTGCTGATTTTCCTTGGGCTTTTGGGCACGTTCTACGGTCTTGCGGTGACGATCCCGGCCATTGTCGGCACGATCAAATCGCTGGCGCCACAAGCTGGTGAAACTGGGGTCGAGATTTTTGCCAAGCTGATGACCGGCCTGCAAGAGCAGTTGGGCGGCATGAGCACGGCGTTTTCTTCGTCCCTCATGGGGCTAGCCGGGTCGCTGATCGTCGGCCTGTTGGAGTTGTTTGCCAGCCACGGCCAGAACCGTTTTTACCGAGAGTTGGAGGAGTGGATATCCTCGATCACCCGGCTGGGATTTGCCGGGGGCGAAAGCGAGGGGGCCGATCAGGGCGTTGTGACCCAGCTTCTGGACCATGTTGCCAACCAGATCGAGGTTTTGCAGACCATCTACGCGCAGGCCGAGGCGAACCGGGCGCTGAGTGATGAAAAGATCGGCGATCTGGCCAGCGCCATCAAACGCATGGCCAAAAGCATGGAGGCGGAAAGCGGGCAGGTTGCGGCCCTGAACCGGCTTGTCACCGGGCAGGAAAAGATCGTCGCAGCCCTGACCACGGCTGAAGGCGCTGGTGCGCAGGGCTACACGGATGCCGAAAGCCGGATGCGCCTGCGGTCGATCGACGTGCAACTGCTTCGTATCCTTGAGGAAATCTCTGCCAGGCGGCAGGAAAGCATGGCCGATGTGCGCGGCGATCTGACGGCCCTGACCACGGCGATCCGCGCCCTGTCACGTGGCCCGGTCGGGCGGGGATAGACCATGGGCCTTAGTCGCCGCGGCAGGGAACAACCGAACATCTGGGCCGGGTTTGTCGACGCGGTGACCACGCTGTTGATGGTGATGATGTTTGTGCTGACGATTCTGACCGTGGCCCAATCGGTGCTGCGCGACACGATCAACACGCAAAGCAGCGAGTTGAATGAACTGAACGCCCAAGTCTCACAATTGGCCGATGCTTTGGGGCTGGAAAAGGCCAAGGCAACCGATTTGTCCAAGCAGGTCGGTACTTTAGGGGCAAGACTGGATGCGGCCAAGGCCGAAGGGGCCAAACAGTCGGCGCTGATTTCCAACCTGTCCAGCCAGTTGACCGCCAAAGAAGGTGAACTGGCCAATGCGCAGGGCAAAATCGCCACGTTCGAGTCGCAGGTCGCAAGTCTACTGGCGCAAAGTGCGGCGCAAAAGGGTCAGATCGGGGCGCTGACAGCCTCGGTTGCTGACCTGCAAGTCTCTGAAAGTACGTTGATATCCGAGAAAGAGGCGATGAACCTTGCACTTGCCAAGGCGCGGGACGAGGTGAACGCCGATGCTGAAACCGCCCGCCTTGCCGCTGCCCGCCGTGATGCGCTAGAGGCTCTCGTTGCCGATTTGAAACAGCAGTCTTCCGACAAAGACGGCACGTTGGCTGTGGTGCAGGGCCAGGCGAGCGATCTGCAGGCGCAATTGTCTGACGCTGAAAAGCAGCGTCTGGTTGATGCGGCGGCGGCTGAGGCGTTGCGGGAAAAGCTGAAAAACTCTGACACCGAACTGACAGCGATGACGCTGGCGCTGGAGGAACAGCGCAAGAAGGCGGAAGAGACGCTGACGCTGTTGGCCGCTGCCGATGCGGCATCCAAGGACGTGCAGACGGCCAAAAGCCAGAAAGACGCAGTTCTGGCAGAGGCGCAAAAGATATTATCCCTGAAAGATCAACAGCTTGCCCAACAGGCGCGCAATGTGACGCTGCTGAACCAGCAATTGAACGCGCTGCGGGCGCAATTGGGTGAGTTGCAGGGCCTGCTGGATGCGACGGCTGCAAAAGACAGCGCCAACAACGTGCAAATCTCGGCACTTGGCAGCGAACTGAACGCGGCCTTGGCGCAGGTGGCGTCTGAGCAAAGGAAACGTGCTGAACTTGAGGCGGCCGAGGCGGAAAGGCTGAAGGCGGAAAATCAGGACCTGTCGAAGTACCGCTCTGAATTCTTTGGGGAATTGTCCAAGCTGCTGGCGGGTCAACCCGGGGTGCGGGTGGTCGGCGACCGCTTTGTGTTCTCGTCAGAAGTGCTGTTCCAACCGGGTGCTGCGGACCTTGCTCCGGGTGGACAGGCGCAGATTGCGTCGGTGGTGGCGACGCTGAAACAGGTGGTGCCGGACATTCCGCCGGGTCTGAACTGGATCATCCGCGTCGATGGCCATACCGACAACGTGCCCTTGTCCGGAAACGGAGCCTTTCGCGACAATTGGGAGCTAAGCCAGGCGCGGGCCTTGTCGGTGGTGCGCTATATGACAGACGTGCTGGGATTCCCGCCCGAACGGCTGGCTGCGGCTGGTTTTGGACAGTACCAACCGGTTACTTCGGGCGATACGCCAGAGGACCGCGCCCAGAACCGGCGGATCGAGTTGAAGCTGACCGAACGTTAGGATCTAGCTGAAAGTATAAATAAATCAGTGTGTTGCGGTGATTTGCGGCCACGTTGACTGAGGCTGAGAGCGGCAATGCTGGCGTGTGTGACGCACAAGAGCGGGGGTTTCACACCCCCGCGCCCCGTGGGATTTTTCGGCACGGATGCCAGGTCAGGCGTGGATGGCACCATCACCGCAGGCGAGGGCGGCTTCGCGGACGGCTTCGCTATAAGTGGGGTGTGCGTGACAGGTCAACGCCAGATCTTGCGCTGACGCGCCAAATTCCATCGCCACGCAAACCTCGTGAATCAGGTCACCGGCGGCGGGCCCGATGATATGAGCGCCGAGGATGCGGTCGGTGGCAGCGTCGGCGAGGATTTTAACGAAGCCTTCGGCCTGAAACACCGCTTTGGCGCGTGCATTGCCCATGAAGGGGAATTTGCCGACCTTGTAAGCGCGGCCTTGTTCTTTCAGTTGTTCTTCCGTTGCCCCCACGCTGGCCACTTCCGGAGTTGTGTATATCACACCCGGGATTACCGCATAGTTAACGTGGCCGTGCTTGCCAGCCACGTTTTCAGCAACGGCCATGCCCTCATCCTCGGCCTTGTGGGCCAGCATCGGGCCTGCGATCGCATCACCTATCGCGTACAACCCTTTGATATTGGTTGCATAATGCGCATCGGTCATGATCGTGCCGCGTGGCCCCATCTCGACCCCCAAAGCCTCTAGTCCCAGGCCAGCGGTGTAGGGTTTGCGGCCGGTTGCGACCAGAACCACATCGGCGGCAAGCGAGGCTTCGCTGTCGTCCTTGCGCAGTTTGTAGCTGGTTGTCGTTCCGGAAACACCTTGAACGGCAGCACCAAGGATGAACTTAATACCCTGTTTTGTAAGGATTTTCTGGAACGCCTTTTGCACTTCGGCGTCCATTCCGGGGGTGATGGCGTCAAGGTATTCGATCACCGTCACTTGCGTGCCCAGACGGGCATAGACTGAACCCAATTCAAGGCCGATCACGCCTGCGCCGATCACGGTCATGGTCTTGGGGATCTCGGGCAGGGTCAAAGCGCCGGTTGAGGTGACCACCTTGACCTCGTCCACGGTCACGCCGAGAATTAAGGACGCCTCGGAACCCGTTGCGATGATTATGTTTTTCGCGCTATGGACCTCTTCGCCGACTTTCACCTGACCTGCCGCCGGAATTGTGCCCCAGCCTTTCAGCCATGTGATCTTGTTCTTCTTGAACAGAAACTCGATCCCCTTGGTGTTGCCGTTTACGACGTCTTGTTTATAGGCTTGCATCTTGGGCCAATCGACGGTTGGCGCAGCCCCCATCAGGCCCATTTTCTCAAAGTTTTCATGGACTTCGTGCAGATGATGGGTGGCATTCAACAGCGCCTTGGAGGGGATGCAGCCGATGTTCAGGCAGGTGCCGCCAAGCGCCTCGCGCCCCTCGACCACGGCGACTTTCAGGCCCAGTTGGGCGGCGCGGATGGCGCAGACATAGCCGCCGGGGCCGGCGCCAATCACGATCACATCAAACTCTGCCATGGTCATTTCCTTTGGGGTTTCGGCGTCTTTTATCCGTCTTTATTCGGTCTTCTTTCCGTCTCTACGCGCGCAGAGACGGATTTCAGATCAAAGCGGCCAGAAGCATCACGATTGTTGAGACAAACCCGATTGTCCAGATCACCGATCGCCACGGGCTGAATCCGAAGGCGTAGGCCGGGATATAGGCGATGCGGGCGACAAGGTAGGTCCAGCCGCATGTCGCGGTGAGGGTTGAGGACTGGTGCGACAGGGTTACCACCACGACGGCGATGGTGAACAGGATCAGCCCTTCGAAATGGTTATTGAGCGCCCGCTGCAGGCGGGCGGTGGTTGTTGTCATCTTGCGCGAGGGTGGCACGTCGCGTGGGCTGGAGGTGTAGGCCGGGGTCAGTTCGGCATTCGCGGGGATGGCAAAGCTGACGAACTGGACGGCCTGAAGAAGCGCTGCGAGGGTGAGGGCTGTGAGTTCGGGGGTCATTCAAAGCCCAGCGATGTAAAGCCAGGCGGTGGCGAGGATGCCCGCCGTCCAGACAGCGGTGCGCACGCCGGGGATGCCAAGCGCATAGGCCGGGACATAGATGACGCGGGCGATCAGGAAAATCTGGGCCGCAAGCAGTGTGGTTGAGGTGCTGAGCCCCTTATGCGCCAAGAGCAGGATGGCGGGTGCGACCAGGGCCAGTGCCACGATGGCGTTCAGTTGCGCACGGTCGAGCCGGGCAGCAACGCCGGTCAGCGTCAGGTCGTCACGCGGGAACAAAAGGGGCGTGAGGCCGACTTGCAGGGCGGCCACGCTGGCCTGAACAAAGATCGTCAGGATGGTGAACAGGCCGTAGAGGCCAAGGATTCCGAGTTCGGTTGACATGGGACAGCTCCTGTTGAGGGGTGGTGCGCTGAAGCACATTTTACGGGTGGCCGGGTGCCGAAAGGGGCGCACCCTTCGGGTTTACAGGTCCATGAGCAGGCGGCGCGGGTCTTCAAGTGCCTCTTTCACCCTTACGAGAAAGGTCACCGCTCCCTTGCGGTCGTCGACGGGGTGGTCGTAGGACAGGGCAAGGTACATCATCGGGCGGATCACGATCTGGCCTGCGACCACGACGGGGCGGTCCTGGATCTTGTGCATGCCGAGGATGCCGGATTGCGGGGGGTTCAGGATGGGGGAGGACATGAGGCTGCCGTAGACGCCGCCGTTCGAGATGGTGAAAGAGCCGCCCTGCATGTCGGCCATCGTCAGTTTGCCGTCACGGGCGCGGGTGCCCATTTCGGCGATCTTTTTCTCAATCGCCGCAAAGCCCATCTGGTCGGCATCGCGCAGAACCGGAACCACAAGGCCCGATGGGGTGCCAACCGCCACGCCCATGTGGACGTAGTTCTTGTAGACCACGTCCTGACCGTCAATCTCGGCGTTGACCTCGGGGATTTCTTTCAGGGCGTGGATGCAGGCTTTCACGAAGAACGACATGAAACCCAGTTTGACGCCGTGCTTTTTCTCAAACACGTCTTTGTAAAGGGTGCGCAGGTCCATCACGGCAGACATGTCCACCTCGTTATAGGTGGTCAGCATGGCGGCGGTGTTTTGCGCGTCTTTCAGGCGCTTGGCGATGGTGGCGCGCAGGCGGGTCATCTTGACGCGTTCCTCACGCGCGGCATCGTCGGCAGGGACGGGGGCGCGCGGGATGGCGGGTGTGGCAGCGGGTGTGGCAGCGGGTGTGGCAGCGGCAGCGGCGGGGGCTGCCACGGCAAGGGCCACGTCTTCTTTCATGATGCGGCCGTCGCGGCCGGTTCCGATGACCTGATCGGCCGTCAGTCCGGCTTCGGCCATCGCTTTCTTGGCGGCGGGGGCATCTTCGACGTCTTTGGCTGCGGGCGCTGCCAAGGGGGCCGGTGCTGCGGCTGCGGCCTTGGGGGCGGCTGCGGTGGCCCCTTCGGTCACGATGGCCAGACGCGCCCCGGCGGGGACGGTGGCGCCTTCGGGGGCGATGATCTCTGCCAAGACGCCGGACACCGGGCTGGGCACCTCGACCGAGACCTTGTCGGTTTCAAGTTCGCACAGCATTTCGTCCTGTTTCACCGCATCGCCGGGCTTTTTGAACCAGGTTGACACGGTGGCTTCGGTGACACTTTCGCCCAGTGCGGGCACCATAACATCGGTCATTGTACTCTCCTCAGGCCACTCAATTTCAGGACAGGGCGTCGTTCACGAGGGCGGTTTGTTCGGCTTTGTGTTTGCTGGCCAGACCCGTGGCGGGTGAGGCAGAGGCGATGCGCCCGGCATAGCGCGGACGGCTGGACTTGACACCTATGGTCATCAGCAGGGTTTCAAGTTCCGGTTCCAGGAAGGACCAGGCGCCTTGATTTTTCGGCTCTTCCTGACACCAGACGAAATCGGCGTTCTTAAAGCGCGACAGCTCGGCGGTGAGTGAGATTTTCGGCACCGGGTACAGCTGTTCGACCCGCATGATATAGGTGTCGGACAGACCGCGTGTATCGCGCTCGGCCAGCAGGTCATAGTAGACCTTGCCAGAGCACATGACGACGCGCTTGATCTGGTCATCGGGGGCCAGTTTGGTGGCCGAATGGCCCTTTTGCGCATCATCCCACAGAACGCGGTGGAAGGTCGAACCGTCGGTAAAATCAGCCGCATCCGAAACGCACATC
>JBBRKS010000182.1:0-7693 GCA_038231775.1 Rhodobacterales bacterium | reverse complement strand
CGCAGGGGCGATAACACCGGTGCCGGGTGGTGTGGGGCCGATGACGATTGCTTGTTTGCTGGCAAATACCTTGACGGCGTGCTGCCGGGCGAATGGGCTGACAGAGCCGAAGGGGTTGACGGCGTAGGGATGTGCTGAAGCAAACCCTATATTTCTATATATATCAATGCGTTGAGTGGATTTCAGCGCATCGGGCGCGGCAGGCATTTCGGACCGGTCAGCACGGCAAGCGCTTTGGGCTGCATCAGGGCTTGCAGATCGGGGTGGTCGCAGAACAGACCGCCGGTATAGGCCCCATACGCGGGCAGGATCACGCGCTGCGCATCAATCAGGAAACACGGCGCGGTGCGGCCGGGCAGCCGGGCCTTGGGATGGTAATGGCCTGAGATTTCAAAGGGTTCGGCTGTCGCGATGTGGCGGAAGGTCAAACCGTTCAGCCGCAGATCTGCACGGTGCGCGCCACCAAGGTTGACCGGGCCCGCGTCATGGTTGCCCTCAATCCATGTCCACTGGCGACCGGCCATCAGGCGGGTCAGCCAAAGGCGGTCGGTTTCCGCCATCTCATCCGCCGCCGTCAGGTCATCAAAACTGTCGCCAAGGCAGACGACGTGGGACGGATTTGTCGCGTCAAGGTCGGCATCAAGGCGGGTCAGGGTGGCGCGCGTTTCGTAGGGCGGCAAAAGGCTTCCACCGCGGCGCGCGAGGCGTTCGGATTTGCCGAAGTGCAGGTCAGAGACGACAAGCAGGCGTTCGTCGGGCCAGTAAAGCGCACCTGAGGGCAAAGCTCGCAGGGCGGCGGGGCCGAGATGGAACGGGTAGGGCAAGAAACAGCCTCCGGCGGGAGTATTTGGTCAAGGAGCAAATACAAGGGAAAGGTTAATGGGGGGAAGGGGCGGCGTTCGGGGTGGACTTGGGCTTGCGCCCGTTCAGTCCAGGCCCGCGTCGCGCAAAAGTTGGCGGGCAGCGTCAGAGGCCAGACGTTCGCGGCCCTTGCCGTGGATCGGCACGACGCCGGGTTCCAGCATCAGGGGCGCGGCGAACGGGGTGACCTGCGGCAGGCGGATCAGGTCGATGCGGGGGCCGACGCGGTCCAGAAGTGCTTCGATCCGGCCAAAGTCGACTAGGCCGCGCAAGGCCTCTTGCCGGGTGATGTTCAGCAAAAGGTGGTCGGGGTCAAAGCGGCGCAGGGTGTCGTACAGGATGTCGGACGAGAAGGTTGCCTGCCGCCCCGACTTGCGGCGGCCCTGATTGTTGCGTTCGATCAGGCCGGCGATGATGGCGGTGTTGCGAAAGGTGCGCTTCATGACGGCGTTTCCTGCAAGCCAGGTTTCAAGACCGTCACGCAGGCGGGCCTTGTCGAAAAGTGCTGTGTTGGCAAGGGGTTCCAGACCCCAGATCAGCGTGGCGTAGTCGGTGGCGACAAAGCCAAGGGGGGCGAGGCCTGCGGATTCCATCTCTTTGGTGACCAGAAGGCCAAGGGTTTGTTGGGCGTTTCTGCCAGCAAAGCCGTAGATGCACAGGTGTTCGCGCCCTTCATGCGGGAAGGATTCCAACAGCAGACGGTCGGCTTGCGGCAAACGTGAAACCTCGCGTTGGTGCAGCAGCCATTGGGCGGTGTGGGCGGGCAGCTCGGGCCAGTTGGGCTGTTGCAGGATTTGCAGGATGCGGTCGGACAACTGGGTTGAGGTGGCGAATTTCGTGCCATTGAACACCGCGACTTTGGGAGAGCGGCCGGGGTCGCGGGTCACCTCGACCGTCAATTCGCGCAGGCCGGAAAAGCGCACGACCTCACCGCCAATCAGGAATGTGTCGCCGGGGGTGAGGGTGGCGGCGAAGGATTCCTCAATCTCACCCAAGGGCGCGCCACGGCCCTTCAGGGCGACTTTCAGGGTTTCGATGTCGATGATGGTGCCGAGATTCTGGCGGATCACGGCGGCGGCGCGGGGGTCGCGCAGGGTCCATTTGCCGTCCCGGATCATCAGGCGTTGCCAGCGGTCATAGGCCTTTAACGCATAGCCACCCGTGGCAACGAAATCGAGGCAGGCGTCGAATTCTGCTTTGGTTATGGTGGTATAGGGGCCAGCAGCGGTAATTTCTCGGTAAAGTTCTAGGCCGTCAAACGGGCCTGCACAGGCGCTGGCGAGGATGTGTTGGCACAGCACGTCGCGGGGGCCAGCGCCGCGTGGATCGCCGTCGAGAGTGTGGGCTTTGACGGCCTCAAGCGCGGCCTGACATTCGACGACTTCAAAGCGGTTGGCGGGGACCAGCAGGGCCTTTGAGGGGGCGTTGTAGCGGTGGTTGGCGCGGCCGATGCGTTGGACGAGGCGCTTGACGTTTTTGGGCGCGCCGACCTGGATGACAAGATCGACATCGCCCCAGTCAAGCCCAAGGTCGAGGGAACCGGTGCAGACCACGGCGCGCAGGGTTCCGGCGACCATCGCCGCCTCGACCCGTTCGCGCTGTTCGCGGGACAGAGAGCCGTGGTGGATGCCGATGGGAAGTGAGTCTTCGTTGGCCAACCACAGGTTATGAAAGAAGATTTCGGCCTGAGCGCGGGTGTTGTGGAAGATCAGGGTGATGTTGTGGCGTTTGACCTGTTCCAGGATTGCGGGGATGGCGTATTTGCCGCCACCCCCGGCCCAAGGGGGGGGCGTGTCGGTGGTCAGCATCTGGATGTCGGGGTCGGGGCCGGGGTCCGCCACCAGAATTTGTGTGTCGGGGCCAAGGAAGCGGGCGAGGGCGGGAGGGTCTTCGACAGTCGCGCTTAGGCCGATCCGCCTTAGGCCCGGTGCAAGGGTATTCAGGCGGGCGAGTTGCAGCATCAGCTGGTCGCCGCGTTTGGATTCGGCCAAAGCGTGGATTTCGTCGATGATCACGCGTTGCAGCTTGCCGAAGAGTTTCGGGGACTCCTCGTAAGTCAATAATAACGCTAGGGATTCCGGGGTGGTCAGCAGGATGTGGGGCGGGTCGGCGCGTTGGCGGCGGCGTTGGGTGTAGGTGGTGTCGCCGGTGCGGTCTTCGATGCGGATCGGCAGGTTTGCGCCTTCGACCGGGCGGCGCAGGTTGCGGCGGATGTCGGCGGTGAGGGCCTTGAGGGGCGAGATGTAGAGGGTATGCAGGCCTTGGAACCCCAGAGCTAGTTCCGACAGGGTGGGCAGGAAGCCTGCGAGGGTCTTGCCGCCGCCGGTGGGAGCGATCAGCAGGGTAGAGGGGTTCTGGGCCAGATCGAGCATCTGCAACTGATGGGGGTGCAGGGTCCAGCCTTGGGTTTGAAACCATGTGGAAAGGGGGGCGGGGAGGGACATTTTGGCAAGATATGCCGTTTTTTGCGGGTTGTCAGGGGTGGTTTAAGACAATGCCGCAACACACTGGATTTGTTGGGAAAATCCTGAGGGATTAAGGAAAGGTTACTGATCTTCATTCTGTCTTCATTCTGTCTTCAAACCGTCTTTACGTTTTTGGGCAAGCTGCTGGCGGTTTTGCGGCAATTTCGGGGTGTCAGGAGGGGCCATTGGCCCGTCCTTCAGGCGAGGGTGCCGGTTGCCCAGCCGAGGGTAAGGGTTTTGCCGGTGGGCAGGGTGTGCTGGACCGGCGCTCCTGGCGTTGGTGTATGGCCGAGGTAGCGGCAGAAGGCGGCGAAATCTTCGAACCATGTGTGGTCGGGCGTGAAGGATTGCACGATCATCGCGGCGCGGTCGGTTTTGAAGCGGGCGGCCTCTATCACGGCGGCGGCGGTGCGGTGGAACAGTTGGTAGCGCAGGCCGGGCGGCGTCGGGTAGGGGCAGCCGAGCAATTCGCACAGCGCGGTCAGGCGGGTGATCTTGCCCGGTGACGCCGCAACCAACCAGTCGCCAACGGTGGGACCGAAGGGTTCGGCCACCTTCGCCTCGACCGCGAGGGCGATGGTCTGGTCGTTCGATCTGACCAAAGCGAAGACGTCGCATTGGCTTTCGCGGCCTTTGCCGGGCAATTTGACCTTGTGTTCTGGGATGGCGAGCAAAAGTTCGGCGTCGGGGCCGAGGAGGGTGGCGATTTCGGGCGGCAGGCCTTGGGCGGCCTGCCATGACAGGGCGGCGGACATGGCGGAATAGCCGGCGCGCCATTGCGTTTCAGGATCGGCGAGCAGGGCGCGCCAGTCGTCGGGCGAGCGGGTGGGGACGAGGATTTTGGTCATCTTGGGTGGCTTTCGATGGGTTGGGGTTGGAGTTTGGGTCAGGATAGTGGGGGGGTGTGGCGGAAGGTGGGCGGGATGTGGGGTGGATTTGAGGTTTGGGTGAGGGAGTTGCGGGTGGGAGGGAGTCGGGGTTACCCCCGACCTACGAGGGGAATTGGGGTTGGATGGGGTTGATTGCTTGGGTTTGGGGGATTATCGGGAGGCTTATGAAAATACTGTTTTTGGGCGATGTGATGGGCAAGACCGGGCGGTCTGCGGTGGCGGACCGGCTGCCGGGGTTGCGGGCGGCATGGGGCCTCGATTTCGTGGTGGTGAACGGTGAGAATGCGTCCCAAGGGGCCGGGCTGACGGGTGAGCATGCGCGGGTGCTGCTGAATGCCGGGGCGGATTGCATCACCCTTGGCGACCATGCCTTTGACCAAAAGGACATGATCCAGTTCATTGAAACTGAGCCGCGGATCATCCGGCCTCTGAATTTCTCAAAGATCGCACCGGGGCGGGGGGCGCGGGTGTTTGAGGCGACGCAAGGGCGCAGGGTTCTGGTGACGCAGGCTTTGGGGCAGGTGTTCATGAAGCGGCCATTTGACGACCCGTTCTCGGCCCTTGAAACTGTTTTGAAGACGCATCCGTTGGGTGGCGCGGTGCAGGCGGTGGTGGTGGATGTTCATGCTGAGGCCACCTCGGAAAAGATGGCGATGGGGCATTGGTGTGACGGGCAGGCGAGTTTGGTCGTTGGTACGCACACCCATGTGCCGACCGGCGACGCGATGATCCTGAACAAGGGGACGGCCTATCTGACCGATGCGGGGATGTGCGGCGATTATGACTCCGTGATCGGGATGGAAAAGCTGGAGCCGTTGCGGCGGTTTATCACCGGCATGTCGTCGTCGCGGTTTGAGCCTGCGGGCGGTGAGGCGACGCTGTCGGGGGTTTATGTCGAGACCGATGACAAGACCGGCAAGGCGACGCGGATTTGCATGGTGCGCCAAGGCGGGCGGTTGCAGCAGGCGGGACCACTGCAGGCTGCATCATGACGCGCTGGCGGTCGGTGGCGGCGCTTGTGGTGCTGGGCATTGGCTGGGGGACAACGCAGCCGTTGGGAAAGATTGCGGCGTCGACCGGGCATGCTCCACTTGCGCTGATCCTGTGGCAGTTGGTGATTTGCGTCGTGGTGCTGGGGGCGCTGACTTTGGTGCGCGGCAAAGGGTTGGTGCTGACGCGGCGGGCTTTGGGGTTTTACGGCGCGGTGGCGGTGCTGGGGACGCTGGTGCCGAATCTGGCGTTTTATGTCTCTGTCTATCATTTGCCGGCGGGGATCATGTCGATTGTGATTTCGACCGTGCCGCTGCTGGCATTTCCGATGAATCTGGCGTTGGGGGCGGACCGGTTTGATATCAAGCGGTTGGCGGGGTTGCTGTTGGGGCTGACCGGGGTGGCGATTATTGCCGCACCGGGGGTAAGTCTGGCGCCGGGGCTGGTGGGGTTTTTGCCGTTGGCACTGGTCGGGCCGTTATTTTACGCGCTGGAGGGGACGTTTGTCGCAAGGTATGGCATGGCGGGGATGGACCCGTTGCAGGCGATGTTCGGCGCGTCGGTTGTCGGTGTTATACTGTGTCTGCCCTTGGTGTGGGTGACCGGCAGTTGGGTCAGCCCGATGCCGCCGTGGGGGCGGGCCGAGGCGGCGTTGGCGGTGTCGTCTGGCCTGCACGCGCTGTTGTATGCGGGCTATGTCGGGCTTGCGGCCAAGGCGGGCGCGGTGTTTGCCAGCCAGACGTCTTATATCGTCACAGCGGCCGGGCTGTGTTGGGCGATGCTGCTGCTGGGCGAGAGGTTTTCGCCCTTGGTGTTTGTCGCTTTGGCGGTGATGCTGACAGGGTTGACTTTGGTGCGGCCCCGGCCCCGGTTGGCAGAGGTGCGCGGGGTTGCGGCGGGGGCGGTCGCTGGTGTAGACGGCATCAGCACGAAAACGGCGGGGATTACGGGTCATGTCAGGGCATTCCAAATGGTCGACCATCAAGCACAAAAAGGGCAAGACTGATGCCCTGCGCTCTAAGTCGTTTTCCAAGCTGAGCAAGGAAATCACCGTTGCGGCCAAGATGGGGATGCCTGACCCCGACATGAACCCAAGGTTGCGGCTGGCGGTCAAGGCGGCCAAAGCGCTGTCGATGCCGAAAGACGTGATCGACCGGGCCATCAAGAAATCACAGATGGGCGACGCGGCGGATTATACCGAAATCCGGTATGAGGGCTACGGCGTCAACGGCATCGCGATCATCTGCGAGGCGCTGACCGACAACATGAACCGCACCGCAAGCAACGTGCGGTCGTACTTCACCAAATGCGGCGGCAATCTGGGGCAGACCGGGTCTGTCAGCCATTCGTTCGACCGGGTGGGGGAGATTTCGTATCCGGCCAGCGCTGGGTCTGCCGATGACATGATGATGGCCGCGTTGGATGCGGGCGCGGATGATGTGGAATCGGATGACGAGGGGCATTGGGTTTATTGCCAGATGGAAGATCTGGCTGCCGTGTCGGACGCTTTGGAAAAGGCGCTGGGCGAGTCGACCGAATCCAAGCTGATCTGGAAGCCGCAGACCCTGACCGTGGTTGATCTGGACACCGCGCAAAAGCTGCTGCGGCTGGTTGATATGCTGGAAGAGGATGACGACGTGCAGTCGGTCACCCACAACTTCGACATTCCCGAGGATGTTGCAGCGCTGTTGTGACGGTCGGACTGGTGGAGTGCGGCCCTTGTTGGGGTGCGGGCGGTTGGGGGCGGTAGAGTCGGGGAAGCCCCCGACCTACGGTTTGGCTTTCGTTGTCAATCTGAGGCGTTGGTTCAGGACTTGGTAAAGCGCCATTCGGTGATCTGGGTGCAGGTTTCGCCGGGTTTCATCTCAATGGACGGGAAGTTGGGGTGGTTGGGCGCGTCGGGCCAATTTTGCGCCTCTATCGCCAGACCTTCATAGGTGGCGCGGCCCGGGCGAACGGCGTTGCGGCCATCGTACAGCTGAACGCCGGGTTCTGTGGTGGCAAGGGTCATCGTCAGACCGTTGCTGCCGGTCAGCCACAGGACATCGCGCAAGGGTTGGCGGCCACCGGACAGGCAAAAGTTATGGTCCAGCACGGTGTTGGCTTGGGTGATCTTGCGGCCCCGGCGGAAATCCATGTTTGTGCCGGTGACATCGGCAATTTCACCGGTCACGCAGAACTCATCGTCGGTCGGAAGATAGGTGGCGGCGGCGATTTGCAGAGTATGACCGGCCCAGTTGGCGAGCCCGTCCATGTTCCAGTAGCTGTGGTTGGCGGCATTGAACAAGGTCAGCGCGTCGGTGGTGGCGGTGATGGTCAGGTTCAGGCGGTTGCCGGGATGGACCGAAAAGCGGGCGGTGACGTGGCGGTTGCCGGGCATGTTCCCCTCACCCTCCGGCAAGTCTATCGCCAGCGTGACAGAGGTGGCATCAGCCTGCGCTATGGTCCAGAATTTGTGCTGCGTGCCAAGCGCGCCGAAATGCAGGG
>JBBRKS010000181.1:0-7694 GCA_038231775.1 Rhodobacterales bacterium | reverse complement strand
TGATCGACCAGCAGGTCCAGCGTGATCGACTGGGCGATGCGGGCAAAGGCGTCGCCGTTGCGCGAACCTACCGCGTCATTGACCGCCTGCCAGACATCCGCCGTCGCCTTGGCGGTGGCGATCCGGGCGTGCAGGCCGGTCAGGCTGGCGCGGGTCTGGCTGTCGGCGGCAAGCGTGGCCGTCAGCGCGCCAATCTGTTCGCGCCGCTGGCCTTGGGCGGCATCAAGATCTGTCAGGCCAAGGATCAGGGCATCGGGCGGCGTTTCGGGCAAATCCTCGATCATGGTCAGGTCGCGCTGGCGGGCAGAGGTTGCGGCAAGGGCGGCGGTTACGGCATCATCCAAAGCGCGCAGGGAATGGCGCAGGGTTTCCACTGCCGTGCGGGGCAGGGCGAACAGCGGGCCAAGCGCTTCGGGCGGCAGATCGGTGGATGACAGGGCCGCCAGCAGGTGATCATGCGCCTGTTCAACCGCGTCTGTGGTCTGGTTCAGCGACAGGGCGGCACTGTCGCGCGCACCTTGCGTCTGGCTTTGCGCCGCCTCTGCCGCCGACAACGCAAGCGCTGCGCTGGCATTGGCGGATTGGGCTTCGAGGCGGGAAAGGTTGTGGCGTGTGCGGTGCGCCTCGGTCGCCTCGCCGTTCAGAAGTAAGGCGCGTTGGCCTTGCAGGGTGGTCAGGGTCTGGGTGCGGGCGGTTTCGGTCTGGCTGGCGGTTTTGGCCTGTTGGGCGGTTTCATGGGCCTGAGTGGCGGCACTGGCAAGAGTGGGCAGCAGGTCTGTCAAAGAGTGCTGCAAGGTCGTTTGGGCCTTCAACGCCGCAGCATAGCTTTGCACTTTGGTCAAAAGGCGGTGGCGCAGGGCGGCGGTATCGGTCAATGCGTCCAGGGTTTCTTGGGCTGCAAGCAGCGTGGGGGCAAGTTGCGCGTCCAGAATGCTGCAGCGGTTTTGCGCAGCATCGGCGGTCTGATGGGCCAGTGCTGCGGCTTGAGTATGGTGCGCGTGGCGCTGGGTCAGGTCTTGGCGAAGGGCGGTTCGGCTGTCGATGACGGTGGTCAGCAGGGCGCGGTTGGCGTCAACGGTGTCTTTATCGCTGCGCAGCATTTTGAGGGTCGCCAGCTGGTTCAGCACCCCGGAACGCGCTGTTTGGGTTGTCGTGCGGGCCTGTGCCAGGAGCGCTTCGCTGGGCAGGTCAGGCAGCGGCGGGCACAGGGGTATGGAGCGCGCCGACTGCAGCAATTTCCCCCAAAGGGTCAGGGCAGAGTGCGCCTTTTGCCCCTCTGCCTGCACGGTCTGGTTAGATTGCTGGATGCGCGCGACTGCCTCTGCCACCTTGCCACGCGCCTCGGTCTGTTGGGTGCGATGGGTTGCGGCATTGGCATGGGCGCGTTCCAGATCGTGGCGCAGGGTGGCGGCCAGGCTTGCCAGCGCGTCATCATTTGGCACGACGTGGTCGGTGGCACCACAGACCGGGCAAGCCTCACCCGGGATCAGGCGCAGGCGCAGCGCGTGGGCGGCCTGAGAGGCGGCGAGGTTGGCCTGTTCAGCGGGGGCAGTCAGCGCTTGAATTGCCGCTTCGGTGCGGATCAGCGCGTCGGTTGCCAAGGCGACACTGGCTGCGGCGGCGCTGTGAGTGGTTTCCGCAGTCGTCGTGTCGGTGGTGGCGCGGCTTTGGGCGAGCACGGCGGCGTCATGGTCCAGCCGGGCGCGGTCAAGGTCGGTTAGGGTCGCGGAAAGGGTGGTCAGGTCGGTCAGCCGGTTTTGCGGGTTTGTCGCGTCAAGCTGTGCGATTTGCGCGGTCAGTGCCGCAGAGGTCGCGTCCAGGCCAAGCCGCGCTTCACGGTCTTGCGCGTCAGTGCTTTCAAGGGCGGTGATCTGGTCTGTAGCGGTTGCAGCCTCGGCTTGCAGACGGCTGGCTTGCGCGGTCGCGGTAATCTGTGTCCGCAACGCGTCGTCCCGGTCGGTCAGGTCGCGGGCAATCTGGTCCCAATGGTCGGCCAAATGGATCAGGTGCAAAAGGCTGGTCAGGCTTGTCGTCGCCTGCGCCAGACTGGTGCGGGTGGCATCGGCCTGACCTTGCAGTGCGATGTTACGCTCATCGGCCAAGTGCCCGATTTCGGCAGCACTATGGGCGGTTTGGGCGGCATTTTCAGCCTCGCCCACCGCGCCAGCGATCAGGGCGTCAAGGCGGGTCGCCTCGCTCCATATCGGACCTAGGGTTTTAAATTCGGCTTCTGCGGTGTCATGGGCCTGCGTTGCCAGATCGGCGACGTGGCGTTGGGTCTGGGTCGTGGCAGAGGCGTCGGTCAGCACCAGATCGGCGTGGATCAGCGCCTGAGCTGCGCGGGTCCGGGCGGCTTCGGCCTGAAGGGCGGTGTCATAGGGCAGCCGCAAAGGTTCGGCCCGGTCGATCATCGCAAGGCGGGCGCGGTCAGCCTCGGCAGCCGCTCGGGGGATTTCGGCGCTGGTCAGGGCATCTCGCGCCTCGGTCAGACGGGCCAGCGCCTCGGTATGGCGGGTGTGGCGGGACAGGTCGGCGTCAAGGGTCAGCCGGGTGACGGCTGTCGCCGCGATGGCTGTTTCAAGGGTCTGGCGGTCTTGGGTCAGGGTTGCGATCTGGTCATCGGACAACAGCGCATAGGCGTCGCGCTGGCGGTGCAGGTCGGTCAGGGCGTCCTGTGCCGTCTGGTTGCGTTCAAAGATGCGGACGGAAATCGCGCGGTACAGGTGGGTTCCGGTGACCTTTTCCAGCAAGGCGGCGCGTTCATTGGTTTCAGCGCGCAAAAAGGCGTCGAAATCGCCTTGGGCCAGCAGAACGGTGCGGCGGAATTCGTCATAAGACAGGCCGGTCAGCGTTTGCACCAGATCTGACACGGCGGTCAGCTGGTTGGCCAGAACCTGCCCGTCTGACCGGCGGGCCACGTGGCGCGACACACCCTGCAAGCGCCCCTCGGCCTTGTCACGCGCCCTGCGGGCCGACCAATGCGCCGTGTAGGCCTGCCCGTCGATGGCAAGGAACGTGACCGCAGCCCAACCCTGTGTGGCCCCCCGGCGCAGGATGGCGCGCGGGTCGCGGGCCTTGATCGGGTCGCCGCCCGCATCCGGCACCTCATCCTGAGCCGAACCTGACGACAGGCGCGGCGCGTCGCCGTACAGCGCCAGACACATCGCATCAAGGATCGAGGATTTGCCCGCCCCGGTTTCCCCCGTGATGGCGAACAGTCCAGCGGACCGCAACGGCTCGGCGTCAAGGTCGATGTGGAAGGCGTCGGCCAGGCTTGCGATGTTCTGGCCCGATATTGACAGGATGCGCATGTCAGACCTCTGCCATCACGTCGACAAAGGCGGCCATGTGGGCGGCCGTCGGGTCGATCTGGTGGGTCTGGCGAAAGGCCAAAACAAACAGCGCCTCGGGTGAGGTTTGGGCCAGCGAAGGCGGCGGCGTATCGGGCAAAGCTGGCACCTGACGGTCGATCACAATGCTTGCCACGCGCACAGGGTAGCGGTCCAGCACAGCCTCCGCTTCGGCCTTGAGGGTCGAGGCCGGACGGTCAGGCGTCAGCGTGACATGAACAAAGGGGCGCAGGTCGGGCGGGGTGTCGGGGTTCAGTACCAGACCGGCCAGCAGGGCCGCCACCTCTGCCAGCGGTGCGGCACCTTTGGCGGGCAGGCGCAGGCAGGGCACCGGGCGGGGCAGGGGAATGTGGCGGTGTGTCAGGGTCTGGCCGTCAACCTCAATCAGCGTGACACCGTGGTCATAGGGAATTTCACTGGCTGAAAGCGGGAAAGGGGAGCCCGCATAACGCACCCGCCCGCCGTCAAGGCTTTGCGGTTTGTGCAGATGGCCAAGGGCGACATAGGCCAGCGCTGCCGGGTAGACATCGGGGGGCACGGCGTCTTCGCCCCCGATGCGGATCGGGCGTTCGGCCCCTTGCGATTGTTCAGCGCCAGTGCAGGTCAGGTGGCCCATGGCGATCAGTGGCAGGCCCTGCGCCACCTGCACCGCAGCCGCGGTCAGCATGGCATGAAGGGCGCGGACAGCGACGACAACCGCGCCCTCTGGTCCGGTCTCTGCCGCCATCGTCAGGCCGGGCAGGTCGGCGGCCCGCAGGAACGGGATGGCCAGCACATGTGCGCGAACCTGACCCGTGGCATCGGTCAGCGGGATCAGGTGGCGGGTGATGTCATCGTGCATCCGGCCCACGACATGAACGCCCAATGCGCGCAGCACCGCCTGTGGTGCCTCAAGCCGTGCTGCAGGATCATGGTTGCCTGCGATCATCACGACCGTCAGCCCGGGTTTAAGCCGGACATAGCTGGCAAGCGCTTCATACAGCATGCGCTGTGCCTCACCCGAGGGGTTGATGCCGTCAAACACATCACCCGCAATCAGCAGGGCATCGACCTGATGGTCAACAATCAAGCTGCCAAGGTGGTCCAGAAACGCCCGATGCTCTGCATCGCGAGGGAACCCTGACAGGGTCTGGCCGATATGCCAGTCTGCGGTGTGAAGAATGCGCAAGGTGGCCTCCGGTTCGGTCGATGGGCCTGGGGATTGGGTTGGCTAGCGTTTTCAGATGGCAGGCATTGGCAATTGCAAAGCGTTACACAGCGGGCATGTGCAGGTGAAGCCGTCGTTTGTGTTGTTCAGGCGGTTGGGTGTGGCGGGCATTCAGGCATTGCATAGGGTGTGACATCCCCTTCTTAGCCGGGGAAAGACGGAAAGGCATTGGTGTTCGCAGGCTTTGTGGACCTTGGCGATCTTCTGGCGTAAAAGCCTGCTCGCCGGGGATGACCTCGGCGCTCAGGACCTGATCCACGTGTCGCAGACAGCGCCAATTCATATTCCGTTGCCACCAGCGCACCGCCTGTCCGTCGCCCCGATGATGGATTGGACGGACCGGCATTGCCGCGTCTTTCACCGTCACATGACACGGCGGGCGATGCTGTACACGGAGATGGTGACGGCGCCCGCTGTCGTTCACGGCGACCGGGGACGCTTGTTGGGGTTTTCTGATACCGAACACCCGGTTGCCCTGCAATTGGGCGGGTCGGACCCGGCAGAGCTTGCAGCAGCCGTGCGCGCAGCGCTGCCCTACGGCTATGACGAGGTCAACCTGAACTGCGGCTGTCCGTCGGACCGGGTGCAGTCGGGCTGCTTTGGCGCGGTCTTGATGGAGCGGCCCGCTTTGGTCGCCGACTGCGTGGCCGCGATGCAGGCGGAAAGTCCGGTGCCGGTCACCGTGAAATGCCGGATCGGGGTGGATGATCAGAACCCGTCCGAAACGCTGCCCCGGTTCATCGAGACTGTGGCCGGGGCAGGGGTGCGCCATTTCATCATTCACGCCCGCAAGGCGTGGTTGCAGGGCTTGTCCCCCAAGGAAAACCGCGAGATCCCGCCGTTGGATTACGCGCTGGTGCTGGCGATGAAGGCGCGGTTTTCCGACTTGACGATTTGCCTGAACGGCGGGGTGACGACGTTAGATCAGGCGCAATCGTTGCTGGATCAGGGCCTTGACGGCGTGATGATCGGACGGGCGGCCTATCATGACCCGGCGTCAGTCCTGATCGGGGCGGACCGGCTTTGGGGGCAGGATTTCGCGCCGGATGCCTTTGAGGTGGTCACCGCCATGATGCCCTATGTGAAAGGTCACCTTGACCACGGCGGGCGGCTGCATCAGATCACCCGCCATATGCTGGGCCTGTTCACCGGGCGTCCGGGGGCGCGGGGCTGGCGGCGCGTGCTGTCCGAAGGGGCGAACCGCCCCGGGGCCGGAACCGACCTGCTGCTGGAGGCCTTGGCGCAGGTTCAGACCGCAGTACGCTCAGC
Source organism: Rhodobacterales bacterium (assembly GCA_038231775.1). Classification (GTDB taxonomy): domain Bacteria; phylum Pseudomonadota; class Alphaproteobacteria; order Rhodobacterales; family Rhodobacteraceae; genus Stagnihabitans. The sequence continues at coordinate 1,868 of JBBRKS010000181.1, read as the reverse complement.
GGCGTAACGGCGGGCGAACGGTTCAGACCGTTGTACCCCCGGCGGTTTGCGGTCGCGCCACCACCAGCGTCAGGATCAGCGTGATGAGGGCGGCGAGGGCGATGCCTCCGATCATCGGCGTTGCACTTGACCCCAGCCACGGCCCCAACGCCACGACCAGAAGACCGCCGACCAGCATCTGCAGCGTGCCCCCCAAGGACGACGCCAGACCGGCCTTGTCGCCCTGATCATCCAAGGCCATCACCATGGTAGACGGCACGATCAGGCCAAGCCCGGCATTGCCCAAGGCCAGACCGACAATGCAGACCCACAGGTTGACCAACCCCAGAAGGGCCAGCGCAAACAGCCAGCAGGTCGCCAGCGCAAACCCGATGCTTGCCCATTTCAGCGTCGCCATATTGCCGAAACGGACGGTGGCAACGCTGGCCCCCTGGCTTGCCCCGATAAAGGCCAGGGCATTGACCGCGAAGGCCAAGGAGAACCCGGTCGAGGACAGACCGAAGCCCTGTTGATAGACGTAGGACGCCGATGCGAGGAAAATGAAAAAGCTGCCAAAGCCGAAGGCGCCGATCAGGGTCAGCAACATGAAACTCTTGTCGACCAGCAACTCGCCACATCCTTTCAACAGGAACCCCATGCGGAACGGCCGTCGGTTGTCCTGCGCCAAAGTCTCTGGCTGCGCAAAGGTCAGAAGCGCAAGGCTGGCCACCGCCGTGACCAGCAGGGCGGCGAATATCCCGCGCCAGCCGGTGATCAGCAGCAACGCCGACCCGACCAACGGGGCCAGCATGGGCGATACGGAAAACACCAGAAAGATCCGCGACATCATCCGCGTGGCATCCGGCCCGGTCATCATGTCGCGCACGATGGCGCGCGGGACCACTCCCAACGCCGCCCCGCCCATGCCCTGAACAAACCGCCCCGCAATCAACCCCATGGCAGAGGTGGCCGTCATGCACAGCACCGTGCCCAGCACGAACATCGCAATCCCGGCATAAAGCGGAATCTTGCGGCCGGACTGATCCGCCCATGGCCCGTACAGCATCTGTGCGATGCCGAACGAGGCGAAATAGGCGGTGATCGTGGTTTGCATGACCTGGGGGGAGGCTGACAGACTTGCGCCGATCACCGGCATTGCGGGCAGATACATGTCGATCGCAAACGGACCGATGCAGGACAAAAGGCCCAGAATCAGGGCAGGACGGGCCAGAGAGCCGGACATGGCAACACCTTTCGCGCGGGATTGACGCAGTGCTAGCGAACGGGGCGGTCAAGGACAACCCCGGCTCTGGTCCTTTACTTGCCGGACCGCTAATCTGATCGCGAACAGGGCGAGGTGATGATGGATTACGCGACTTTCCTTCCGATGCTGGTGCTGTTGCTGGCGCTTGGGGCGGCGACCGGGGTGATTGCGGGCCTGTTGGGCGTCGGCGGCGGCATCGTGCTGGTGCCGGCGTTTTTCTACCTGTTCGGCCAGTTGGGCTTTGCGTCGGACCATCTGATGCAGGTCTGCATCGGCACGTCAGCTGCGACCATCGTGGTGACCTCAATCCGCTCGGTCCTGTTGCACAACAAGAAGGGGGCCGTCGATTGGGCCATCCTGAAAAGCTGGGCGCCGTGTTTGGTGTTGGGGTCGATGATTGGGGTGATGGCGGCGTATTACCTGTCAACCACAGCGCTGAAGGCGATTTTCGGCGGGCTTGCGATGATAGCCGGGCTGTACATGGCCTTTGGCCGCGCCGACTGGCGGTTGGGCGCGCAGATGCCGGACAACCCGGTGCGCGGGGGTGAGGCTACCGTGCTGGCCTTTTTCTCAACCCTGATGGGGATTGGCGGCGGCACCTTTGGCGTGCCTTTGATGACGCTGT
>JBBRKS010000180.1:0-7866 GCA_038231775.1 Rhodobacterales bacterium | reverse complement strand
CGGTGGTGTCGGTTAACTATCTGGGCGTGGGGTGGCGCTTTGATTTGGACCCGGGTTTTCGCTGACGGTGATACGCGGGGGGTTTCCACACCCCCGCACCCCCGTGGGATATTTCTGGACCACTGAATGAGGGGCGTTTGCCGGGCGTCAGTGCATCGCCTGCTTTACACGCCGGATTGCAAGCCAGACGCCTAGGATGACAAGCGGGGTCAGCAGGGCCATGGCGACCGGCTTTTCCATGCCGAAATGTTCGACAACCGGTGCTGCGACGTAAGAGGCGAGGCTGAGGGCGTAATAGCTGATCGCCACCACCGACAACCCCTCAACCGTGTGTTGCAGGCGTAAGGCAAGGTCGGCGCGGCGGTCCATCGAGGCCAGCAACTCTTGGTTCTGGGCCGATCGTTCGACGTCAACCCGTGTGCGCAACAGTTCGGCGGCGCGTTGGGCGCGTTCTGCCATCGAATGCAGCCGCACGCCGGTTGATTTCACCGTGCGCATCGCCGGATCATAGCGCCGCATCATGAATTCGTTGAAGGTCTGTCGCCCGCCAAGCCGTTCTTCCCGCAACGCTTCGATCCGTTGGGTCACAATCGCCTCGTAGGCCTGGGTCGCCCCGAACCGGAAAGAGCTTTGCATTGCAAGGCTTTCCAGTTCCGAGGCGATGGTCAGAAGGTCATGCAGCGCGGCCTCTGCCGGGCGTTGATCGGTGTCCAGACCGGTTACAAGGGCAGACAGGCGCGGGTCGAGCGTATTCAGGATCGCCGTCAACTCGCGTGCCTTGATCAGGCCCATCATCGACATGGCGCGGTAGGTTTCCACCTCGCACAGGCGCTGGACGATGCGGCCCACCCGGCGCGCCGTCGTATCGGGGCGCACGAAGACGGCAAAGCGCATGTGCCCGGCCGGATCAATCCTGAAATCACCGGCCACCACCGCCGAACCATCGACGACCCGCGCCACCGCCATGCTTTCGGCCACAAACCACGATTCCAGCTTGGCCATCATCTCATCCTCGGAGGCGGGCTGCACCTCAATCCGGATGAGGACAGAGGCTGCAACCCGGCCCGGCGCGGCACTGCGCCAATCCTCGGGGAAGGTTTCCGCTTCAAACGGGTCAAACGGGCGGGCCGACACGCCAGGGGTGAAGGCGGTGTAGGTCACAAATTCGGTATGGCTTTCCCATTTCAGTTCTGACCGCCCGATCTGGCCGGAAAAATGGGTGGCGTCGGGCTGCGGATGGGTCGACCCGTGCCGGTCCAGCAGGGCCAGAAGATGGGTGCGGTCGGCAGCGCGGTTGCGCGCCGCACCGTCCTCTTCCATCAGGGCCATGAACGCGGCGGTCGAGGGCACCGCCAGCACCGGAAACGGCCGGGCGTGCAGTTCGTTGACAAGGGCATAGCGCAGGGGGTGATCGGTCACAGCGGGGTGTCTTTCTGGGAAGGCAGGTCTTGAGATAGGCTTTCGAGTGCCACGGTACAGCAGCCATAGCGGGGCCGGGGCGACTTTGCCGGGTATACTTTGGTAGGCTGGCAAAAAAGTTTCATGTCGCAGCGTAGGGCGCGGGAGGCGGCTGCGTAAAGACAGTCAGATACCCAAACATGGAGAATGACATGAAACTTTCGATTGTTGCCACTTTGATCATCCTGCTGGCCGCCCCTGCCATGGCGCGCACCGTCACCGTCACCGGCCAGAACGGCGGCACTGCTGTCAGCACCGGCACCTGTCAGGCGGTGACGGGCGGGGTGCAATGTTCATCCCATCTGGTCGCGACCGGGCCGCGTGGCGGCAGTGTGGTGCGCGACGCCACCTCGATGCGGACACTGGGTGGCTTCACCCGGACCACAACTGGTGTGACCGGATCGGGCCGCACCTTTGGCCACACGACGGTCATCACACGATAACCCTTTGAACCGGGCCGGGACGCGCGTAGCATCACACAAAGGAGAGCTTGCGTGACCCAGCCCGACGCCGCAGCCCTGGCCCAAGCGCTGATGCAGCGCATGGTGCAGGGTGACCGGCAGGCACTGGCGCAGATCATCGGTCTGTATGGCCGGGGCGTGCGCAGCTATTGCACCCGCGCGCTGTATCAGCCCGGCGACGGCGAGGATGCGGCACAAGAGGTGTTTTTCAAGCTGTGGGTCAATGCGGCGCGCTACGATCCCGCCAAAGCCTCGGTCGCGACGTGGACTTACGGCATCGCGCTGCGCCATTGCATCGACCGCAACCGGAAGACCCGGGTGCGCCGGTTTTTCGGGCTTGGCGTGCCAGAACTGCCGGACGTCGAGGACGACGCCCCCGGCATTGACCGCGTTCTGGCCGGGCGGCAAGACTTGGCGCGGGTGCGGGTCGCCGTTCAGGCCTTGCCGGACCGTCAGCGTCAGGCTTTGCTGCTGAAATCGGTGGCCGGGATGGAGACTGCGGCGATTGCCGGCGTGATGGGTGCCGGGGTCGGCGCTGTCGAACAACTGCTGGTCCGCGCAAGGGCCAATTTGCGGGCCGCAACCGGCCTTGATCTGGGATGACGGGGGAAAAACCGATGGAAACGCGTGCGGCACTGGAGGCAAGGTTTGGCCCGGACCCGGCAGAATGGCCTGCGCCGTTTCGGGCGGCTTTGGCTGCGGGTGATGACGGTTTGTTGGTTCGGGCCTTGCTGGTTGCGGGGGATGAGGTTGACCTGACACGGGCGGTGCTGACCAAGCTGGCGCGTCCCGAACCGGGTCTGCTGGCCAGCCTCTTGCCGCTGATTGTGCCGCCGCGTCTGGCCCTGACCGGATATGCCGCGCTTTGGCTGCTGCTGGCGGTGCTGGGCTATCAACTCGCCGGAGGGTTGGCGGGCGATCTGGTGCTGGACCTTGCGCTGGGTCAGGTGCCAGGCTGGGAGATCGTGCAATGAGCGGGTGGAAATTGACCGCACTTGTGGTGGTGCTGGCCCTGTCCTTGTTGGGCAACGCTTTGGCCATTGGGGCGGGGGTGCGGCTTTACGCCTTGCGGGCGGCGATGCTGGGCGACGGGGCTGCGGTCACCCTGCCCCGCACCATGCGGCGCGATCTGGTGGCGGGCTTGTCAGCCCATAAGGAACAGTTGCACCCCGCCCTTGCTGCCGTGCAAAATACGCGGCGGGATGCGGTTCTGGCGTTGACGGCCAAGCCTTATGATGAGGCAAAAGCCACCGCCGCACTCGATGCGCTGCGGGCGGCTGTGTCGGTCCTGATGCAGCAAGGTCAGGGCGTGGTGCTGGAGACGATGCGCGCCAAGGCAGGCGGCTGAGTTTGGTTGGCCGCGGTCGAAGCTGGGCAAATGTCCCATCTTCCGCCCTCATCTGAGCCGCCATTGTTTGGCGAAGCGCAGCCTCGCACACACACTGACTGCCCCCGACAGTCCTTGTTCAACCCAAAACGACAACGCCCCGCAGGTTTCCCCCGGGGCGTTGGTTTTCATTCAGGCGGGCTGCCTCAGTTGATCATTGGCAGCAGCGCATCCAGCGACTTTTTGGCGTCTCCGTAAAACATCCGGGTGTTTTCCTTGAAGAACAACGGGTTCTCGATCCCCGAATAACCAGTCCCCTGCCCGCGCTTGGACACGATCACCAGCTTGGCCTTCCAGCACTCCAGCACCGGCATCCCCGCGATGGGGGAGTTCGGGTCGTCTTGTGCTGCCGGGTTCACGATGTCGTTTGACCCGATCACGATGGCCACATCGGTTGAGGGGAAGTCGTCGTTGATCTCGTCCATTTCCAAGACGATGTCGTAGGGCACCTTCGCCTCGGCCAACAGAACGTTCATGTGGCCGGGCAGACGGCCCGCGACCGGGTGGATCGCAAAGCGCACCTTCTTGCCACGCGCCCGCAGTTTGCGGGTCAGTTCGCTGACCGATTGCTGCGCCTGCGCCACCGCCATGCCGTAGCCCGGGATGATGATGACCGAATCCGCGTCGTTCAACGCGGCGGCCACACCTTCGGTGTCGATGGCGACCTGTTCGCCAGTGATCTCCATCGCAGGGCCCGTGACCGTGCCGAAGCCGCCAAGGATCACGCTCAGGAACTGGCGGTTCATCGCCTTGCACATGATATAGGACAGGATCGCACCGGACGAACCGACCAGCGCGCCGGTCACGATCAACAGGTCGTTGCCCAACAGGAACCCGGTCGCCGCCGCGGCCCAACCGGAATAGCTGTTCAGCATCGACACCACCACCGGCATATCCGCGCCGCCAATCGCCATCACCAGATGCGCCCCGATCACAAACGCGATCAGCAGCATCAGGTACAGCGTCCACGACCCGGCATGGCTCATATACAAGGCCATCAGCAGAATGCAGGCAATCGCCATGCCAGCGTTGAACAGATGCCGCCCCGGCAGGATCAACGCCTTGCCCCCAATCCGTCCAGCCAGCTTGCCATACGCGATGACCGACCCGGTGAAGGTCACAGCGCCAATGAACACGCCAAGGAAAATCTCTGCCTGATGGATGATCTGCTCTGCCCCGGTCAGCGCATGGGGTCCAAGGTCAGAGTTCAGCCCGATCAGCACCGCCGCCATGCCAACGAAGGAGTGTAGGGCCGCCACAAGCTGCGGCATCCCCGTCATTTCAACCCGTTGGGCCAGAACGACACCGATCCCGGCACCGATGATCAGCGCCAAGACCAGCAGGACCGAAAGCCCGGTCGTGCCCGCAATCGTGGCAAACACCGCGACGACCATGCCGACGATGCCGTACCACACCGCCCGCTTGGCACTTTCCTGCCCCGACAACCCGCCAAGCGCGAGGATGAACAGAACCGAAGCCGCGATATAGGCCGCCGTTTGAATACCGAATGACATCTGGCGCCCTCCTTACGACTTCTGGAACATTTGCAACATGCGCCGGGTGACCATAAAGCCGCCGACGATGTTGATGGTCGCGATCATCACTGCAACCGCTGACAGGACCGGGATCAGCCAGCCGCCCTCACCGATCTGCAGCAAAGCGCCCAGCACGATGATGCCGGACACCGCGTTGGTGATTGCCATCAGGGGGGTGTGCAGCGCGTGGCTGACGCCCCAGATGACCTGAAACCCGATGAAGACCGCCAGCACGAAGACGATGAAGTGCCCCATGAAGGCTGACGGCGCATAGGCCCCGATCAGCGCCATCACCAGACCACCGATCACCAGCAAGGTCACCTGACTGCGGGTCTGGGCGGCAAAGGCTGCGGTCTCGGCGGCGCGCTTTTCGTCAAGCGTCAGTTCCTTGACCTTTTCCTTGGGCTTTTGCGCCGCGATGGCGGCGATTTTCGGCGGTGGTGGCGGCCAGGTGATCGCACCGTCCTTGGCGACAGTTGCCCCCCGGATCACGTCATCTTCCATGTTGTGGTTGATCACACCGTCTTTCTTTGGTGTAAGATCGGTCAGCATGTGCCTGATATTGGTGGAATAAAGCGTCGAGGCCTGGGCGGCCATCCGGCTGGGGTAATCGGTATAGCCCACCACCGTCACACCGTTGTCGCTGACGATCTTTTCATCCATCACAGTCAGATCGCAGTTGCCACCGCGTTCGGCGGCAAGGTCAACGATGACCGAACCCGGCTTCATCATGGCCACCATATCCGCCGTCCACAGCTTCGGCGCGGGGCGGCCGGGGATCAGGGCGGTGGTGATGACAATGTCCATATCAGGCGCAAGTTCGCGGAATTTCTTTAGCTGCGCCTCGCGGAATTCCGGGCTTGAGGGGGCGGCATAGCCACCCGTCGTCGCCCCGTCGGTCTGCTTTTCGGCAAAGTCGAGGTAGACAAAACTGGCCCCCATCGATTCAATTTGTTCGGCCACTTCGGGGCGCACGTCAAAGGCGTAGACGATGGCCCCCAGCGATACCGCAGTGCCGGTTGCGGCCAGACCTGCGACACCGGCACCGACGATCAGCACCTTGGCGGGCGGCACTTTGCCAGCCGCCGTCACCTGACCGGTGAAAAAGCGGCCAAAGTTGGCACCCGCCTCAATCACCGACCGATACCCCGCGATATTGGCCATCGACGACAGCGCGTCCATCTTTTGCGCCCGGCTGATGCGGGGCACCATGTCCATGGCGACGGCGGTGGCACCGCGCGCCTTGACGATCTCCAGCAGGTCAGGGTTCTGCGCGGGCCAGAAAAAGCTGATCAGCGTCTGGCCTTGGCGCAACACCTCTGCCTCGGCCTTTTCGGGGCCGCGCACCTTGACCAGCACATCCGCCTCGGCCACGACCGCCGCCGCGTCGGGCAGCACCGTGACCCCGGCCTTGGCATACATCGCGTCCGAGAACCCGGCTTTCGCCCCTGCCCCGGCCTGAATGACGCAAGTGTGCCCCAGTTTCATTTCCGCCAAAGCTGAATCCGGCGTCATCGCCACGCGATTTTCGCCCGGAAAAACCTCTGCCAATGCCCCTATTTTCAAAGCCGTCCCCCTGTTCGATCAGCCCGGACCAAAGGACTGTTCCCCAAAACCCGCATATCATGGGAAAACCCGGATGCAACCCTATCCTGCATTGCAGCGGAAATTTCGCAATTCGGCCAGGAACGGTCGACTTTGGCATACAATCAGGCCGGTAAGCGGACTTGCACCGACCTTACACCTATTTTAAGCCTAAAATAACACAAGGTTCCGCCAGACCGCAAAATGGTCTAACCTGTGCCCAGATGGGAGACCACGATGACCACCGATTTCACCGCGACCAAGCGCCAGTTTCACATGCCAGAGGGGGTGATCTACCTTGACGGCAACTCGCTTGGGCCGTTGCCTGTGACGGCCGCCGCAAGGGTGGCGCAGACGATCACGGCGGAATGGGGTCAGATGCTGATCCGCGGCTGGAACAAGGCGGGCTGGATGGACATGCCGTCGCGTGTTGGTGACCGGGTGGCGCGGCTGATCGGCGCTGAAGAAGGCCATGTCGTGATGGGCGATACCTTGTCGATCAAGGTCTATCAGGCGCTGGCCTCTTGCGTGCAGATGGCACCGAAACGCCGGGTGATCCTGTCGGACACCGGCAACTTTCCGTCCGATTTGTACATGGCGCAGGGCCTGTGCGCCACCTTGGGTCAAGGCTATGCGCTGAAAACCGTCGCCCCCGAAGCCGTGCTTGAGGCGATTGACGACACCGTTGCCGCAGTGATGATCACCGAGGTGGATTACCGCACCGGGCGGCGGCATGACATGGCGGCCCTGTCGGCCAAGGCGCTTCAGGTCGGTGCGCTGATCATCTGGGATCTGGCACATTCTGCCGGGGCTTTCCCGATAGGTGTCGCCGCTGGGGGTGCCGATTTTGCGGTGGGGTGCAGCTATAAATACCTCAACTCCGGCCCCGGCGGCCCGGCTTTCATCTATGTGGCCCCGCGCCATGCGGGCCATGTACAACCGGCCTTGTCAGGCTGGCTTGGCCATGACGCGCCCTTTGCCTTTGACCCCGATTACCGCCCTGCGGCGGGAATTGAACGGATGCGGGTCGGCACTCCGCCGGTTCTGCAACTTGCGGCACTTGAGGCGGCGTTGGACATCTGGGACATGGTTGACCTTGATGATTTGCGCGCTGCGTCGTTGACCCTGACCGACCGGTTTATTGCCGGGGTCGAGGCGTCTTGCCCGACCTTGCGGCTTGTCACCCCACGCGATCACAAGATGCGCGGATCGCAGGTCAGCTTTGCCCATCCCGAGGGCTATGCCATCATGCAGGCGCTGATCTCGCACGGTGTGATCGGCGATTTTCGTGCGCCCGATATCCTGCGCTTCGGCGTCACCCCCTTGTATATCGGTGCGGCAGAGGTGGACGGTGCAGTCGCCATCCTGTCGCGCATCATGGCCGAAAGCCTTTGGGACCGGCCCGAATTCAAAGCGCGGGCCAAGGTGACATGATCCGCCG
>JBBRKS010000179.1:0-7881 GCA_038231775.1 Rhodobacterales bacterium | reverse complement strand
GCTCACGTTCTGTTTTGTCATACCAATCGCTGCCTCGGTTCGCGTGGCCGGGCTTAGTGGAGGCAGTAGCTCTTGTGGATATGCGGTCAGTTAAGTTCGCTTTGTGTCGGCGCGTCACTGTGCGCTGCAAGTAGGCGATCAACACCCTTGTCCGCTTGGCCGATCAGGCGCAGGTGCCGCCCGCCACGATCACTCGGTTCGCCAAGGAACTGGGCTTTGCCGGTTTTGCCGAGTTTCAGGGCGTCTTTCGCGAGCGGCTTTTGGGTCCTCGCCTGCCCTATGCTGACCGCATGGCCGAACCGGCAGCGGGTGAGGCCGATCTGGACCAGCCCGGTCAGGTCTTTACCGGCTTTGTGCAGGCTGGCGTCCAGTCCCTGCTGCGCATCGAACAGGCACTGGACCGCGACCAGCTTGCAGGCTTTGTCGATGTGCTGGCCAGGTGCGACTGTGTCCATGTCGCAGCCGCCCGTGGCGCGTTTGGCCTTGGCGCTTATACCGTTTACGGTCTGGCCAACATTGGCAAACGGGCGCATCTGATCGACAATATCGGGGCGATGCGGGTCGAACAGGCCCTGGCCATCGGCCCGAATGACGCTTTGCTGGTGATGACTTTTGACGACTACACGCCCGAGACGGTCGAGGTCGCCCGCATGGCCGCCAAAGCGGGTCGCACGGTGCTGGCGATCACCGACAACGCGCTTAGCCCCGTCGCACCCCTAGCCGCCCATGTGCTGTACGTGAACGAGGCGCGGCTGGGCCATTTTCGCAGTCAGGTGCCCGCGATGGTGGTCTGCCAGACGCTGATCGTCAGTCTGGGCCGCCACCTTGGCACCGCTTGGAAAGAAAACCGCCAAAAAGACTGAAGTGATAATTTCGTTGCATCGAATCGCCCAAAGGCAAAGGATCGCGTTTGGGGGGACTGCGATGCTTGCCAACACTTTCGATTTTTCCGGGGCGCATGTGCTGGTGGTCGGTGCCAGCCGGGCCGGGATCGGCGCGTCGATTGCCCGCGCCTTTCAGGATTGCGGCGCGACCGTCTCGATCACCGGGGCAGAGCCGGAACCGGTTCAGGAAGACCGGAGCCGTTTCGCCTATACCCAACTGGACGTGACTGACCTTGATGCCGTGCGCAGCCTTGCCACAGCCATGCAGCGCCTTGATATTCTTGTGAACTGTGCAGCCATCACCGCGCGGGGTGAGGAGATGGAGCCGGGGTTTTTCCAGCACGTCATCAACGTCAACCTGCACGGCACGTTCCGCACGGCAGAGGCGTTTCACCCGCATCTCAAATCGCAAAAGGGTTGCCTGATCAACATTGCGTCCATGTATGCTTCGTTTGGCAGCCCGAAAAACCCGGCTTATGGGGCCAGCAAAGCGGCTGTTGTGCAACTGACCAAGTCGCTGGCGATTGCGTGGGCGGCGGATGGCATCCGGGTCAACGCGGTCGCACCCGGCTTCATCGTCACCCAGCAATCGGCGCGCAGCCGCACCGATCCGGCCCATGTCGCCGCGGTAAACCTGCGCACGCCGATGGGCCGCTGGGGCCAGCCAGAGGATATCGCGGGGCCAGTTTTGTTTTTAGCCTCACCCGCTGCGGGGTTCATGACCGGGACGTGCCTGGCGATTGATGGGGGCTATTCGATTGCCTGAGGCACGCGCATGACCGACCTTCCGCCCATCGGCGCTGCCGTCGTTGGCACCGGCTTTATAGGCACCGTTCATGTCGAGGCACTGCGCCGCTTGGGCGTTTCGGTGCGCGGGGTTCTTGGGTCGAGTGCGCAACGCGGCGCACAGCGGGCGGCAGCGCTGGGCGTGGCACGCGCCTATGCTTCGCTGGATGAGGTGCTGGCCGATCCCGCCGTGGATGTGGTGCACGTCACCTCTCCCAACGTTGCGCATTACCCGCAGGTCATGGCGATCCTTGGCGCGGGCAAGCATGTGATCTGCGAAAAGCCGCTGGCGATGACCTCTGCCCAATCGGCAGAGATGGTGGCGCGCGCCAAGGCTTCGGGCAAGGTTGCGGCGGTCTGCTACAACATCCGGTTTTATCCCCTGAACCAGCATGCGCGTGGCATGGTGGCGGCGGGCGATCTGGGCGATGTGCGGTTGGTGACGGGCCACTACCATCAGGACTGGCTTGCCAAAGCGACCGACTGGAACTGGCGGCTAGAGGCGGATCAGGGCGGCACCCTGCGGTCGGTCGGCGATATCGGCACCCATTGGGTTGACCTTGTGAGCTTTATTGTCGGCCAAAAGCCTGTGGAGGTTTTCGCCAACCTTTCCACCTTTCTGCCCGAACGCCAAAAGCCCTCAGGCCCGGTTGAAACGTTTTCTGCAACCCAAGGTGCCACGGAAACCCGCACCGTCACCACCGACGACGCCGCGATGATCCTGCTGCGCTTTGCCAATGGGGCGCGGGGCGTGATGAGCACCAGCCAGATTTCACAAGGCCGCAAGAATTCGTTGAAATGGGACATTTCCGGCGCCAAAGCCTCGGCGGCGTGGGACTCGGAAACGCCCGACCATCTGTGGATCGGCCACCGCGATGCGCCCAACCAGATATTGCAGCGCGATGCCAGCCTGATGAACGGCATTGGTGCGGCAGCGGCGCACCTGCCGGGTGGCCATGTCGAAGGTTTTGCCGACAGCTTTCGCGCCCTGTTCGCGCAGGTTTATGCTGATGTGGCCAAGGGCGGGCGATCTGACAGCGCCACCTATGCCAGCTTTGACGATGGCCATTATGAGATGCAATTCTGCGACGCCGTCCTGCGATCAGCGCAAGCGGGCCGTTGGGTCGAGATTGGGGGATAAGATGAAACTCGGCATACTGACGGTGCCTTTCGCAGACTCCACTTTGGCGCAAGTGGCCGACTGGTCCGCACAGGCGGGGTTTGAGGCGCTGGAGATTGCCTGTTGGCCCTCGACCGGCGGTGAGACGCGGCGCTATGCCGGGACCTGCCATGTCGCGGTGGAGGAGATGACCAAGGCGCAGGCCACCGACATCATGGCCATGGTCGCGGCCAAAGGACTGGCGGTTTCGGCCCTTGGCTATTATCCAAACCCGCTGCACGCCGATGCCGCCCACCGCGAGAACGTCATCGGCCATCTGAAAAAGGTGATCAAGGCCGCCGGTCTGATGGGTGTGCCGGTGGTCAACACGTTTGTCGGCGGTGACCGCACCCTGACGCTGGATCAGAACTGGGCGCGGGCGGTGCAGGTCTTTCCGGGCCTTGTGGCCTATGCCCGCGACAACGGCGTCACGCTGGCTTTTGAAAACTGCCCGATGATCTTTTCGCTGGACGAATGGCCCGGTGGCCACAACATCGCTTATGCCCCGAAAATCTGGCGTCGCATTTTCGAAGCGTGGGACGGCGTCGGCATGAACTACGACCCCAGCCATCTGGTCTGGCAGATGATCGACGGCCCGCGCTTTATCGCCGAGTTCGGGGCCAGAATGGTGCATGTCCACGCCAAAGACCTGATGATTGACCGCGACGGGCTTTACGAAAACGGTATCATGTCACTGGGAATCGGCTGGCAGGTGCCGCGCATGCCGGGATTAGGGGATATCAACTGGGCGACGGTGTTCTCTGGCCTGTACCGTGCCGGATATGACGGGCCGGTGATCATAGAACACGAAGACCGCACCTTCGAAGGATCGGACGCGGCGATCAAGCGCGGGTTCCTTTTGGCGAGAGACGTCCTTCGCCCCTTTGTGAAGTAGGACGATATGCAAAAGATTAGGGAGGACTATCCAATGAAAAAACTTCTGCTCGGAACGGCTGCGCTGGCTTTGGCAGCGTTTGGGGGCATGGCGGAAGCCAAGACCTACAAGATCGGGATTTCCAACACCGTGCAGGGCAATGGCTGGCGCGAGGAAATGGTCTGCGCGATGAAGGCGCAGGCTTTGGCTTCGGGTGAGGTGTCGTCCTTGAACATCGCGCACCGCAACACGGATGCGGCCGGTCAGTCCGAAGACATCCGCAACCTGATACAGGCCGGTGTCGATGCCATCGTGGTCAACCCGGCCAATGCCGACGGCATCAACGCGGCGATCAAAGAGGCGACCGACAAGGGCATCGTCGTGGTGGCCGTCGATCAGGCGGTGACCGAACCTTCGGCCTATATCCTGTCGAACAATCAAGAACAGTACGCGTATCTTGGCGCCAAGTGGTTGTTTGAAACCATGGGCGGCAAGGGGGCTGTCGTCTACATGCGCGGTGCGGCTGGGGCTGGTGCCGACAACGACCGCGACAAGGGCTTCAAAAAGGCTTTGGCGGAATATCCGGGTGTGACGGTGGCGCAAGAGGTGTTCACCGGCTGGCAGCAGGATCAGGGCAAGCAGCAGATCAACGACATCATCGCCTCGGGGGCCAAGTTTGATGGGGTCTGGACCAGCGGCATCGACAACGTGATCGTCGATGCGTTTGTCGAATCCGGCGCACCGTTGGTGCCGATCGTGGGCGCTGACAATGCGGGCTTTGTGGGTCAGCTGAACTCTGTTCCCGGTCTGAAAGGCGCTGCCGTAACCAACCCCGGTTCGGTCGGTGGTGCCGGTGTGGCACTGGCTTTGCAGATTCTGGACGGCAAGGCCCCGGCGGAAAAGACCGTTCTGGTGGACCCGGTGGTTTGGGACAACACGTCCGATGCGGGCAAGGCGCTGCTCGCCTCTGCCGCCAACCCAAGCCTGTCGCCGGAATGGCCGGTTTCGGTGTCAATCCCGGGCTGGACCACCTACTCGATGGATCAGGTGATCGCCTGCAAAGGTCCGGGCGAGTAATTCACCCCTGACGGACTGGCCCCCGGCATCAGCCGGGGGCCAACTCAACCCTAAAAGCAGGACACATGGCAGGACCCGAAACCAGCGCCCCCGCTGCGGACGCCCATCTATCAGGTGCGCCCAACAGTGACGCGCGCATGTCGGGTGCGCCTGCGTCGGACCCGCCCGTTCTGGACGCGTCGGGTGTGTCGAAACGGTTCGGCGCGGTTTTGGCCTTGCGCGACGCCTCTCTCACCTTGCGGCGCGGAGAGGTTGTGGCGCTGATGGGCGCAAACGGTGCGGGCAAATCCACCTTTGTCAAAATCCTGACCGGTGCTTTGAAGCCTGACACCGGGCATGTCCGCATCAAGGGGCGCGACAGCATCGTCGCCTCACCAGCGCAGGCGCGGCGGTCGGGGCTGGTGCCGGTCTATCAGGAACCCTCGCTGATCCCCGATCTGGATGTGGCGGGCAATCTGGCGCTGATCAATACCCCGGTTGCGGCGTTCCGCCATTGGGTCGCCGCCTTGGGAATTTCCGATCTGCGGATGGATGACCGCATCAGGGGCTTGCCACTGGCGACATTGCGCATCCTTGATCTGGCGCGGGCTTTGGCGTCTGAACCTGACGTTCTGCTGCTGGACGAGATGACCGCAGCCCTGCCCACCGATCTGGTAGAGCGGGTTTTGCAGGTCGTTCGTGCGCAGGCCGATGCCGGGCGGTCGGTCATTTATATCTCGCACCGTTTCACCGAGATTTCGGCTTTGTGTGACACGGCCACGGTGCTGCGCGATGGGGCGACGGTGGGCAGCGTGGCGATTGTGCCGGGGATTGAAGATCAGATCGTGACGATGATGCTGGGCGAGGATCATTCCACCGTTCAGACCACCGCGCAGTCGGTGCGCAAGGTGCCGCAAGCCGCACCACTTCTGGCCGTACGCGGCCTGGGTGCGGAACCCAAGCTGACCGATGTGTCGTTTGATCTGCGCAAGGGCGAGGTGCTCGGCGTGGTGGCGCTGGAAGGTCAGGGTCAGGATGAACTGTTCGACGTTTTGGCCGGAAATCGTCGCGCCACGGCAGGGCGGGTCGAGGTTGCGGGCAAACCTGTCGATTTCCGCCACCCTGCCGACGCCATTGCCGCAGGTCTGACGTCGGTGCCCGGTGACCGTGCGCGGGCCTTGCTGATGCCAAGGTCGGTGCGTGAGAATATCGCCCTGCCCCTTGTCGCCACTCTGAATCATTGGGGCGTGATCCCGATACGGGACGAGGCGGCACGGGTGACCGCGGCAATCGAGCGGCTTCAGATCGACACAAGGGCGCAGGGCGAGGTGCGCCGCCTGTCGGGTGGCAATCAGCAAAAGGTCACCATCGCGCGCTGGATCGCCAAGGGCGTTGAAACCTTGCTGCTGTTCGATCCGACCCGCGGCATCGACATCCGCACCAAGCGCCAGATTTACGCGCTGGTCCGCGACCTTGCCGATCAGGGCGCTGCGGTTTTGTTCTATACCTCAGAGCTGGCAGAGGTGCGCCTTGCCTGCGACCGCGCCTTGGTGATCTTCAACGGCAAGGTTTCAGGGCTGATTGAGGTCGCCGACGCCGATGACGCAACCCTGATGCGGGCGGCTTACGGGCTGACAGAAAAGGTTCGGGCATGAGCCGTCTGATGTCCGCGCATGGCTGGACATTGGGGTTGGCCGTTTTGCTGGCCGTGCTGTTATCGGCGACAAGGGTGATCCAGCCGGATTTCGGCGTGTCTGGCCTCGATTCTTTGGGCCGCGCTGCGCTGCCCTTTGCACTCGCCTCTCTGGGCATGTCGGTGGTGGTGATTGCGGGCGGGATTGACCTGTCGCTTGCCTCGATGATGGCGGTGTGCAGTGTCACTGCCGCAACGCTGATGGACGGGGCAACCGACGGGCAAGCGGCGGTCGTTCTGCTGGTGGTGCTTGCCTTGGGGGCTGCGATGGGGGCGGTCAACGGTGCGCTGGTCGTGGTCACCCGGGTGCCTGACATCGTGGTGACCCTTGCCATGCTGTATGTCTGGGCCGGCGTCGCGCTGTTGATCCTGAACGCGCCGGGTGGGGCTGCGGCCCCGTGGCTGCGCGCCTTGATTGTGGGGGGCGTGACGGTGCTAGGCCTGCCGCACGGCCTGACCGAATGGCTGCCCAAATCGGTGGTCTTTCTTCTGGTCTGCCTTGCGGTGGTCTGGCTGCCGATCAGAGGATCAAAACTCGGCCTGATGTTTTACGCCATAGGCTCTGACCCCTTGGCCGCCTTCCGGTCGGGTGTGCCGGTCGGGGTGACCAAGGTTGCGGCCTATGCGGTCACCGGGCTGTTCGCGGCATTGGGCGGCATCGCCCTGACGATGAGCACGGGGATTGGAGAGCCGATCCCCGGCCCCTACCTGCTTGCGGCAGTCGCTGCAGTGGTGCTGGGCGGTGTGGTTCTTGGCGGCGGGCGCGGCGGTCTGTTGGGGCCGATCCTTGCGGTCTTTATCTTGCGTCTGGTGCGTCTGGACCTGACCCTGCTGTCGGTCGACCCCAATGTGACAACCATCGTGGAAGGGTCCATCATGGTGGTGGTCGTGATGTTCGGCGGCGTTTTGGCGATGCGGGGGCGACAGGAATGACGGCTGTGCCGATGCCTGCCCCCGGACTGCGTCTGGTCCGCTTTCTGGCACAGAACCCGCTGATCCCGCTGGCGATGCTGCTTGCGCTGCTGGTATTGGCGCTTGAGGTTATGAACCCCGGCATCGTGAACCCGCGCTGGATCAGCAACACCGTCAAGACCGCCATCCCGCTGGCGATGCTTGCGGCCTGCCAGACCCTGACCATGCTGACCGGCGGCATCGACCTGTCGGCCGGGACGGTCGCCACGATCACCGCCTTTGTCACCGCCACCCTGGCACCCCTGATCGGCGTGCCAGAGGCGGTCATGGTGGGACTGTTGTGCGCCGTGGTTGCGGGTCTGGTGAACGGCTTTGGCATCGCGGTCTGCCGGGTGCATCCCCTGATCATGACGCTGGGCACCGGGCTGATCGGCAGCGGCGGTCTGTTGGTCTATCAGCGCTATGTCATCGCGACTGGCACCAAAATTCCCGACTTTCTGGTCTGGCTCGGCACCGG
>JBBRKS010000178.1:0-7962 GCA_038231775.1 Rhodobacterales bacterium | reverse complement strand
GCACCGGCAAGTGCAGACGCAGGCGACCCAAGGCACGCCACGACAGAAGCAATAAGCTCCTCACGCGACGGCAGGGCCGATACTGCTTTCACACCAGCAGGGTCCAGAACCGTATCGCCCATTGCCCCGCCAAGAATAACGAACTTTTCGTTCGTCTTGGCATAGGCCTCGCAGACCTTCGCCGCAGCGACGGGGTCTTCCGAGTAGGCCATAACGGTCATGCCCGTGAGAAGCTTGGCCATTTTTTGACCGGGCTTACCCTCAAGGGCAATCATGGCGAGCTTGTTCTTGGCGACGCGCACTGACCCGTTCACTTCGCGCATTTTGGCGCGCAGGGTCTGCATCTGGGCAACTGTCATACCGGTGTCATGGGCGACCACTACAACGCCAGAGCTTGCGAAGATCTGGCCGAGTTCGTCGACCACTTGCTCTTTCTGGGCTCTATCCACAGTTTTACTCCAAGGTTGGGGGTTTCCCCCCGGCTCATGTGTGCCCCAAGTTGCCAAGGGGCGTCGGGTCCATGATGTCTTCCGAGCCTGCAGACGGCCAGAGCGCAAGCCCCGGTGAAATCGGTTCGAACTCCATCTCAGGAGGGAAATTAAGCTTTCTTGCGAAGGCACCCACCGTCTCGGACAAAGCACGTCCAGACGGCGTGACGAATCACGCAATCTGGACAGGTTGTCGTGTTACAGGAGGGTTTCGGCAGGCGCAACCCGTGATGGCAATAACCCTGCCGCAAACGGATCAGGTGCATTCTGGAACACACCACGCGTACGTGCAAGCATATCATCTTCAACGGCCAGATGCACCCCGGATTTGCGCAGGATTTCAATCCTGTCTGGCGTGACGCGGTGCAATCTTGCAAACAACGCCTGCAATTCCGCCTCGTGGTCGCTGGCCGAGGCCATGGCCGCCTGCAAGGCCAGCTTGACGCGAGGGGAAATCCCGCCCAGTGCGGCCAACCGCCATGCCAGTTTGGCACGCCAGCCTTGGAAATCGGTGTTGACGAAATGCAGCAAAGCCGCTGTCTCGTCTGGCCCCAGCCGCAGGTCGGTCAGGTCGCGTTCTCGGCGGCCTACTGCCCAATGCGGCCGCATCCGGCGGAGTTTCAGGCTCGCACGGGTGATCGATTTGCCGGCGCGGTGACCGATCAACCCCTCTGTCGGGCGGAAAAGGGCGGCGTCGGGGCCGTAGACCGCATTGACCTGCGGCTTGGTCATCGGCAGACGAAAATGCAGGCCGGTTTCGCTACCGACATATTCTGCCGTCCCGATCCTTAACCCACGCAGGTTTGCGGGTTGCAGCGCCAGAATATCCTGCACTTTTCTGCCGCCAAAGTAGAAAAGTTCATCAGCATCGGCCACGGCGACCCAGCCCTCGGACACCTGACGGTAACCATGGGTCAGCGCTGCCAACTGACGGGCCGGAAAGGCGGCGGTCGCACTCACGCCCTGCCCCGCCCAGAAATCGGCGTCACAAGAGATCGGCGTAATCCAATCCTTGCCAGCAATCCACGGCAGGACGGGGTCGCGAGGGTCATCCAGATATAACAGAACGCGGTCCACGCCCAAATTCCGGTGCCAGGCCAGAAACCGCAACGTGACGGCCAAAGGCTCGCGGCAGATCGTGACAAGGGTGACATAAGGTTTCGACACGGGGGCACCCCGGCGCAATGGAAAGGCCACCGACAGCATTGCCGCCGGTGGCCCGATTTGTCAGCCCAAAAGCTTAGCGCGCGGTGGCCGAAGACAGGTCGAGCGAGACGCCCGGGCCCATGGTCGACGACAGCGAGACCTTTTTCAGGTAGGTGCCTTTGGCGCCAGCAGGCTTGGCACGCGTCACGGCCTCAACGAAAGCGCGGACGTTTTGCGCCAGCTTTTCGTCGGTGAACGAAACTTTGCCGATACCGGCATGGATGACGCCGGCCTTTTCGACCTTGAACTGCACTTCACCACCCTTGGCGGCGGTGACGGCGGTTTTCACGTCCATCGTCACGGTGCCGACCTTGGGGTTCGGCATCAGGTTGCGCGGCCCGAGGATTTTGCCCAGACGGCCAACCAGCGGCATCATGTCCGGCGTCGCGATGCAACGGTCAAACTCAATCTTGCCGGACTGGATGGTTTCCATCAGGTCTTCTGCGCCGACAATGTCCGCACCGGCAGCTTTGGCTTCATCAGCCTTGGCACCACGGGCAAACACTGCGACGCGGACAACTTTGCCCGTACCATTCGGCAGCTGCACGACACCACGAACCATCTGGTCGGCGTGACGCGGGTCAACGCCCAGGTTCATCGCGATTTCCAGCGTCTCGTCGAATTTGGCGGTGGATGCCCCCTTGATCAGGGCAACAGCCGCCTCAACCGCGAGATTGGTTTTGCCTACGAACAGAGCTTCAGCGGCGCGGGTACGTTTTCCAACATTTGCCATGATTTATCCCTTGATCTCGATGCCGCAGGACTTGGCAGAGCCCACGATGATGCTCATCGCCGCTTCAACCGAATTGGCGTTAAGGTCTTTCATCTTGGTTTCAGCGATCTTGCGGATCTGCGCGACCGAGACCGAACCTGCAACCACGTGGCCCGGCTTGACCGAACCCTTGGCACGGTTGCGCTTGCCGACTTGCGGCAGGCCAGCGGCTTGCTTCAACAGGAACGACGCCGGAGCCGTCTTGAACTCAAGGCTGAACGACTTGTCCTGATAGTAGGTGATGATCACCGGTGTGGGCGTGCCCAGCGGCAGATCAGCGGTCTTGGCATTGAATTCCTTGACGAACATCATGATGTTCAGGCCGCGCTGACCCAATGCAGGACCAACCGGGGGCGAAGGGTTGGCTTGCCCCGCTTTAACTTGCAGCTTCAAGCTGCCAATAATCTTCTTGGCCATCTGGCCTCTCCTTGTTCACAGCGCCACATGGCGCGGTTTAGTGGTCCGGTCCGTCACCTGTCCCGATTTCTCGGGCAAACAGGCGCTCGCCTTCCACGTGATGCACTCACATGCCTTTCGACACCTGAGTGAATTCCAGTTCGACAGGCGTCGCCCGTCCAAAGATCGAGACAGAGACTTTCAGGCGGCTGTGCGCCTCGTCCACATCTTCGACCATGCCATCGAAGCCCTCAAACGGGCCATCGGTGACCTTGACCTTTTCGCCGATGTCGTAGCGAATCAGGTTGCGCGGTGCAGCTTCACCCTCTTCGACACGGTTCAGGATACCGTTCACCTCGGCATCACGCATCGGCATCGGCTTGCCCTGCGGACCAAGGAACCCGGTGACCCGGTTGATTGACGAGATCAGGTGATAGCCACGATTGGACATCTCCATCCGGACCAGCACATAGCCGGGCATGAAGCGGCGTTCAGAGGTGACCTTCTTGCCACGACGCACTTCGATCACTTCTTCGGTCGGCACCAGAACTTCATCAATTTCGTCTTCCAGACCAGCTTCCGTCACGGCGGTCCGGATTTGCTCGGCCACTTTCTTCTCGAAGTTCGAGAGAACGGAAACCGAATACCAGCGCTTGGCCATGCCACGTCCACCTTGTTCATTCATGCCCCAGCCCCGCCGGAGACGTCTTCATTGTGCGCGGAGTGTCCGCGCGAGAGAACAAAAAACAGCGCGCCGCCGAATCGCTGCGCGCCGAATGCCCCCATAACCTGCGGCGGGATAGCCTTCCGCCCGAAAAATTTCAAGGAAAATCGGCCCGCACAGCTGCGGAGAAGTGCGCTTTAATGAAAAGCGCTTAACACGAAGGTCAGGCCGAATTTGATCAGCACGTCGATCAAGCTGAAAAACGTCGCGGTCAGGGCGGCCATGACGAACACCATGATCGTGGTCAGGATCACCTCACGCCGCGAAGGCCATGCGACCTTTGCCACTTCAGAGCGCACCTGCTGGATGAACTGGATCGGGTTGGTCGTTGCCATGGTGATGTCCGCCTGCTTGGGGTTTCAGGCGAGATACGCCGCCCGCACGGCAAATTCAAGGCCGAAGCCAAACGGCGTTCGGGAGGGCAACGCCGTCAACCGATCTGCTTGAGGAAATGCGCAAGCTCAGACGGGTCCATCTTCACGACATGCCGATCTTCGGGGAAAGCGCCCGAGGCGACATCGGCGATGTATTCGCCGTAGGCTGCGATACGTTCATGTTGCAAACGGCCATATTCGGCGGCGAAGTTGCGATAGACCTTGGCGTGGCGCGGCATGTGACCGCGGTTTTCGCCAAGGATATCTTCGGAAAACAGGTACTGCGCATCGCAGCCTTTGCCAGCACCCATCGACCACAGAAGAATGCCAACCCTGCGGCTTATTTCAGTTGCGACCTCTGCCGGGACGACCTCTATCTCAACTGCGAAGGCGCCCGCCGCTTCATAGGCGCGCACCTCATCCAGCAGCGCCACTGCGGTATCAGCCGTCTTGCCGACCGCCCTGAACCCGCCCGTAAAGGTGGCGCGTGACGGGACAAGGCCGACATGGCCCACCACCGGAATATGCTCGTCAGCCAAATATTTCACCGTGGCAAGGCTGGCCGAAGAATAGATTGCGTCGGCCCCGGCGTTCAGCATCTTTCCCGAAAAGCGCAGGTAATCCTCACGCGTACCAGCGGAACGATGGTCAACCCCGGTCATCGAAAACAGGCTGGGCGCCACCTTGCGGTAGTCCTGATGGGTCATAAGGTCGGGCGAAACCGAAACGATGTCGATACCAGCCTCTTCGGCGGCGGCAGCCTCATCCAGAGTAAAGATGCGCAGCATGGTCAACTGGGCCTTGCCTTTCATGGCGCGAAGGTCGGCAACCGTGGGCTTTTTGCGGGTCATATTTCACCACCTTGGTTGTGCATTTTGTTTCCCAAACGCCCCTAAGACGCCATGCCAGTCCGTTCCGGCGCAGCATGGTGAAACTCTTCCCGGTAGGGCCGTGCCGTGGCGGGCAGGTCCTTGCGCAGGTAGTAACCCTTTTCATGGCGCTGGCGCAGCACCGCTGGCAGCATTTCGGCATAGGCCGCCCAGATCGAAGGGCATGGCGGCGGCAGGTCATCCTTGATCAACGCATGCAGGCGCGGCAGGGCGTGATATGGGACCATCGGGAACATGTGATGCTCGACATGGTAGTTCATGTTCCAGTAAATCCAGCGGCTTACCGGATTCATGTAACAGGTCCGGCTGTTCAACCTATGATCCACCACATCCTCTGCCAGCCCGGCATGCTGGGTCATACCCGTGAGATAAAAGTGCCAACAGCCGTAAAGCCGGGGCAATCCGATCAGCATGAACGGCAGGATCGAGTGCATCCACAAAGCCACAAGCAAGGTGGCAGCATAAATCGCCATATGAACCCGTGCGGCGAAAATCGCCTTCGGCAGTTCCGAAGTGGGGATATAGTCGCGTTCGTCCCCGTTCATATCGCCCACGGCGTTGCGCGCCAGCACCTTCAGCGATTGATAGGCGTCAATCGGGCTTAGAAAGCCCTGTATTTTCAACCAGATGTTGGCCGGATGCATGAAAACGATTTCGGCATCGCGGCCCACAATGATGGTGTCAGTGTGGTGGCGCGCATGGCTCCACCGCCAGTTCACCGGGTTGCGCATCACCATGAAGCTGGCAATCTGATAGACCACATCGTTCATCCAGGCTGTGCGGAACGCCGTGCCATGCCCCGCTTCGTGCCAGCGGCTGTCGCAGGCGGACCCGTACAGCACGCCGTAAACAAACCAGAACGGCACGCAGGCCCAACTGCCCCAAAAGTACACTCCGCCAATGCCGGTCAGCAGCAAAAGGCCCAGCCAGATCGCCGTATCGCGCAGGGCGGGCTGATCGTTGCGGGCCATCAGGTCCTTCATCACTTTGCGCGGAATTTCAGAGTGATACCATTCGGCAGAGGCCAAACCCAATTCCAAGGCACGCCGGGACTCCGGCCCAGTCAGGGAATAGTCGCGTGGTTCCACCAGAGTCTGATCGTCAGCCATCGTTCGTTTGCCCCAATTTGCCGCCCCGTTTAACGCCCCGTCTTAGCACACCGAATTGCCGGACGCTTCGTACTGCCGAACCCTACCGCCCCGTCAAAGGCCGAAACCGGCCCGACGGTTCGGGATAATCCTCGACCGGCTGGCGGGCGATGGCGGTGATCCGCGCCTCGGCCGCCGCAATCGCCGCCGCTCCGTCCAGAATGCGGAACCTGGCGTCATAGCTGCGCGACCCTTGGCCCTGCAGCCAGATCATCTCACCCCGTTCTCGCGCAGCCAGATCGCCCAGGATGTGATGCGTCGAAGGTTCGATCCCCAAGGCATACCCCCCCGCCTGCATGTGCTGCCATTCATACAGACATGGCAACTGATCCTTGCGGGTAATGACTTCGATCCCAAGGCCCAGCCGGTCATTGACCAGAGCCACCGGCACCTCTCCTGCAGGATCAGCCGCAGCCTCATGCTGCCAGACCTGCTCGGCAAAGCCGTCCTGCGGCGCGGGCATGGTCTGATAGCCAACACCCTGTGCCTGATAGCGCGCTGCGTGACCGGCCCAAACCACGTCAGTGATCGGTGCCAGATAGCGGCTGCCCGCATCCAGCACAGGCGCGCCGATGTTGATGTGATAAAAGAACATATGTGGAGTCGGCAGAAACCCGGTGTTCACCACACGGTCGCTCAGACGGATTTCGTTGCCGCCAAGGTCAACCTCGATGCGGCGGCGCAGCGTCAACTGCTCCCCAAAGGTGGCGGCCTGACGCACCTGCCCCTCGGCCCACAGGATGCAGCGGTCACCCTCCCACCGCTCGCCATAGCCAGTCAGTTTGGCCGGGATCGTGGATAGCCGGCCATGCAGACCGTGCGCGTTGGTCTTGATGCCCGGGTAATTGTACGTGTCCGCCGGCACGACTTCCGGTCCAAGCGTGTGATCCAGCCCACAGGTCACCAGAAAGCCCGAAAAACTGCGCCCCCAGCTAAAGCCGCCCTCGCTGGCGTACTCATGCAGGCCGGGATGGCGAATTCCCGAAGGCCCATGCCAGCCAACCGAGGCACCTTTGTAGTCGACCTCGCAAATGTCCATTGCGCGGTCAATCAAGACAGTAAAGCGCAGGCCCGAACCGCTGCGAAACTCCAGCATGCGGATGCCGCGTTCCAGCCCGTCCGACAACTCCATCAGACGCACCCCACCAAAGGCCGCAAGGCTGCCGCTGCGCCGGGCGAGGTCGGTTTGGGTCAGATCATCGCCGAACAATCTGGGCATTCGATACCTTTGCAGTGCGGCTGCCGTTTGGTCACCGCGCGATCATGTCGCGTCCCCTCGTGGAGGGCGTCAAAGACAGGGATATCATTCTGCAGAAACTATTCAACAGCCCGCGCATGGCGGCCCCAGCCACATCGGCATCGCGCGGTTCGAAAAAGCTGGAGCTATAAACCACATCGGAAAGCGACTCGTTGACGTTCGGAGTGTGATCCATTTCTGCGTTTGAAAAGGCGGCTCACGCCTGCCCGGTAAACCGGGCGACCTGTCGTGGGTGAAGTGAACCCACATTGGGCCGAAGCATTGCAAGGGCCGCCGGCGGATCAATATCCAGGTCAGCTGCAAACTGAAGGCCGTTTTGGACAAAGCGACGAAGGCCGTGACCCGCTTCACCTCGACCAAAGACACAACTTGGACTTCGGAATGCTTCCGAACGTCATAGGGCATGATCGTGGCCAAGGCCAAAGTGACTGGGCTGCCCTTCCATCACCTGCGCGGAACCTCCGTCAACCGTGTGTCCTGAGCCGAGTGCAGCCAAGCCGAGATCGCCGTTTTCACTGGTCATAGGCTGCAAGACGTGGGCGCAATCCTTGACGCCCAAACTTAAGCTAGGGTCAGGACCCATTGATCTTGCGGACGCGGCCTGATTCAAGCTCCGCAAGGAGACTGGATCATGAGCAACCTTTTCTGGCTGACCGACGCGCAAATGACCCGTCTGCAGCCCTTCTTTCCCAAGAGCCACGGTAAG
>JBBRKS010000177.1:0-8081 GCA_038231775.1 Rhodobacterales bacterium | reverse complement strand
GAGATCATGTTCGGCCGCCTGAAAGACTGGCGCAGGGTCGCAACCCGCTACGACAGATGTCCCAAGGTCTTCCTCTCAGCCGTAGCCCTCGCCGCAGTCGTCATGTTCTGGCTATGACCCGAGAACGAGTCCTGACCCTAGTTGCCTTCACCCACTCTGGCCCTTTCGGGCGCGCGTTATGGTTCCTCGGCAGGCTAGTTCCGTAGTCGGTGCGCGGCCTCACCCAGAGAGGGTTTTCCCTAGGAGGAGGCAAGATGAAGCAAACTTAAGCACGCATGAGCAGGTCTGCAACCATCAAAGAAGGTGCGCATTTGGAAACGATCTGTTTCGCAATTGCGTTCGCCATGGCATGCGAACCAAGATCGTGCATGTAGCGACCAGCCGCACCCTTCATCACGGTTATATCTCCGCGCATCCACAAGATATTGGCCTCAGACAGACCAGCCTTTGCCGCTGCCGAAGAAAACAGGTGGCGCGTATCATGCGGGCGCAACACGCCGCCGTTGTTGACGTCTTGGCCTTCAAGGTCGATCTGGCGCAAGCCCGTGATCGACTTGCCGTAATGACGACCCTCGAAGACGATCTGGTCATGGGTTCGGGGTGTGCGTTTAAACACCTCAACGGCCATGTCACCCAAGGGGAAGGTGCGCTTCTGGCCGTTCTTCATCCGCCCAATGGTCATCATCCGTTCTTCAAAGTCAATGTCACTCCAGCGCAACTCGCGAACGTTTCTCATCCGCAAGCCAGTGAACAGTAAAGCGAGCCAAGCAGCACGGCGCGTCATGTTCGGCACCTTTGCGATGGCATCGAGAGCGGGCCACCGTTTGGCCTCGTCGAATAGCAGTTCACGGGTTCCGGCCTCATACCCCTTCACCCGGTAAGTCGGGTCATGTTCGAAACCGTCATCCCGATAGGCCAGTTGGGTGCCGTAGATGGCCGATAGGGTGCGCAACAGGTTCGAGGCAGTCGCCCGCTTATCGTCCATCGCCTTGATCTTTTCATTGACCATCGTGCGCGTGATGTCCGAGATCGGCATGTCGAGCCAGCGCGGGACATGCACCCGAAGGACCGCCGCATAGCCCAAGGCAGTTTCTTCCGTCATCTGCCGTTGGCGGGGGTCGAGTGCGCGACCGACGTGCTGCTCGAGCGCCACCCGAAGCGTGATCTCGCCAGCCCCGCGCGGCTGATCGCTTTTCACGACAACGCCCTTTTCCTCGATCTGCCCGTTGATCTCGGCTGCTGTTTGCGCAGCTTCGATCACACCCATCTGCGGCCATGTCCCGAGGGTCTCCGTGAAGTTCTGGCCCTTCCAGAATTTGCGGAAGCGCCATGTCTTCGACCGTGCGCCAACTTCAAGGTAAAGGTTTGGATAGCGGGCATCGCGATAGCGTGTCGCGGCACCGCCCGCGTGGGTCGCCTTGTCGAGGGCACTCTTGGTGAACGTCATTTCAAGCGTGGCCATATCGGCCTCCTATGCAATCAACTGTGCAATTGCATAGCACGCAGCAACATGTCTGCTCAACCGAGACATATGATTTTGTTAGGTAAAACCAGTGTCAGCGATGGTCAGCACATCGGCATGGGGTGATTAGAAGGTCCTTGCTCTATCCAGTTGAGCTACGGGGCCACTGGGGTTGTTTAGCGTCTGGTCCCGCCGTCACGCAAGGGTGTGCGTCATGAAAACTGACATCGGGTCAAGGACGTAGGTGCCGAACGGCGGGCATTCGGCAAAGCCGGCCTTTTCATACAAGGCGCGGGCGGGCAGGAACATCGCCTGCGAGCCGGTTTCAAGGCTTAGCCGCGTCACGCCCGCCGCTTTGGCCTCGGCCAGCAGGTGGTTCAGGATAAGCCGGGACAGGCCTTTTCCGCGATGTTCAACCAGAACATGCATCGACTTTATCTCTGCGTGGGAGCCGTCAAACAGCTTGAAGGCGCCCATACCGATGGGCGCCCCCGCGTCGCGCAACACAAAGAAATGCACCTCTGGCACGTCAAGCGCCGTTGCATCCATCATGTGAATGCTTTCGGGCGGCGTATCGGCGTGCATATCCGCGGTATGGCGGGCGAAGATATGCACCAGATCTGGGCCAGCAGGGCTTTCCCGCTGAAACGTCAGACTCAATTGCCACCCATCATCTGGGTGCCGTTCACCGACAACGAGCCGGGCTTGGAGGCGTCGATCTCCCACACCAACTTGTCGCCTTCTTTCTTGGCCATGCCTTGGGCCATGCCAAAGCCCATCATACCCTGCCCTTTGATGTCATCGGGGGCGGCATTCAGGGCGGCTTGCAGCTTGTCAGCGCCAGTCAGGGTCACAGTGGCAGTGCCGGTCGGCATCGCTTCGCCGTCAATGCCCGCAACCATATTGCCAACATAAGTCAGTTCGTAGCCGTCGCCGGTGACAGCCCCGGGGTTCAGCGAAACCGTCACAGAGCCGTTGGGGAAAAAGGCGGTCTTCACGGCCTTGTCAAACTCTGTCGTGTCGGCCATGCCGCTTGGCAGATCAAAGGCGCCAAGGGCTGCAATGATACCGGCGGCCGCATCAAAATCAGTGACTTGCACGTCAAGCGAGACCTTTTTCGGCAGAATCGGCACGGCCCAATCGGGCACCAGGCCCGGCGGCAGGGTCAGGCCAGCGACGGAAATCGCCTCACGGAACTTGCCGTCGGCGACAGCGCCATTGATGTCGGCGGTGAAGCCAATCTCGTCAATTGCGGCAGCGCCCATCGGCGTTTCGACCGAGACTTTGGTGATGTTGCCCGACGCGTTCATGTTGGAAAAGAACGGCATTCCGGCGGTCAGGATGGCCTTGATACCGGCCTTGTCGGCATCACGGCTTGCCGTGTCGGGGTGCGCTATGGCCCAGGCGACGGTCTTGAAGATACCGTCGAACACAAAACCGGTCCCGGTGATTGTTTCGCCAAGACCCTCTGCCTTGATGGTGATCGGCATGGCGGGCTGCCCCTCGCCCATCGGAGCGGTCATGGTTTCCGACAGGCCAGAGGCGGTCAGCGTCATTGTCACATCGGCCCCACCATTCGCCCCGGCCACGCCGGTCGATTCGAAGGTGCCTTTGTCCAGGCTGATATCGGCGAGAGTCGGCGGCGCATTCGGGGTCATGACGTTTTCGGTGGCCTTCACGCCAGAAAACGCACCCTTCATCGCCGAAAAGGTCATCAGCGCCTCATCAAAGGTGCCATCAAGGGTTTGCGAGGCGACATCTTCCTTCAGGTCAAACGTATTCGGCACCGACATGGCAATCGAAATCGCCTGATCCATCGACACGCCCCAGGTGCCGTCGCCATTGTCAGTCAGCTCCATCTCGATCGGGGTCATGGTTCCGGTCAAACCGCTGTCCTTGCCAAGCGCAATCAGCGGGGTCACATCCAACGTCAGGTCATAGACATCGCCGTTCGGTGCCACGCTGACCACGTCGGCGGTGGTGCCAAGGTAGGTCTGAAACACCTGCGTCAGATGGTCAGCACCTTCTTGTGTGGCCGGATCGGCCAGAACGGGTGAGGCCAAAAGCAGCGGGATAAGGGCAAACGCATGTTTCTTCATGATTTTCTCCGGAAATTTGGGCCCCCGCCGCACGGGGAGGCCGGGATCAATGGGTCCACACACCCTTGCGGTTGGTGGCAAAATTCTCACCATATCCACCGGGGCGGATGTTGGCGCTTCGGGCATGCGGGTCGACCACGTCAAAGTCAATGCCACGGTCGCGGGCGTAGTCTTCGGCAGCCTCTTTGGTGTCAAACCGCAGGCGGACCTGGCTGTCCATGTCATCAGACGAGGTCCAGCCCATCAGCGGATCAACTTCGCGGGCCGAAGCCTGAGCGAATTCCAGAACCCAGCCCTTGGCCTTGGCGGTGCCTGACTGCATCGCAGTCTTGGCGGGTTGGTAGATGCGCGCACGCATGAAAGAACCTCACAATGTCAGGGCAGTCGCTTTCTGGACTGCCACACTATTCAGAATATGGGGGGAAAGTGCAAGATGCTGTCGGCCAGCCACTGGGAGTGGGGTGGGGTGTGGGGTGTAACCAGCCGACAGTGTTTGCTGCTTGCCTTTGCACTTTGCCCCGGCCTTTCGACGATTTCAACCAAAAGATGCATGTTTGACCCGCTTTTCCCTTAAAGTTGCATCATATTTCTTCACGATACGGCAAGTGAGGTTAAACCGGCGTTAAGCGCCCCCTTTAACAGGAACAAAAACGGAATAGATTGGGGGTTGAAGGGAATCACCATGCCCCACAACAATGCCAACGCACTTGCCACCCGCCCCGAGGTTCTGACCCGCCCCAAACTTGAAGGCGGGCGGCGTTTTGTCATGCACACGCCGTTTCTGCCTGCCGGCGACCAGCCGAAGGCGATTGCCGAACTGTCTGCGGGGGTTCTGGCGGGCGATCACGATCAGGTTTTGCTGGGCGCGACCGGCACCGGCAAGACCTTCACGATGGCCAAAGTGATCGAACAAACCCAGCGTCCGGCGATAATCCTGGCACCCAACAAGACGCTTGCCGCCCAGCTTTACGCTGAATTCAAAGGGTTTTTCCCCGAGAATGCGGTCGAATATTTTGTGTCTTACTATGATTACTTCCAGCCCGAAGCCTATGTCGCACGGACCGACACCTATATCGAGAAGGAAAGCCAGATCAACGAACAGATCGACCGGATGCGCCATTCGGCGACCCGGGCGCTGTTGGAACGCGACGATGTGATCATCATCGCCTCAGTCTCGTGCATCTACGGCATCGGTTCGGTTGAGACCTATTCGGCGATGACCCAAGACCTGATCGTCGGGCAGAACTATGACCCGCGCAAGATGATGGCGGAGTTGGTGACGCAGGCTTATCGGCGCAACGACATGGCCTTTGCACGCGGGTCTTTCCGGGTCAGGGGCGATACGATCGAACTGTGGCCAGCCCACCTTGAAGACCGGGCGTGGCGCTTTTCGTTCTTTGGCGAAGAGCTTGAAAGCATTACAGAGTTTGACCCTTTGACCGGGCAGAAAACCGATGTGTTCAAGCAAATCCGGATCTATGCCAACTCTCACTACGTGACGCCGCGGCCCACGTTGCAGCAGGCCGTCAAGGGCATCAAGTTTGAACTTCAGCAGACGCTTGACCGCTTTGTCGCCGAGGGCAAATTGCTGGAGGCGCAGCGGCTGGAACAGCGCACCAATTTCGATGTCGAGATGATTGAAGCGACCGGTGCCTGTGCCGGGATCGAGAACTATTCGCGCTATCTGACGGGGCGCGAACCGGGCGAACCGCCGCCGACCCTGTTTGAATTCATTCCCGACAATGCCATTGTTTTTGCTGACGAATCCCACGTTTCGGTGCCGCAGATCGGGGGCATGTACAAGGGCGACTTTCGGCGCAAATTCACGCTGGCAGAGCACGGTTTTCGTCTGCCAAGCTGTATGGACAACCGGCCTTTGAAGTTTGAGGAATGGGATGCGATGCGACCGCAATCGGTGTTCGTGTCGGCGACCCCCTCGGCTTGGGAGTTGGAGCAGGCGGGCGGAGTCTTTGTTGAACAGGTGATCCGGCCGACCGGGCTGGTCGATCCGATGGTGGAAATCAGGCCTGTCGAGATGCAGGTTGACGACCTGCTGGATGAGGTGCGCAAGGTTTCGCTGCGCGGGATGCGGACCTTGGTGACCACCCTGACCAAACGGATGGCCGAAGATCTGACCGACTACATGCACGAACAGGGCATTCGCATCCGCTATATGCATTCGGACATCGACACGCTGGAACGCATTGAAATCCTGCGGGATTTGCGGCTCGGGGCGTTTGATGTGCTGGTCGGCATCAACCTGCTGCGTGAGGGGTTGGACATCCCTGAATGCGGGCTGGTGGCCATTCTGGACGCCGATAAAGAAGGGTTTCTGCGATCGGAAACCTCGTTGATCCAGACCATCGGGCGGGCTGCGCGCAACGAGGAAGGCCGGGTCATCATGTACGCCGACCGCATCACCGGCAGCATGGAACGGGCCTTGTCCGAAACGGACCGCAGGCGCGCCAAGCAGGTGGCCTACAATCTGGAGCACGGCATAACCCCCCAGACTGTAAAGAAAAATGTCGAGGATGTGCTGCATGGCCTGTGGGCCGGTGACACCGATCAATCGCGCATTACGGCCAAAGTTGACCGGGCCAATGTGGGTCACAACCTCGCCTCCCATCTGGAAGCGCTGCGGTTGGGGATGCGCAAGGCCGCCGAGAACCTGGAGTTCGAAGAGGCTGCAAGGTTGCGTGATGAGGTCAAGCGGCTGGAAGCCGTTGAACTTGCCGTGGCGGATGACCCCTTGGCGCGGCAAAGCGTCATCGAGGATGCGGTCGAAGAAGCCGTATCGAAATCGGGTCGTTCGACCGCCGGGCGGGCGGGGCAGCGCGGCGGCAACAAACGGCGGCGTTAAGATTTGGCATATCATTCGCACATGCGTGGCTTGGCGCCATTGGATTTATATCCTCTGGATGTAGTTTGGCACAAACGGGTTAACGTTGGGTAAAGGGGCTTGCCCTGCCCCCTGCCGCCGTGGTCAGCTTAGGAACGGAGGCCCAAATGGCACAGCGCAGACCCTTTCTTGATCCCGATCACCCGATGTTCGCCAAAGCGTGGGTGCGCTGGGTGACCACGTTGGCCCCGATTTTCTGGGGCATATTTGAGCTGGTCAGTGGCGACCAGACCTGGGGCATCGTCTTCCTCGCCGCCGGGCTTTATGCTGGATTTACCCTTATTTACAAGCGGTAAGCCTGCCACGCATCTCTCCACTGTCGCCAGAAACCGGGGTGGCTTTGCAGTTGGTGACCTGTTCGACCACGGTCATCATTGTGGCGATGATTTCAGCGCGCTCTGCCGGTTTGGCCCAGCCGTGGCGCACCACCTCGAACTTGGTATCTGCGCGCCAGACCGTGTAATCGCGGCCTGCGACCGTGACGTTAACCTTGGGCGCGGCCATGAAGGTCACGTTGGGTGACGCGTCACAGGCCGAGAGCAGAAGGATAAGGAATATCAGGCGCATGGCCGAGGTTTCTCATGTGCCGGTTAACGCTTGGTTAACAAAACCTGACCGATCTTCATTTTGTCTTCAATCTGTCTTCATTCCGTCTTTACGCCCGCCTTGGTCTGACTTGGTTAACCGCCCCCGGCTATCTTGCCAGTCCGGAGGGCCACATGAGCGATATCAAACACCAGACCCCGGCGCAGCGGCGCCACTATCACTATATGTCGGACGTGATGAAGCGTCTGGAATGGGACCTGCACAACACGATCGAACTGACCGACCGCATCCCGGAGGCGTGGCACGAGATCGCCGCCGAAACGCCGCAGGATGCGGGCGTGCACGTCAACCTGCGGCTGGACGCCGATGTGGTGAAATTCTTCAAGTCGATGGGTGCGGGCTACGGTGCGCGCATCAACCGGGTGCTGAAAAGCTATATGCATGCGCGGCTGGCGGGCGTGATCAAAGGGGCCGAGACGGTCAACTTTTACCACCGCCGCGAGGGGATGCATGACGAGGGCAAACCGGGGTTCGGCGCGACAGCACGGTCCGTCGGGGAGGAGGAGGTGGACGAGATGCCGATGCGGGTGAAGCTGAAAGCCCGGCTGAAGGAGGTGCGTCAGCAAAGGGCGGTGGAGGAGGGGCTGAAGGGCGAGGCGGGGGAGTGGGTGCGGGTGCGGTGAGGCGCGACCCCGGCTTTGCCGGGGAGAAAAGGGTCTAGGGGACCCTTTTAAGCGTAAAAGCCACTGGTGGGCCGGGGCGGGCAACAGCAGAAGTATTGAAATATCTGAAATATCTGAAATATTATAGCTTGCCAAAGCGGCATAGGCGATTCAACAATGCAATCTGCTATAGCAACGCAGGGCACGAAAGATGTTAGAAAAGCGTGATTTAGATGCGAAGCTCTTCGCAAATTATGAATACCACCTGTTAACGCTGGATGAAATCGACTATACGGGAGACAGGCCACACCTTACTTGTGAAAACGTTCTTGATGCCCACTATTTGATCTGCAACCATTTTTATAAACTTGGCGAAGGTCTCGGTGGGTTCGGTCCGAAAGACATCGGACTTC
>JBBRKS010000176.1:0-8087 GCA_038231775.1 Rhodobacterales bacterium | reverse complement strand
GGCAACTTGTCCTGACGCCGATGCTGTCGCCCAAGGGGCGGTTGGTGGGGGAATTCTCGGTCGCGCAACTGGCGGCAGATGAATTTCTGCTGGTGGGGTCCGGCACCGCTGACCGCTATCACCACCGCCTGTGGGAGGCCTATTTGCCGTCCGACGGCGTCCAGGTCGAAAGCATGACGACCAAGCTCTGCGGTTTCTCCATCTCCGGCCCCAACGCGCGCGCGCTGCTGCAGCGCCTGTGTGACACCGACATCTCGTCCGAGGCGGGGAAATAAGGTCGTGTCGGCCGGGTGCAGATCGGCCCGGCGGCGGATGCGATCCTGGCTCGCGTCGCCTATACCGGCGAACTTGGGTATGAGGTGCTTGTCCCCTTTAACGCGCATCTGCCGCTGCTGGAAGCGTTGCTAAAGACTGGCGATGATCTGGGCGTGACGTTGGCTGGCATCCGGGCGCTAAACAGCCTGCGCATCGAAAAAGGCTACGGCGCCTGGGGGCTTGAATATGCGCCAGACTATACGCCGTTCGAGGCGGGCATGGGCCGTCTGGTCAAATTCGACAAGGGCGATTTCGTGGGGCGCGACGCAGCACTTGCCGCCCGTGATACCCCGCCGCGCCAAGTTTATCGGCAGTTCGATATTGACACCACCGACGCAGAGCCCTGGGGCGGCGAGCCGGTGATGCAGGATGGCCGCGTTGTCGGCTATCTCACCTCTTGCGCTTTTGGTCACAGGGTCGGGCGTTGCGTGGCTTTGGGCTACCTGAACGGACCCGATGCTGGCGATACAACCGGTCTTTATGTCGATGTGCTGGGCGACCGGCGCGAACTTCGCGTGCGCGGGGCGGCGGCATTTGATCCCGAAGGCAAACGGATGCGGGGCTGATCTGATGAACACCCCCCACAGGACTGAAACCCCCAAAGAAGTCCGGGCAAACCGGCCTCACCCAACCCAACATGGAGAACTACAATGATGAACCGACGCAGCCTTTTTGCCACCCTTGCCACAACCTTTGTGGCCCTCACCACGCCCGTTTTTGCCGAAGGCGTCCTGCGCGTTGCCATCTCGACCGGCTATCCGCCGTTTGACGTGCTCAACGCTGATGGCACCTACGGCGGCTTTGACGTTGAATATGCCAACCTCATCTGCGCGCGGATGAACAAGACCTGCGAGTTCACGGACATTGAATGGGACGGCATCATCCCTGGCCTTCTGGCAAAGAAATTTGACGTCATCATCGCCTCCATGGGCATCAACGAGGAGCGGATGAAGCAGGTCGACTTCTCAAACCCATATTACAAAGGCCCCTCGGCTCTGATTGCGAAAAAGGATGCAGGCTTTACGGCGGATGAGGCCGGGACTGCTGGCAAAGCCATCGGCGTGCAGCGTGCCACTGCACATGAATGCTATATCGGCAAGCACATGGCCAATGCCGATATGCGCCAATATGCCACCTCGGAAGAGGCCTATCTTGACCTGCAGGCGGGCCGGATTGACGCCGTTCTGGTAGATACGATCCCAGCCGAGGCATGGTTGAAGTCAGACCCCAAGAATGCCGAGAACTTTGCCCCCATCTCAGCTGATCTTTATGACACTGAGTGCTTCGGTGTGGGCCAAGGCATCGCCATGCGCAAAGGCGAAGATGCGTTGAAGGCTGAGCTGAACGCGGCGATCCAGACAACCCGCGAAGACGGCTCGTATCTTGAATTGTCGAACCGCTACTTCGGCCGCGACATCTACGACTTCTGAACGTCGACCGGAGGGGCCACTGGCCCCTCCTTTCCTTTTGGCGGGGGCTTTGCGGGTATGTCTGACCTTTGGGAATTTCGCTGGCTTCTGTTGAAGGGCACCGGCAGGACTCTTCTTCTTGGCTTTTCCGGGCTGGCTCTGGCCCTTTTAATCGGCCTTGCCGGGGCGTCGGCCAAGATCGCGGGCGGTCCGGTCGCCCGCCGCATTGCCGGGGGCTACACCACCTTTGTCCGCTCGGTGCCCGACCTGTGCATGATGCTTTTGCTGTTTTTCGGCGGCCAGACGCTGATGAACAAATTCGGCGAGTGGACCGGCTGGTGGGACTATATTGAGGTGAACGCCTTTGCCGCAGGCGTCATCACCATCGCCTTCATCTTTGGTGCTTACATGACCGAAAGTTTCCGGGGCGCCTACGGCTCGATCCCCAAGGGCCAGTTCGAGGCGGCAATGGCTATCGGCATGACCACGGGCCAGATGTTCCGCCTGATCACCTTTCCGCAGCTGATGGGCTATGCACTGCCGTCAATCGGCGTCAACTGGATGGTGCTGTTAAAGACCACCGCCCTGGTTTCGGTGATCGGCCTGCATGATCTGGTGTTCTTTGGCGTCTCGGCGGGGCGGTCCACCCGCAACCCGTTCGCGTTTCTTCTGGCGATCATGGCGATATATCTGGTGCTGACCGCCCTTTCGGAATTGGCGCTGGCGTGGCTGGAGCGGCGCTATACCAAGGGCAGGATGATCCCGCCATGACCCCTGCACCTGATCCGCTTGCCGATCTGATGGCGGCGATTGCCGACTTCTCGGCCAATTCCGCGCCCATCGACTTTGTGCTGATCCTGTCGCATTGGCAGTTATTTGCCCAAGGCATGGTGAACACCGTGCTTTTGGTGTTGATCGGCCTGATTGCCGGGGCTTTCGTGGCCTTGCCCATGGCGATTGCGCGCTGGCAGCGGACCCCGATCATCTCGCCGCTGATTGGGGCCTTTGTCTATGTGTTTCGCGGCACGCCGATGCTGGTGCAGGCCTATCTGCTGTATTACGGCCTCGCCCAGTTCGAAGTCGTGCGCGACAGCATCTTCTGGGTCGTCTTGAAAGAGCCGTGGTGGTGCGCGGCGCTGGCTTTTGCCATCAACTCAGCCGCCTATCAGGTCGAGATCTACCGTGGTGGCCTTGATGCCGTGCCGCGGGGCGAGGTCGAGGCGAGCATTGCCATCGGCATGACCAAAGGCATGGCGCTGCGGCGGATCATCCTGCCGTCGGCCCTGCGGCGTTGCCTGCCTATGATCGCAAATGAGTCCATCTTTCTGCTGCACGGCTCGGCCATTGCCTCGATGCTGACGGTTATCGACATCCTGGGGGCTGGACGCAAGCTGAACGCGCAGTATTACCTGGCCTATGAAGGGTTTCTGGCAGCAACCGTGATCTACATGGTCCTGGTATTCGGCATAACCCGAATACTGGCGCTGGTTGAGCGGCGAACGCTGCGCCATCTGCAACCTCTGAGGAATTGAAATGAAGACCGCTCTGTCAGCTGTCCCCCGGCGCGTGACTTTTACGGTTCAGAATGAAACCCTGGTCGGTGATCTGCACCTACCTGGGGGCGAGCAGCGGGCTAGTCCTGCCGTGATCGTGGCGGGACCAATGACTTCGGTCAAGGAACAGGTGACGGGGGTCTATGCAGCGGAGCTGGCGCGGCTCGGGATTGCGGCACTGGCCATTGACCACCGCCACTATGGCGAAAGCACCGGCCTGCCGCGCCAGTACGAGCGTTGGGATCACAAGGTGGCCGATCTGGTGGCGGGGCTGGATTTTCTGGTGCAGCAGCCAGAAGTCGCGGCGCAGCGTGTTGGTATTGCTGCGGTTTGTCTGGATGCGGGTTATGCGGCCCATGCAGCGCTGGCCTCGCCCCATGTTCGCGCCGTGGGCGCAGTTGCAGGCTACTACCGCGATCCGGTTCAGATGCGGGCCAATGACGCTCAGGGCTTTGATGACCGCGTGGAGCAAGGCCGCATCGCCCGCGAAACCTATGAGATGACAAGCGAGGTGCAGACGATCCCTGCCGCCAGCTTGACCGGCGATGCCGCGATGACGTCGGCCGATACGGTGGACTACTACACCCGCCGCGCGGCGGTGACGAACTACACCAACGCATTCGCGGTAATGTCGCGCGAGTATTTCTTTCCCTTTGATGTGCAGTCTGCAGCACCCAGCCTCAAGATTCCCGTTCGAATGATCCATTCGGAAAATGCGCTGTCGCCGCCGATGGCGCGCAAGTTCCACGCCAGCCTTGCTGGGCCGAAAGAGCTGATCTGGATTGCTTCGCGAGGTCAGACCGATTTCTACGACGAACCCGACCTTGTTGACGCGGCGGCTGATCTCTTGGCCAACCACTTCCACCAGACTTTGACCTGAGGGGCACCCATGACCGAGCAGAATTTCATTGGCCAGCGCATCGTCATCACGGGCGGTTCAGGCGGCGTCGGGATTGCCCTTGCGCGCGACCTGCTGGCGCGCGGTGCTGGGGCGGTCGTGCTGGTCGGGCGGGATGCGGAAAAGCTGATCCGCGCTGAAACCGAACTTGGACAAGGCGTGGAAACTGCCACCCTTGACGTGACGGATGAGGGGGCTGTCGCCGCGTTCTTCGCGGCTCAGCCGCAGATCAACCATCTTGTCACCGCCGCTGCCGGAACCGCGCGTGGGCTGGTCACTGAACTGGAAGTCGCCAAGGCGCGGGCCTTGTTCGAGTCGAAATACTGGGGCCAGTATCTGTGCTGCAAATACGGCGCGCCGAAACTGGCCGCCAATGGCTCCATCGTTCTCTTCTCGGGCTGGATCAGCCGCAAACCGATGGCGGGCGTGTCCACGCTTGCCGCCGTGGATGCGGCCATCGAAGCCTTGGGGCGGACACTCGCACTGGAAATCGCGCCGCGCCGTGTGAACACAGTGGTGCCGGGCATGATTGATACGCCGCTGTGGTCTCAGCGGCTGTCACCGGACGAACAGCGCGCCCATTTCGCAAAGGTCGCCGCGAGCTTGCCTGTGGGCCGCGCAGGTCTCGCAGAAGACGTCGCCAATGCCTGCCGTTTCCTGATGGAGAACGGCTTTGTCACCGGCATCACCCTCGATGTGGATGGCGGACAAAAGTGACATTCGACGCCCGGCCCTTCGTCGAAACCTACCTTGACGCCTGGAATCGCCGGGACGAACGTTTTTGCGCGATTCCTTCGCCCCTGATGCTCAATACCGCGAGATCGCGCTGAAAATCACGCTTGACGGAGTCGATGGGATCATCGGCTTCCTGCGCCATCTTACCCAGTCCTTCCCCGATGTGCGTTGGGACGTTCTGAATGTCGTGGCCAATAGTCCCGAAAAGTTCGTGATCCAGTGGATGAGCCGCCGGACCATCGACGGGCGGAGACCGAGGCCGAGGTCGTGTCCTTCATGCACCGGCGCGACCGCAGAATCTGGCTGAACGCCGATTTCCGGCATCGTGGCGTGTAACCGTCGCCGTCAGTGGCGGGTGTTTGACAGGAACTGCTGAAACCGCTCGGTCTTGCCTGCACCAAAGGCATCGGCAGGGGGCAGGTCCATATCGACCTTGCCCTTGTGCAGGAGCACCACCTTGGATGACACGTCGCGGGCAAACCCCATCTCATGCGTGACGACCAGCATGGTTCGGCCCTCATCCGCCAGGCTTCGCATCACCTTCAGCACCTCACCCACCAATTCGGGGTCGAGCGCCGAGGTCGGCTCGTCGAACAACAACACATCGGGGTCCATCGCCAGCGCCCGCGCAATCGCAACGCGCTGCTGCTGGCCCCCCGAAAGCTGGGCGGGGTAGTATTCCCGCCGCTCCCACACGCCCACCCGATTGAGCAGCACTTCGGCCCGCTCACGTGCCTCAACCTTCGAGCGCCCCAACACATGGACCGGGCCCTGCGTCACGTTCTCCATCACGGTCAGATGCGACCACAGATTGAAGCTTTGGAACACGAACCCCGTGTGCAGCCGCAAGGCGCGTTTTGTGCCTTCCGGGATCGTCCCGGCACCAAGGGTCACACTGTCGGTCTTGATCGTGATCGTCCCGGCATCGGCCGTTTCCAGAAAGTTCAGGCAGCGCAGGAAGGTCGATTTGCCAGAACCAGACGCGCCTAGGATCGACACCACATCACCCTGCATT
Organism: Rhodobacterales bacterium; assembly: GCA_038231775.1. Lineage (GTDB taxonomy): Bacteria > Pseudomonadota > Alphaproteobacteria > Rhodobacterales > Rhodobacteraceae > Stagnihabitans. Next base: position 2,162 of record JBBRKS010000176.1, on the reverse strand, counting down.
GCGGCGAGCGAAATGCCGTCAAGCACCTTGACCGTGCCGAAGGACTTCTCAATGCCTGTCGCGGAAAGGCGGGTTTCGGGTTGGGGCATGGCGTGACTCCTTTTAGAGCGAAATGATAGCAGAAAACTAAAGGAAAGGTGATACCTTTAATCGAAATCTGGGGTCGATTCCAAATCATCTTGCCTTTCGGTCCGGGTCAAAGTGCGCCAGCTAGTTCAATGAAGCGCGTAGGTTGGTGTTGTCAGAAGAACTTTGCTTGCAGAGCGTCAGGGCGGCCGCCTAGCCTTCCGCGATGACAAAACGTTCCCCTTTCCGGTACTTCAAGACTAGCTCTCGGATCATCCGCATGGCGGTAACGTTTTTATCCGGTTCCCGTTGTCGCTGCGCAACGTCGATGATCTGCTGCATGAGCCGGGCATCGAGATCAGCCATGAGACGGTGCAGTACTGGTGGCAGCGGTTCCGTCACATATTACTCGGAGTTGGATCACAGTCCCGGTTGCATCAGTTGGGATACGAACTTTTATCGCGCTCAATAAAATCAATGACTTACGCTCCAGAGATGGGGTGGATGCCGCTCACCCCTTACGGCATCGCGATGTGCAATACTAGAGGTGTTGAAACACAAGTTGAAGGAGAGGGCATCCATGGAAGAAGTTAGCATCATCGGCGTCGATCTGGCAAAGAACGTGTTCCAGTTGCATGGTGCGGCGGCGAACGGGTCGATCGTGTTCCGCAAGAAGTTGTCGCGCCCGCAATTCGCGCGGTTCATGGCGGACCATCCGGCGTGCGAGGTGGCGATGGAGGCGTGCCCGAGCGCGCATCATTGGGCGCGGGAATTGACGGGGCAAGGACACCGGGTACGGCTGATCGCGCCGCACTACGTCAAACCGTTCCTCAAAAGGCAGAAGAATGACGCGGCTGACGCGGAGGCGATCGCAGAGGCGGCGACAAGGCCGACGATGCGGTTCGTCGAGCCCAAGACGACTGAACAGCAGGCCCGGGCCGTGGCGTTTCGCGCCCGCGAGAAATTCGTGAAGCAGCGAACCGAAGCGATCAACGCGTTGCGCGCTTATCTCTATGAATTCGGCCATGTGGCTCCGGAAGGGATCGGATACTTGCCGAAGCTGGCGCAGGTTGTCCAGGATCCGGGCTCTGACCTGCCGGACCTGGCTCGCGACATCTGCCGCATGGCTGTCGAACAGGTCGAACTTCTGACCGCCCGGCTCGCCGCCGTGACGGCGAAGATCGCCGCCGCGTCCAAGGCGGCGGCCATGCCGAAACAGCTGGAGACCATGCCCGGTATCGGTCCCATCGGTGCGCTTGCCATTGAGACATTCGCGCCGCCGATGAACCAGTTCCGGCGCGGCCGCGATTTCGCCGCGTGGCTCGGGCTGGTGCCAAGGCAACATTCCTCAGGCGGCAAGCAGCGGTTGGGGAAGACATCGAAGATGGGACAACGGGACATCCGGCGACTGCTTGTCACCGGCGCCATGTCGGTGATCCGCTGGGCCCTGCGGCGGGGTGCCCCACGCAATCCGTGGCTGGAGCGACTGCTGGAACGAAAGCCGCCGATGGTGGCAGCCTTCGCGCTGGCCAACAAGATGGCGCGTAGCATCTGGGCGATGCTGACGCGCGGTGAAGACTACCGCGATCCGAAGCCGGTCGGCGCCTGACGGGCACCATCGGCCGGACCGCAGAGTTGTGAGGAAGACATGAACTGCATGGGCACATGATCGACATGATCCGGGTCGGGCAAACCAGAAACCTTCTCCGAGCCTCGAGCTCGCTTTCAGAGATTTGGCCCCGGTCCGCGCATCACCATCCCGGCCAACGGCGCCAGTCAGCCGCAAGAAAAGGCCTGACAAAAGTCCGCACTCGATCACATGTCCAAAAGTTCAGAAAGTCCTTGCAAACCGAGCGGCATCCACAAAAGAAGGTTCGCCCGCAGTCGCGTTCCCTCCGCCACTTACCCAGTCTCGGAATATAGATGAATTGCTGTGCCATTCCAAAGCAGTCATTCTAGACCACATGTTCGCCTGAGATAGGGCGACCCGTCTCACAGTATGCAGGTTCGAGGGTTGCTCCGGATGTCCTGGCGCAGAGCCCTTGGCATAGGAGACGGGCCATGAATGAACGTATCACCTACATCGGTTTGGATGT
>JBBRKS010000175.1:0-8147 GCA_038231775.1 Rhodobacterales bacterium | reverse complement strand
GTTTGCTGTTTGCTCTCTGCGCTACAAGGACGTGCTGGCTGAGGCCATTCATGCGGTGGGCGGGGTTGGCAGTTATTTCATGGTGCATGACACGTTCCACCATGCGCTGGCCGGGTTTGGGCCGATTTACCCGGACCTGACCGGGATCATTCATGTGTCTGGTGTCAAGGAGTCGATCTATCTCGACGACATGCGCGATCCGCACCGGGTGCTGGTTGATGCCGATGACATGCTTGGCAATGTGGCGCAGATACGCGCCTTGACGGCGGCGGGCTATGCCGGGCCGATTTCTTACGAACCATTTGCGCCGTCGGTGCATGACATGGCTGATCCGGCCTTGGCGCTGGCAGCCTCGATGACATTCATTCGTGCGGGCGAGGAGGCCTGAACGAGAGGATACCGCCCCGCAGTGGGCGGCCCGGCTGGGAGAACGGGGACGCCGGGCCCTGTATGTGGAGGAGAGACCATGAAGACGTATCTTATGGCTGCCGCCGTCGCCCTGATGGGCACGACTGCAATGGCTGACATCGGTGTGACGATGGCCAAGTTCGACGACAACTTTCTGACCGTGCTGCGCAACGGCATTCAGTCCTATGCGGATGCCAATGGCCAGAAGGTTCAGATCGAGGACGCGCAAGGCGATGTGGCCAAGCAGTTGGACCAGATCAACAACTTCATCGCGTCGGGTGTGACGGCGATCATCGTGAACGCGGTCGACACCTCGGCCACACAAGCCATGTCGGACGCTGCGGCCAAAGCGAACATTCCGCTGGTTTACGTGAACCGCCAGCCGATCAACGTCGACACGCTGCCCGACAACCAGGCCTTCGTCGCGTCGAACGAAGCGGATTCGGGAACGCTTGAGACCAAGGAAGTCTGCGCCCAACTGAAAGCCGCCGGCAAGACCGAGGCGAATGTCTACGTGATGGAAGGCGAACTGTCGAACCAGGCAGCCGTGCAACGCACCGCCGACGTTCACGAGGTGATCGGCGGGGCGGATTGTGGTGTCAAGATCAACATCATCGACGAGCAGACCGCCAATTGGTCGCGTGACGAGTCCCAGACCCTGATGACCAACTGGCTGTCAACCGGCAAGCCGTTTGACGCGGTGATTGCCAACAACGACGAAATGGCGATCGGTGCGATTCAGGCGATGAAGGCGGCCAACATCGACATGAAGGCCGTGATCGTCGCGGGCGTTGACGCAACCCAGGACGCACTGGCTGCGATGGCGGCTGGCGATCAGGACATCACGGTGTTTCAGGATGCGGCGGGCCAAGGCTCTGGTGCCGTTGATGCGGCGGTCAAGTTGGCCAAGGGTGAGAAGGTCGATCAGAAGGTCTACATTCCCTTCCAGCTGGTGACCCCGGCCAACATGGCGGATTACACCAAGAAGAACTGATCCGCGTCTGACGCGGCGATGGGGGCGGCGACAGGGCCGCCCCCATTTTCCTTGCCCGGATGGTGCATTCGGGCGCACGGTCTTGCAGGTCAGTTGGTCTTGCGGGGCCAATCGGGCCATCGGGCAAATCTGGGGAGGGGTGTCCATGTCGAAACCGACATCACAGGCGACGACGGGCATTGGCGGCCTGAAATATGATCCGACCAAACGCACGCGGGCGCCGGAATGGAACGTGTTTGCTGCCCTTGTGTTCATCGTCGTGGTGTTTGAGGTTCTGAACCGGCTGAACGGCACCAGTTTTCTGTTCAACCTGCGTGACAACGTGCCGGGTCTGTTCAACCAGCAGCGGCTGGATATCATGATCCTGCAGGTGGCAATCACCGGGATCATCGCACTTGGGGTCACCCAGGTCATTATTCTGGGCGGGATTGACCTGTCTTCCGGGTCAATCGTCGGTGCCACCGCGATGATCACCATGAGCTTTGGGCAAACCGCACTGGTGAACGGCAACCCCAACCCCAAGGCGATTTTCGGGCCGGAGTTTATGGACCTGCCGGTGATCGTGCCGATTGTGGTGGGTCTGGCCTGCGGGATATTTGCGGGCATGATCAACGGTTTGCTGATCGCCTATACCAAGATTCCCCCCTTCATTGCCACCCTCGGGATGATGGTGTCGGCGCGGGGTGCGTCGCGCTGGTGGTCGAACGGCTCACCTGTGTCGTTCCCGACCGAGGCTTATGGCAACGTGTCGAACGGCGATGTGCTGGGGACGCTGACCTTTGGGCTGCTGCACTGGGACGGGCAGAACCCGGCGGTGGTGTTCGTGGCGCTGGCCGTGCTGTTTCAGGTCATCATGATCTATACGCTGTACGGCAAGCGCTGTTATGCCATCGGGTCAAACGAGGCGGCGGCGCGGATGTCTGGCATCAATGTCGACCGGCACAAGGTGCTGGTCTATACGATTGCCGGGATGCTGGCCGGGGTATCCTCGATCCTTTTGACATCAAAGAACCTGACGGCGCAGGCCGGGATGGGGATGCAGTATGAACTGGATGCGATTGCCATGGCGGTGATCGGCGGGGTGTCGCTGTCGGGCGGGCGCGGGTCGATTGTCGGCACCGTGCTGGGGTCTGCGATCTTTTCGGTGATCATATCCGGCTTCACCTCGATCAAGCTGGACGCCTATTATCAAGAGATGGTCAAGGGCGCGATCATCGTGGGGGCCGTGGTGCTGGACCAGTGGCGGCAACGTCAGCGGGCGAGAGGGTAAGAGATGAGCGATATCATTCTGGAAACCAAGGGCCTGACCAAGCATTACGGCGGCGTGCAGGCGCTGGAAGACGCGAATTTCACCCTGCGCGCGGGCGAGCATGTGGCCGTGGTCGGCGACAACGGGGCGGGCAAATCGACCTTCGTGCGCCAGATCACGGCGGTGGAACAACGATCCTCGGGGCAGATCTTCTTTGACGGTCGTGAAGTCAGCCACGGTGGTCCGTTGGAGGCGCGTGAGGCGGGGATTGAGACGGTATTTCAGACGCTCGCCTTGGCTGACGATCTCGACGTGCCCTCGAACCTGTTTTTGGGGCGCGAGTTGTTCAAATTCCGGCTTGGCCCGTTTTCGTGGCTGGACCGCAAGGCGATGCGCGACCGCACGATGGAGGCGCTGAAGACCACGGCGGTGAAAATTCCCAACGTCGACAACCCGATCCGCAACATGTCGGGTGGCCAGCGCCAATGCGTGGCGATTGCGCGGACGGCGGCGTTTGCGTCAAAACTCGTGATCATGGATGAACCGACGGCGGCTTTGGGCGTGCAGGAAACCGCGCAGGTGGAAAACATCATCCGTGGGCTGAAAGAGCGTGGTATCCCGATGATTTTGGTCAGCCACAATCTGCGGCAAGTGTTTGATCTGGTTGACCGGATCGTGGTGTTTCGGCGCGGGAGGATCGTGGCGTCGCTGGCGCGCGACGAGACCGACGGGAACGATATTGTAAGTTACATCACAGGTGTTAAAGGCAGTGCCGAAGGGGCGTTTGCCTGAGGAAAGGATACGAAGATGACTCTGCGTTTCGGGCTTTTGGGGGCGGGCCGTATCGGCAAGGTGCATGCCAAGGCGGTTACTGGCAACGCCATGGCCAAGCTGGTGGCGGTGGCCGATGCGATGGCCCCGGCGGCTGAGGCGATTGCGGCGCAATACGGCTGCGAGGTGCGTTCAATCGCGGAGATCCTAGCGGCATCCGACATTGATGCCGTGGTGATCTGCACGCCGACCGACACCCATGCCGACCTGATCGAACAGTTCACCAAGGCCGGCAAGGCGGTGTTCTGCGAAAAGCCGATTGACCTGTCTTTGACCCGGGTGAAAGCCTGCTTGTCCGTCGTGCGCGCCAACAAGGGCACGCTGATGGTCGGGTTCAACCGCCGGTTTGACCCGCATTTCATGGCGGTGCGGGCCGAGAGTGCCAAAGGCTCGATTGGTGCGGTCGAAATGGTGACGATCACCTCTCGTGATCCGGGCGCGCCGCCGGTGGACTATATCAAGCGGTCGGGCGGGATTTTCCGCGACATGACGATCCATGATTTTGATATGGCGCGCTGGTTGCTGGGAGAGGAAATCACCGAAGTATCCGCGATGGCTGCGGTTCTGATTGATCCGGCGATTGGGGTGGCTGGGGATTCCGACAGCGTGCAGGTCATGCTGAAAACTGCTTCTGGCAAGATGGCGGTCATCTCAAACTCACGTCGTGCCACCTATGGTTATGACCAGCGGATTGAGGTGCATGGGTCGAAGGGTGTGGTTTCGGCGGAAAACCAGCGGCCAGTGTCGATTGAGGTGGCGAATGGGTCGGGCTATACCCGCCCGCCGCTGCACGACTTTTTCATGACTCGCTATACCGAGGCTTATGCAGCTGAAATCGCTGCGTTTATCGAGACTGTCGGGGTAATGGGGGCAGCGTCGCCTTCGGGTGAGGACGGCTTGCTGGCGTTGGCCTTGGCCGAAGCGGCGCTGTTGTCGGTCAAGGAAGGCCGCACGGTGAAGGTTTCAGAAATCACCGGCTGAACTGGGTTTGGATGGCAATGGCGCGGGGGAAACCTCGCGCCGTTTGCCTTTTGGGGGCGGGGTTATCCTGTCCGTGTCGAACACGCCCCCTTTAGTCAGGCCACCGCGTCAAGCCACGGTGATCGAGGTCATCATGCCGCCCGCCATGTGGTAAAGGTGGTGGCAGTGGACATACCATTCCCCCGGCTTGTCGAAATCGACAGCGACGGTCACCATGGCACCGGGCGGCACCAGCACCACGTCGCGCTTGGGTCCGCTGAAGCGGCCTTTGCCCAGATCGACCACCTGAAAATGATGGCCGTGCAGGTGCATCGGGTGCATCATCATGGTCGGGTTCATGAACATCATCTCGACCCGCGACCCCAAGGCCGCTTGCAGGGGGGAAGCCTCGCCGTGGGCAGCGCCGTTGATCGTCCAGCGGTAGCCGTCCGCCATGCCAAGCGCAAGATGCATCAGGGCATCTGTGGGGCGGGCGGGCAGGGGCGTCATTGCGGACAGGTCGGATTCAAAGCTGAGGTCAACATAGGGGGCGTTGGCGTCAGCGAGGTCGGCCAGTTTTGCGATGGTGGCGCCGGGTGTGGCGAGGATCACGCCGGTGCGCATCCGGGCATCTTCGACCTGCGCGAGGATCGGGAAAGCGCCACCCTCGGGTGGGATTGTCACCACAAGGTCGATGCGCTGGCCTTGGGTGATCGGCATGGTGCTGCGCGTCAGGGGTGTGACGGGGTTGCCGTCAACCGCGACCACCTGTGTGGCGAGGGTGCCGGTGGACAGCCAGAACGCCGTGGCGGTGGCACCGTTGATGATGCGCAGGCGCATCTGACCGGGTCGCGCCGCGATTACTTGCGGATCAGACAGGGTGCGGTCATTGGCAAGGTAGGCGTCGTAGGCGACGTCATTGGCGTGGATCATGGCGGGCATCGCCATCGCCATCGCGCCCGTATCGGCACTGCCCTTTGTCATGTCCATTGCAGACATGTCCATCCCGGCCATGTCGTGGCCTTTGGCGGTCAACAGACCTGCGGCGATTTCGGCGGGGCTTTTGAAGGAAAAGTCGTGCAGCATGATGACAGCTTCGGGCATGTCACCGGCATCAGCCTCGACCGCCACCATCGGCGCGGCAAGCAGTTGCTGTTCGGTCAATTGGTGCGAATGCATCCAGTGTGTGCCGGGGGTCAGGGGGAAATCGTAAGCCTCGGCTGTCCCGGTCGGATGTACGCCGCCATTCGGGCGGGTGCGGTCGTCGGTGTTTTTTGCCAGAACCTGACCATGCCAGTGCAGCACGAGATCGCCGCCGCTTTGGTTGTCGACCAACCCCGTGAAGCGGTCGCCTGCGCGGGCGGTCAGGCCCGGTGTGCCGTCGGGGCCAGTGATGCCGTAGACGGTGGCGGCCTTGCCCAGCACCTGCAACTGGCGCGAGGCAACGGTCAGGGCAGGCGTGGCGGCCATGGCGGCACGCGGCAGGGCGGGCAGCAGGGCAAGGCCTGCGGTGGCGGTCAGGAACTGGCGGCGGGTTTGGGTCATGATTTGCCCTTCAATTGCTGATCAACAGATAGGGCGCTGCCTGCTGCCCGTCATTGGTGACCGTGACCAGAAAGTGATCACTTTGCCGTGGCACAAGGCCGCACAGCACCGAAGGCCCGGCAGAGGCGTCCTGACAGACCGGATGGCCGGTGGCATCGGTGACACGCAGTGTCAGGTGGCCAGCGCCCATCCGCAACAGGCCGATTTCGGCGTAGCTTTGTCCTGCCAGAGCAAGGGCATAGGTTGTCCCTCCGCCGGGCTGTTGCACCAGTGAGGTGACCTGTGCCACTGGGCCGGGCGGAGGAATTTCGGCGGCAAGGTCGGCTACCGCGTCGCGCAGCACGCTGTCGGCGGGCAGCATGGCGCGCGCAGCCTCCATCAGGGCGGCCGGGTCAAGCAAGCCGGTCAGGGGGGCCTGTTGGGCCGGGTCGGGCACAACCTGAATGGCCGCGACATCGGGGGTTGTGTCTGGGGACGCGGCCTTTGGCTTCTTCTTGGCGGGCTTTTCGGCGGGTTTGGGGTCTGACACAGGCTCTGTCACCGGGGCCGCCACCGTGCGCGGCACCTCGCGCAGGGTGACGCCTTGCATAAGTCGGGCGGCGGCGATCAAAAGCACGGGGTCGCGGGCGGTTTGGCCCAGATCGGCCAACCGGTGCGCCTCAATCAACCTTGCCACGCTGCCGTCCTGGCCGTGCATAGCCGCGATGTTGGCCGGGGGCAGGTCTTGCGCCATGGCGGCTTGGGCGAGAGCGATCACGAGTAGGGCAAACTTGGGGCGCATCGGTTTTCCTTTGGTCCCATGGTGGCGGAAGTGGGCCGGAAAGAGAAGCGCCCTTGGGGCGGTGGGAAAGTGGGAAGCGGCCTTTCGGGGGAGCGGCGTTCGGGCAAGGCACAGAGCGGTGTGCGGGTGGCAGGTTTGGAGCAGGCAAGCACCTGTCCATGCGCGTACTGTCCGCGGCCCACATGTGCCCTTCCGCAAGGCTTGGGGTTTGGGGTATCTGAAACCAAAGACAGGAGTTTGCCTTGGCCGATGTTTCCCCCCTGACGCGTGAGATTTTTGCCCGACTGGTTGGCTTTGACACGATCAGTTCCAACCCCAACATGGCGTTGATGGACTATGTCGTGGGGCTTTTGGCTGACGTTGGCATTGACGCCGTGCTGATCGCGGACCCGGCTGGGGGGAAGGCGAACCTTTATGCCTCAATTGGGCCGCATCCAAGCGGGCCCGGGCAGGGTGGGGTCATGCTGTCGGGCCATACCGACGTGGTGCCGGTTGAGGGGCAGGCTTGGACGCGCCCTCCGTTTGAACTGACCGAGGCTGAGGGGCGGTTTTATGGGCGCGGCACAGCGGATATGAAGGGGTTTTGCGCCGCAGCCATCGCGACGATGATCGAGGCGGGGATGCGGGTCAAAGTGGGTCGCAAGCTTTCGGTGCCGCTGCATCTGGCGCTGTCTTATGATGAAGAGATCGGCTGCATGGGGGTGCGGTCGTTGATTGCGTTGCTGGAAGGGGCGCCGGTGCGGCCAAGGTTCTGCATCGTTGGAGAGCCTACCGGGATGCAGGTCGCCACCGGCCACAAGGGCAAGGTGGCGTTGCGTGCAATCTGTGTGGGGCGCGAGGGGCATTCGGCGCTGGCCCCGATGGCACTGAACGCGCTGCACCTCGCGGCGGATTTCATCAACGCGGTCCGCGGGTTGCAGGCCGAAGTGGCAGCGCACGGTGTCAAGGACGGCGACTATGACGTGCCCTATACCACGCTGCATGTTGGCAAGATGTCGGGCGGGGTGCAGGTCAACATCGTGCCGAACACCGCCGTCCTGGACTTTGAAATCCGTTCGGTCGCCGAGGATGACCCGGCGGTTCTGATCGAGCGTTTGCGCACTATGGCAGAGGTAATTTGTGCGCCATTCCGGGCCGATTTTCCGGAAGTGGCGATCAGGATTGAACGGCAGTGGGATTATCCGGGGCTTGGCACGCCCTCGGACGCGGCTGTGGTGCGGTTCGTCAAGGCGCTGACCGGCGCGAATGGCACCATCAAGGTGGCGTTTGGAACTGAGGGCGGGCTGTTTGACGCGCGGTTGGGTATTGCGACGGTGATCTGCGGGCCGGGGTCGAGGGCGCAGGGGCTCAAGCCGGATGAGTATGTCAGTGTTGAGCAG
>JBBRKS010000174.1:0-8154 GCA_038231775.1 Rhodobacterales bacterium | reverse complement strand
GTTGACACGCTGTCGGGCAAAGGTCCGTTCACCGTGTTCGCGCCGACCAACGAAGCCTTCGCCGCGTTGCCCGCTGGCACCGTGGAAACCCTGCTGAAGCCGGAAAACAAAGCGACCCTCGTCAAGATCCTGACCTGCCACGTTGTGGCCGCTGATGCGATGTCGGGTGACGTGATGGGCATGATCAAGGCCGATGGCGGCAAGCACATGATCGAAACCGTTGGCGGCTGCATGCTGACCGCGACTGAAAAAGACGGCAAGATCATGATCACCGACGAGGCCGGCGGCACCGCCACCGTGACCATCGCCGACGTCAAACAATCGAACGGCGTGATCCACGTCATCGACGCGGTTCTGCTGCCGAAAATGTGATCTGATTTCTGTAACGAGTAACGGCGGCGGATCCTTGCAGGCGCTCGTCCCGTCCCCAGTATCGCCTGCAAGACAAGGGCCTCCGGAGAAATCCGGAGGCCTGCTGCGTTTGGGGGTAGCGCAAAGTTTGGCGGCCGCCGGGGCACATGCCATCCTGTCGGGACCGCCGCTGCGGGAAACGGTCTGAGGAACTTCACGGTTTGCAGGATAGCTTCCAAGGCCTGTCACCGCTTGACGGGGCCAAGCCGACCGACTACCTCTGCGCATAACGCGGGTGTAGCTCAATGGCAGAGCAGCAGCTTCCCAAGCTGAATACGAGGGTTCGATTCCCTTCACCCGCTCCATCCCCGAGCCTTCCCATGCACTTCCCAAATCCGCGCAGGTGCGGTAGCAAGCCTGATCAAAAATCGGGAGAACGGCATGAACACGGATATCAAACGGATCGGCAGCGGCGCGCGGATGTCAGAGGCGGTGTGCTACAACGGCATCGTCTGGGTCGCGGGGCAAGTTGGAACGCCGGGGGCCAGCGTGGCGGATCAGACCCGCACCTGTCTGGCAGAGGTTGACCGCATTCTGGCCGAGGCTGGCACCGACAAGACCCGCATCCTGTCCACCCAGATCTGGCTGGCCGATATTGCCACCTTTGGTGAAATGAACGCGGTCTGGGACACCTGGGTTCCGGCCGGTCACACCCCGGCGCGGGCGACTGGTGAGGCCAAGCTGGCCACGCCGGAGTATAAGGTTGAGGTTATTGTGACGGCGGCTTTGAAGTAAGCAAGGCCGGGGGAGGCACGCCTCCCCCGGACCCCAGGTGAGTATTTGGGCCAGAATGAAAGTCGGGTCAGGTCTTCAGGTAGGCCACAAGCGCTTTGGTGGAGCCGTCTTTGCCTTCGGTATTCTGTTTGCCTTCAAGGATCGGTTGCAAGGCGACGGCGAGTTCCTTGCCAAGTTCCACCCCCCATTGGTCATAGGAATTGATCCCCAGGATGACACCTTCAACAAACACCCGGTGTTCGTACAGCGCGATGATCTGGCCCAGCGTGAACGGGGTCAGTTGCGCATAGGCCAGGGTCGTTGTGGGGCGGTTGCCGGGAAAGACGCGGTGGCGCGCCTGACGGTCAAGTTCCGCCCCGGTCAGACCCTTTTTGGCCATGATCGCGGTGGCCTCTTCAAGGCTGCGCCCGCGCAACAGCGCCTCGGATTGGGCAAGGCAATTGGCGACCAGCAGCAGGTGTTGATGGGCAAGGTCGGGTTCATGGCCCGTTTTGGCCACCAGAAACTCACATGGAACAGGCCGGGTGCCTTGGTGGATCAGCTGGTAAAACGCGTGCTGGCCGTTGGTTCCGGGTTCGCCCCACACCACCGGGCCGGAATTGTACGGCAGATCGGCCCCGTCCATCGAGACGCGCTTGCCGTTCGACTCCATCTCCAGCTGTTGCAGATAGGCGGGCAGGCGCGACAGGCGCTGGTCATAGGGCAGCACGGCGCGGGTTGCGTAACCGCAGATCTGGTTGTGCCAGATGCCGACAAGGGCCAGCAGCACGGGCAGGTTGGCGGCAAAGGGTTGGGCGCGGAAATGCTGGTCCATCGCACGCGCCCCGGCAAGGAACCGGGCGAAGTTGTCCGGGCCGACCGACAGCATGACCCCCAAACCAATCGGGCCCCACAGCGAATAACGGCCACCGACCCAATCTTCAAACCCGAACACAAGGGCCGGGTCGATGCCGTAGGCGGCGGTTTTTGCGGCAGCGGTTGAAACGGCGCAGAACTGCGCGGCCGGGTTGGTGACCTTGGTGGCCATCCAGCGCTTGGCGGTGTCGGCGTTGGTCATGGTTTCAATCGTCGTGAAGGTTTTTGACGCGACGATGACCAGCGTGGTTTCCGGGTTCAGACCCTTCAGCGTGTCGGCGATATGGGCACCGTCAACGTTGGAGACGTAATGCAGCTTTGGCCCATCGGCATAGGGCGACAGCGCAATCGTGGCCATGGCCGGGCCAAGGTCAGACCCACCGATGCCGATATTGACCACATCGGTGATCTGACCGCCCTGCCCCGTGAAGACACCAGAGCGCACGTCGTTCACAAACGCGGCCATTCTGGCACGGGTGGCGCGCACCTCTGGCATCACGTCCTGACCATCGACCTTGATCACCGCGTCATCGCCAGCGCGCAACGCGGTGTGCAGAACGGCGCGGCCCTCAGTCTCATTTATCTTTTCGCCGGTGAACATCGCCTCGCGCTTGGCGGCAACACCTGCGGTTTCGGCGAGATTTAGCAGCAGGCCAAGGGCGGCCTCGTCGATGTTGGTTTTGGAAAAATCGAACAGCATCCCGTCGGCGTGCAGGGAAAACTTCTGCGCCCTGTCGTCGGTGAACAAGTCAAGGATGCGGCGGTTGGCGACTTTGCCGTGGTGGGCCAGCAGGGGTGCGAATCTGTCGGTCATGGTGTTACTCCGCCCAATGGACTGTGGCTTGGTCAAGCACCACCCGGATGGGGGCCTCGATTGCGGGCAGGGTCAAAGCGCGGTCAAGGGCTGCGCGCTTTTCCGGCCCGGTGATCAGAATATGAATGTGATGCGCGGCCTGCAGGACGCGGGCGGTCAGGGTGATGCGCGCTTCGCCCGCAGCCTCGGCCCGCAGCGCCATCAGGATGGGCGCATCGGGGGCAAGGGCCTGCGCCAGTTTGTCGGCACCTGGGAAAAGCGAGGCGGTGTGCATGTCATTGCCCATGCCCAACAGCAGAACAGTGATCGGCAAGTGCGGTGCGATACCTTCTGACAACAGGGTCAGGCGGTCTTCGGGCTGCGGAGCATCAGCGTGCAGCGGCACAAGGGTGGCAGATGCCGCCTTGCCGCGCAGCAGACGTTCACGCAACAGCCGGGTGTTGGACCGTGGGCTGTCTTCGGGCACCCAACGTTCGTCGTTCAGGACAACCGCCACCCGCGCCCAGTCAAGATCAGTTTCCGACAAAGCATCGAACACCGGGCCGGGTGTTGTGCCGCCGGGCACCGACAGGGTCGCTGGCCCTTGCGCCAAAGCGGCGCGCAATTGCCCGGCGATGGCGGCCGCAAGCCCCGCCATCAAAGCCTCGCGTGAGGGATAGTCGCGAAAGATCATCCCTTGATCTCGCGCCAGCGCCGTTTGTCGCGGTGCAGCAGCATCAGCGCATCTTCGGGACCGGACGAACCCGGGTCATAGCCCTGCGGCTTGTCGCCCCGCGCCTCCCACCCGTTAATGATAGGGTCGGTCCAGGCCCAGGCCGCCTCGACTTCGTCACCGCGCATGAACAGGGTCTGGTTGCCGCGGATCACATCCATGATCAGGCGTTCATAGGCGTCCGGCACATCCTCGGCATTCTGGCCCAACGCCTCGGCAAAGGTCATGTCCAACGGCACCTGAGTCAGGCGCATACCGCCCGGCCCGGGTTCCTTGATGTTGACCATCAAATTCATGCCCTCATTCGGTTGCAACCGGATCACAAGGACATTTTCCTTCCACGACTTCGCATCGTCAAAGATCGAATGCGGCGGTTCCTTGAAGGTGATGGCGATTTCGGAATAGCGCCCACGCAGCCGTTTTCCGGTGCGCAGATAGAACGGCGTGCCCGCCCAACGCCAGTTCGCAATTTCAACCTTCATTGCGATATAGGATTCGGTGCGCGAGTTCGGGTCCTCGCAATGTTCCAGATAGCCACCCTCACCCATGCCCGCCAGATACTGCCCGCGCACGATGTTTTCGACATGAACCGGCTGCAAGGCACGGATCACCTTCAGCTTTTCGTCCCGCACCGCGTCGGGATCAAAATGGTACGGCGGCTCCATCGCGATCAGGCACAAGAGCTGCATCATATGGTTTTGCACCATATCGCGCATCGCACCGGACTTGTCGTAATAAGCCCCGCGTCCGTTCACGCTGACGGTTTCGGCCACCGTGATCTGCACATGGTCGATATATTGCGCCTTCCAGATCGGTTCAAACAGGATGTTGGCGAAACGGACGGCCATCAGGTTCTGGACGGTTTCCTTGCCCAGATAATGGTCGATCCGGTAAATCTGGGCTTCGGTGAAAAACTTGGCCAGCGTCGCGTTCAAGGTTTTCGCGGTATCCAGATCGCGGCCAAACGGCTTTTCGACGACCACCCTGCTCCACGCATCGGTGATGCCGTGCGCGTGCAAACGTTCGGCCAGATCGCCAAACAAAGCCGGGGCGACAGAGAAATAAAATACACGCACCACATTGTCGCGCATCTTGGCTTTCAGCTTGGTCCAGCCGGATTCCTCTTTGGCGTCAATCGACACGTAATCCAGTTGCGCCAGAAACGCCGTGATCGTCGCCTCGTCCTGCCGGTCCTTGGGCACAAACTCCACCAGCGACTCGTGAATCATGGTGCGGAACTGGTCGGGTGTATTCTTGGCACGCGCAGCCCCGATGATCCGGCTGTCGGCGGTCATCTGCCCGGCCATAAAGCGGCGGTACAGCCCGGGGAAAATCTTGCGCCGGGCCAGATCGCCCGTACCGCCAAAAATCACCAGATCGAACGTATCGACCGGAATGACACGGGAAACCATGAAAAGACCTCGCTCGCTGAGATGCCGTTAGCGCTAACGCAGGGGTTCTACCCCCGATGACAGCAAAAGTCTAGCAAGAGCGCGGGGCAAGGGAAAGTAAAGCCGCAACAGCGTTGCACCGGCAACCCGTTTCAGGCTTCCAGTTCAACGTCCCAATACAGGTAATCCATCCAGCTATCGTGCAGGTGGTTGGGCGGAAACCGGCGGCCGTGGCTTTGCATTTCCTCTGGCATCGGCGCGCGCGGCACCCGGTTCAGGTGCATTCCGGCTTGGCGCAGCGATTTGGCCCCCTTGTGCAGGTTGCACGGGCTGCAGGCTGCCACGACATTCTCCCACGAGGTGATGCCGCCCTTGGCCCGTGGCACCACATGGTCAAAGGTCAGATCACCCTTGCGCCCGCAATATTGGCAGGCGAATTCGTCGCGCAAAAAAAGATTGAAGCGCGTGAATGCCACGCACTTCTGGGGTTGGACAAAATCTTTCAGCACCACCACAGAGGGCAGCCTGAATACATGCCTTTGGCTTCGCACCGTCTGGTCATATTCGGCCAGGATCACGACCCGGTCCAGCACGGCAGACTTGATCGCCTCTTGCCACGGCCACAGCGACAAGGGGTAGTAGCTGAGCGGGCGGAAATCCGCGTTCAGCACCAAAGCCGGGCAGTATTTCAGCGTCGCGGGATCACGCACGAAGCTGGTTCGAAAATCGCCGTCCATTCCGCCAAGACCCTTTTCGTAGGCCCGCGCCCGTGGCACAACATGCGCCACTGCGCGCCCGTGGTTGACTATATATGGCGTAAAGCCGCTGGCAAGCCCCCGGATATACGCGCCCCCTTCTAATCGCAAACCCAAGTGACAGGACAATGACAACTCTGTGCACCGGCAAGCGCTTGCCTGCGCACATCAAAGCCCTAATCTTTCCCTTTCTTGGGCGGATTTGCCCGGTTAAAGGCTGTGCGACAAAAGCGGACTCCGATTTTGTCGAAAGACAGGCGAAGATACAAAGCCTTGCGCCGGAGTGATGCTTTTATCCGCATCAGGCAGGCTCTAGCAGGCTAAGAACACAAGGACCGACCCAAATGCCGATCCACCGCCGCGCCTTTCTGACCCTTGGCCTTGCCGCTTTGGCTGCCTGCGGGCGCCAACCTGCCGCCCCGCCGCCGGTTGCCCGGGGTGAAACGCTCGCGATGGACCGTCTGGTCAACAAATATGCTGAACTTTACCAAATGCCCGCCAGCCTGATCCACCGGGTGATCCGGCGCGAAAGCGGGTATAATGCGGCAGCACGCAATGGCCCCTATTACGGGTTGCTGCAGATCCTGCCGCAAACCGCGCATCAGATGGGGTACTACGGCCCGCCATCCGGGTTGCTCGATGCCGAAACCAACATGAAATACGCCGGAAAATACCTGCGCGGCGCATGGCTTGTGTCACACCGCAATGAGGACAAGGCGGTGTACTGGTATTCGCACGGCTATTATTACGAGGCCAAACGTCAGGGCCTGCTGGGCCAGACCGGCCTGGTTGGCTGATTTACGAACAACCGTTCAATAACCGGTATTCAATACCACGCATCTGGCGCAGCGGCTTTCTTGCGCGCCACAAAATCATCCAACGCGTCGCGGGTCGCAATGTCCATCGGCGGGGCTTCGTATTCGGCCAGCCGCTTTTTCCACAAGGCATTGGCGCGAGTGGCAGCATCGGTTGACCCTGCCAGTTCCCACTTTTCAAACGGCTCATTGTCGGACAGATCGCTGTCCCAGAAGGCCGTCTCATAATGCGCCAGCGTATGGGCGCAGCCGAAAAAGTGGTTGCCCGGGCCAACCTCGGCAAAGGCGTCAACCGCCAGATGGTCGTCGTCGATCTTGATGCCGTCCAGATAGGCGTGCAGACTGCCGCACAGATCGGCATCCAGCATGAATTTCTCATAAGACATGCTCAAAAGCCCATCCAGAAAGCCCGCCGAATGCAGAATGAAGTTCGCCCCGCAATGCACAGCCGCCAGCATCGACATGGTGCCTTCCATCATCGCCTGCGCATCGGGCAGTTTCGATGTGGTGAAGTTGCCCGAACAGCGCAGTGGCAGGTTCAGGCGCCGCGCCAGTTGGCCAATGACCATTGACCCGATCGCAGGCTCCGGCGTCCCAAACGTCGGGCTGCCCGACCGCAAACTCATCGAGGACAGGAAATTGCCAAAGATCACCGGCGCGCCCTTGCGCTCCAACTGGGTCAGCGCACAGCCGACCATGGTTTCTGCAAGCGATTGCACGATCCCCCCGGCAGAGGTGACCGGCCCCATCGCCCCGCCAAGGATGAACGGCACAATCACCGCCGCCTGATTGGCGCGGGCATAAGCGCGCAAGGATTTGGTCATGGTGCCGTCCCAGACCAATGGCGAATTAACGTTCACATTGCCCAGGATGACACAGTTCTGATCGACAAAATCCGCACCGAACAGCACGCGGCACATCTCTATATTGTCCTCTGACCGGCTTTCCGCGGTGACCGACCCCATGAAAGGCCGGTCCGACAGGGTCATATGGGCCAGCACCATATCCAGATGCCGCTTGTTCACCGCCACATCGGTCGGCTCGCAGATCGTCCCACCAGAGTGGTGAAAGTTCGGGCTCGACTGCGCCAGCTTGATGAAATTCCGGAAATCCTCAATCGTTCCAAAACGGCGACCCTTGTCGAGGTCCATGACAAACGGGCTGCCATAGGCCGGCGCGAACACCACCGATTTGCCACCGATCTCAACCGACTTTGCCGGATTTCGCGCGTGTTGGGTGAAGGTCGCAGGCGCAGATTTCAGAACCTCGCGCAGCAGCCCCGGTTCAAACCTGACCAACAGCCCGTCAACTGTCGCGCCCGCCTTGCGCCACAACTCCAGACTTTCCGGATCGTCGCGAAACTCCAGCCCCGTCTCTGCCAGAACCCGGTCAGCCGCCGCTTCGATCCTGACAAGGTTCTCTTCCGACAACACGTCATAGGTCGGAATGTTGCGCACGATATAGGGGCGCCCCAACCCGGTGCCCTTCTTTGACCGCTCTGCCTGCCGCGCCTGCCGCCCTGACCGCTTGGTGTCCATGATGTCCTCCGCCTTTACGCCAGCAAAGGCCAATGGCAGCCAACAGCATGCCCCAAACCGACCCAAGGAAGTCGTTTCTTCGCATTTGCTCCTTGACCAAATACTCGCCTGGGGTGCCGGGGGGCGGC
>JBBRKS010000173.1:0-8162 GCA_038231775.1 Rhodobacterales bacterium | reverse complement strand
ATTCCTGCGTTTCGACATGTTCTGATCTCCTCGATTTGGAGATCAGCAGACCTCAGATCGTAGCTTCCGTCACTGTCCGATTTTCGGGGGGTAGCTCACACGGCATCCTCGAGATCGACAACAACACCGCCGAACGCGCCATGCGCTCCGTCGCCGTGGGCCGCAAGAACTACCTCTTCGTCGGATCGCAAACCGGCGGCAAATCAGCCGCCATCGCCTACACCCTGATCGAAACCGCCAAACTAAACGGTGTCGATCCGCAGGCATGGCTTGCCGATACGCTCGCGCGTATCCCTGACCACAAGATCAACCGGATCGATGATCTGCTGCCATGGAACGCGCGTTGACCGCAGTCAGGCCGGACGCTTACTATCGTCAGCGGTGCTATCAGCACCCATTCCGCGTCAGTCGCATCGCTTGCGTATTTGCCGCCACTGCGCTCATATCGAAGACGGGTGAATTCGGCCCAGGCCATCGTGATCTCCGTTCAGCTTTGCAACCGAACTGAATCACAACCTGCTGAATTCACTCAACCAGTTTCGGATCAGCCTCTTAGCCGACCTCAGTCAAAACCGTCAGACGGCCCTCACCGGATGAATACTCTCGCCAACGGCAACCACGCAATCCAGGTTGCTTCTAAATCCCCCCCTTTTTGCACAGGGCAGCTAGCGACGGCCCGACGGTTCAGGGATGCCGAAGACTTTCCCACGCCGTAACCACCCAAGGCAGGGGCCATGTCAGACCGGAAAGAGCGTCAAACAGTGCCCAGGACAGCGCGGCCGTCAGCAAGGCGGCCAGCAGGGCGCGCCAAAGCTGCGGGGATCGTAACCAAAGAGCCGAGGCCAGGATGAAAGCTGACGGTCCTGCGACATGTCCAAGGCTGAGGATCAGCAGCGCCAATCCCCCGACACCCGCAGTCAAAAACCACAGATCGGAGCGCACGTTCCGGGCTTCCCCGATCAAGGGGAGGGCGGCGGAGCGCCAGAGCCGCGGCAAAAGAAGGGCCGCCGCTGCCAAAGTAAGCCCGGCCACCACTTCGGGAAAGATTGCAGCCGCCACAGGCAGACGGAGGCAAGCCGCAAGGATACCCACTGCCACCGCCGCCATAGAAAATCCCAGGACGGCGTCGCCCCGCCCCATCGTCGGCGCCCCTTTGCCGGGGCGCTCACGTCGGAAGCTGCGTATTTGTTGGGTGAGCAGTATCATTGACAGCCCAAGCAACCCGATCACCAAGGGTTGCGCCAACCAGGACCAGCCGGAAATCTGCCACGACAGGAAGAAGAACCGTTCAAGATTTGGCCCCAGCACCAATCCCAAGGTGAACGCCGGTCGGGACCAACCGTAGCGTTTCATCGCTAGGCCCAGTGCAGAAAACACCAGCAACACCACAAAATCGCGCGGATCGCGCGTGGTCAGATACGCGCCAATCCCGACCAAGGACAGCGCAACCGGCACAAGGGCGGGCGCTGGCACCGATGCAAGCCGCGCTAGGGGCTGGGTCAACATCAGGCACAGACCGGCGCCGATCACATTGGCCAAGGCGATGGTCAGGATAAGGGAAATGACAAATGGCGCATCGTCGCGCAACAGATCCGGGCCGGGCACCAGTCCGTGCAAGGTAAAGGCCCCCAGCAGCAGCGCCATCGAGGCCGAGCCCGGAATGCCAAAGGCCAGGGTTGGCAGCAGCGAGCCGCCCTCCTTGGCGTTGTTGGCGCTTTCGGGCGCAATGACACCCCGGATATTGCCTTGGCCAAAGGCCGGGCCTTTGCCCGGACGTCGCGCCGCATCGGCATAGGCGATCCATTCGATCACCGTCACGCCCACGCCCGGAACTGCGCCCAAAAGTGCGCCGATCCCGCCACTTCGCAGCACCAGCGGCAGGTTTTGCAGCGTCTCGCTGATCCCCTTGCGCATTCCTCCCAATTCTTCGGATGCGCCTGTCGCCCGGATTTGGCCCCGCCGCAGCAGATCCGCCAATTCGGGCACGGCAAAGAGGCCGAGGAAAACGATGGCCGTCGGCACACCGTCCCACAGATAGACCTCGCCAAACGTCCAGCGCGCGGCGCCCTCGTAGGGATCAAGCCCACCAAAGGCGACCAAGGCCCCGATCAGCGCCGCGATCAGCCCCTTGAGCGGGTCGTTTCCCGACAGCATCGCAACCAGGGTCAGCCCGAAGGCGGTGATGGCAAAAAGATCGCCAAAGTTCAGGAATAGCACCAATGGCCGCATCACCGGCAAGGCAAGAGCCAGCAGCAACGCCCCAAAAAGCCCCCCGATGAGCGAGGCGGAATAGGCCGCGCCAAGCGCGCGCGCAGCCTTTCCCTGTTTGGCCAGCGCATGTCCGTCCAAAACTGTCGCGGCCGCCCCCACGGTTCCCGGAACGCCGATCAACACCGCCGGGATCGTGTCAGAGGTGGTGGTGACCGAGGCCATGCCCAACAAAAGCGCAAAGGCTGCAATCGGGTCGAGTGTATAAGTCAGAGGAATAAGGATGGTCAGGCCGAAAAGGCCACCAAGACCGGGAATGACCCCGATGATAAGGCCAAAAACCACGCCGACAATCAGCAATGCCAGACGCATAGGCTCTGCCAGATCGCCTATTGCGATGAGCAATGCCCCCATCAGAGGGGCCGGAGTGGTGACACTATTGCACCAAAGCCCGCGCGCGTTCCATCACCGCAGGATCGCTGGCAAGAAAGCCGTCGATCAAGCTTTCCACCTCGATTCCACTGGTCATGATCAGGGGAAATCCGCGTGCATGGGCATCATCTATAAAGGCCTGATCCGTCTTCAACGCCTCGAAGGCCTGCCGCAGTTCGGCCAACCGCGCATCGGACGTGCCGGGGGCCGCGATAAAGGGATAGTGGACCGACCCTGACGACATCACCAGTTTCAACGCGTCGTGCGTGGCCGGGTCCATCGGCTGATCCAGCACAAAGGGCACTCCCTTGATCTGGCCCCGCGGCGAGGTGGACAACTCAAAGATCACATTGTAGCGATTCATGTCATCGCCTTGGAACAAAGCGCTGATCCCGACGCCACACCGTGCCTGAATGTCGCCGCGCTCCATCGCCAGATCAACTTCGGCGGAGCCCTGAAAGCCAGTGACAATGTCGTAATGCGCCCCCAACGCACGTTTGATCGCGGCCGGGTAGATATAGGATGTGCTGTCTTTTCCGGTTGCCCCGACCTTGAACTGTTTGGTCAGAAATGCATCCAGCGTAGCAATCCCCGAAGATTTCAGCGTGTAGCAATACGATGATGCATTCGTCATGCTGACAAGGTAATGCACTTTTCTCGGGTCGAAATCGGTGTTCTGCGGATCGAAGATCGGCATCAGGGAAAGGGAAGAACTGACCGTGGCGATCTCGGCCCCATCCGTGGCAGGGCTTTGCATGAACATTTTCGCCAGCTTCAGGCTTCCCGCACCGGGTACATTCTCGACGACAACATTTGGCGCGCCGGGCAGGTATGGCCCGATGTGGTCGGCCAACAGCCGGGCAGCGTCGTCATAGCCGCCGCCCGGGCCATAGCCCACATTGATCGTCAGGGTTTGGGCCGCTGCCACGAAGGCTGGAAGGGTCACACACAGCACGCCTGCCAGAAGTCTGATGCCCAAAGCCATGACCATTCCTTTTGTGATTAGCGGCTCACCGAGGTTCAGTTTCGGGCCGCAACCTCATATTTGCCTTCCGCATGCTCGGTCGCCAGGGTCGTGTCTGGAAAGTGGTGGAAATTCTCTGGCGCTGCCCTCCGAGCGATTTCATTTGCGTCTGATCAGGCCACGAGGTCAAGGGTCATGGGCGCGATCGGTTTGTCGAAGGCTTTCCATCCGTCGACCTTTCGCATGGGTGCTGCCATACAAATGCGAACGCGTCTCAGTTTGCCGGTAAAGCTCACCTGACGACGGGCGAGGCGCGATAGGTTTGCAACGCTGGTGGTTTTCGTCATTGACCAGCCAAGCAGTTGCATGCGGGCGTCACTGCCTTTTGCAATGACCGCCCCGAGCTTCTCCTCAATATAGTTTCTTAAGGCAGTGCCTTTCGACCAAATCCAGTGCCTCGGTCATTCCCTCACCGAGGCCTGAATTGCCCGACTGTCGGCGCTCACTGGGTCTGCATTCAGTTCACTTTTGGTCTTGCCAAATGGGCTGCATGGGTCACTTTGCTTTGGGAAATCAAGGTACTGACCAAAGACTGTGCTGCACGGACGTCGAGCGGGCTTTTCGCAGACTTCAGTTGATCTTGGCAGTATTCCATAAGTTCCGCGTGTGATACCATTCTGATCGGCGGGTTCGAAGTTGGAAACGGTGTGATAGACGCACCCATTCCAGCCTGAGTTGCGGCTGTAACCAATTTGACTTCATCCAACACATCCCGAACAACGTCTTCGGATGCAAAAACGTCTTCGGTTATGCCAGAAAAACTGCGAACTCTCGCGATCCGCTCTTCTGAGCAATCAAGCAGCGCGGCCAAGGCGTGCACTTTGCCCATCGGTTTTGCTGATCCGACATAGCCATAAGGCGCGTTGTTTGAACGTTTCAGAACCCGATCCATGATCGGGTCAATGACCGTCACGATGTCGGTGATACCGGACCTGCGGGCGAACTCCAGCGATCCGATCATCAACTCGCAAGTGGCACGCGAGATCGCATTCAATATCCCGCCTCTGGCCAAGCGCTGCGTATCCACACAGAAGCGAGTGGATTCCCAGATGTTGGCACTTCGTAGCGGCGGCTCTCCGTCCAGGATCGACTGAAACACATCCGCAAGCATATGCGGCCCGGTGGTCTGAAGGGCACGGACGCAAGAAATGACATGGCCATCCTCGTCGATGCCGATCACATAAGCCGGGTCCATATGATCGAATTTGTCGATCTCTTTGCCATCCTGAATGTCCACGTCCCATCCAAGGCGTTCGCCGAACACGCGTGCGCGCAAACGAAACATTTCATCCAGAAGATCGCCAAAACGGTCCTTGTTCAGCGCGTCGACAATGATAATCATTTGTATCCCCTAAGGTTCATTCCCTTGGAGGAGGATACAGCCAAATTGAGAGGGGGCTATTGGGGCAAACCCGTAGTTTGTCAGACCAGAGGGGATCGGTTAGAGCGGATAGATCAGACCGAGCGAAATCGCGCGTCCAACCGCCTGAGCCGTTGTCAGAGCATAAAGTTTGTCACGGCCAGAGCGCAGGTGCACTTCGACCGTTCTGTGCGAAATTCCCAGGATGTCACCGATGTCTTGCTGGGATTTGCCGGCCGCCGTCCATTGTAGTACCTCTTTCTCACGGCTGGAAAGTGTCGGAAATCGCAAGACCTGCGACAACACATCGGAACGCATGACCGTGTCATGGATGTGAACCGCAACAGACTGTAGGTCGACTATCACGTGTTTGACAAGTTTATCCCATTCCGCAACACTCGTGTTGCGCGTAACGCTCAACATTCCGATATCGCCAAAGGGTCCACGAACCGGAATGGTCAGTCCCTGATGCGTTATGCCGAAATCACCGGCATCCCGGAACACGGTCAAGAAGTTCTTATCCCGCTCTAGCCTGCGCCAGTCGACAGGAGCAATGCTTTTCGCCGCCCGGTGCAAGGTCGGGTCGATGTTATGAAACCCATTCTTTACATAGTGTTCTTTCCAATCCTTGCCATAATTTACGTAGCCATGAATGTTACCGGCTACCGGATTGGTCCCAGCGTAGGCCGCGTGGTCCAGTTCAAATCTGTCACAAATCTGGTCAAGAAAGGACGTGAAGCGGCTCTCCCCATTCGGCAGCGCTCCAAGGTCAATCAGATCGATTAGCTCACCCCTATGTTCCAATGACAGGATGCCTTCTGATCAGGTTCGTTTCGCTTTGACCTTCGCCAGCCCCGGCCATCGCAACGACCATGGCAAGCAACGCATCTTTCTGCGCCAGCGGTAGACTCTGGAAACTCTCGATGAGCGTAAGGATCAACCTGGGGTCATAAGGTTCGGATCCATGCGGACGTGAAAACTCATGCGGACCATCAGCTTCCTGCAAACCTTCAGCTCCTTTAAAAAAGGCTCGAATATCTATGTCCAAAGCATTGGAAATACTAAACAAACGGGACGCACTGACACGATCTTTGCCGGCTTCATACCTTTCTATTTCCTCCAAACTGATGCCCGCGCGCCGTCCGAGTATTTCTAAGGTCATCCCCAAGTTGATGCGGCGGTCTTTGATATTGCGACCCACCAACGCGTCGACCGCTTTCGTAGATGGATCCAACATTCCTACAGCTCCAAAGAGGCAACCCACAAACGCCAAAGTGGACGTCTCAACGCCAGGCTAGTTTGCAAAAGTTGGTCGCATATTGCAGATACGGATGCCGATACAAGCAACTAGAGCGAGAGTTGTCAACGGATCTTCATTTTGCAGCATCCATATGATGATAAAGCCGCCCAATCAAATTTGCAACGTTCGACACCTGCCACCTGCCACCCCTCCGCGTCAGCTTGCCCCGCGCGTTCAGCGCGCACGCAATCGCCCACAAAAACCTCAGGCTGACCGTGCCGTTTCAGTGTTTTCTTCATCAATTTCAAGGCGATTTTAGTGTCGCGCGTCTTCGTCACGAAGCTTTCAAGCACCTCGCCCTCGTGATCCACCGCGCGCCAGAGGTAGTGCATCTCGCCGTCTATCTTCACAAAGACCTCGTCCAGATGCCAGCGCCAGCGGCTCGACCGCATCCCAGAAACCTGACGTTTTGGAATATCGGCGGCAACCGTGTCCCTACAAAACGACGCCCTCACGACGTCAACCATGCGGTGTCTGAACCGCGCCGCGGAGGCAACGCGTTGGATAATTTAAACCATAGGTTGTAAACATCCTATAAATATGCCTTAAGGTGGAGTTGGGGGTGTGTAGTGAAAGGTATGTGATTGTGGCACTTGCTTATGTCATCGTTGGCACGTTCGTTGGAATGGTGGGCGGCTTTGTAGCGACCGTGTTTGGGGCGTCGCTTTGGACCGCATTCTTCCTTTACACCTTGATCGGCGCAGTTTCGATTCTTGTGCTGGCCGTGGTACGATCGGCACATGGGGTGGAAGCTGATCAGAACCTGTCAAACGCGCCGGACGTGTGCGACGTCGCCTACGGCCGACCTCATCGCCTGCCGGCCAAGGCGCCAACCGCGCCTCATGCAGACAACGGGATGATGAAGATCCTCGCCGTTGACGATGATGCTTTCATTCTGGAGCTCATCCCCAAGATTGCTTCCATGGTCGGTTGCCCGAATGTGACGACGGCAAGCTCTTCCGCGGCGGCGCTTGACATGTTGGAAACGTCGCCCAACCTCTTTGATTGCTTGTTGCTGGACATCAACATGCCGGACATGGACGGCATCGACCTCTGCGGGCGCGTCCGCAGCATGCCGGGCTATCGCGACACGCCTATCATCATGTTGACGGCGATGACGGACATCGAACACCTTGACCGCGCTTTCAAGGCAGGCGCAACCGACTACACCGCCAAACCCTTTGACATCATCCAGTTCGGAGAGCGGTTACAGGCCGCGCAGGATCGGATTTCTGCTCAGCGAGCCAATGCGGCTATCACCAGCAACGCCGATGAGTTTGCGTCGGGTCGTCAGATTATTGACGTTTGGGCCGACGCAAGGGTGGACCAAATTGCAGACCTTCACGCAATGATAGACTATGCCGCGCTTCAAAATTATCTGACCAGCCTGTCGGGGTCAGCCGTTACGGATGCCTATGTCATGGGTGTTGTCGTGGAGCGCGATGTCACGATCGCGGAGGAAGATATTTCAGGCTCGGTGCTGCTGATGCAGGTTGCGACGTCGATCAACGAAGCCTTCGCCAACACGAGATATACGATCGCATATGCTGGACATGGGCAGTTCGTTCTGATGGCGAATGCGGGGCGGCTACCAGATGCCAGAACCATCGAAGCCGCGATCGAGGTCGGTCTGGCCGGTCAAGCACGCGCGAACGAAGCCCGAATCAGCACCAGAATCTCGGTAGGGATGGCCGTTCGCCCGGGTAGCCGTAGAGCGACACGCGCCAAGATTGCCTTTGAAAGCGCCATCAACCTTGCAATGGAACGTGCCGCAGGTAAAACTGCGTCGATCCGTTTTGATCAGCTGCGGACGTCAAACCAATAGTGGCGTGTGGGTT
>JBBRKS010000172.1:0-8360 GCA_038231775.1 Rhodobacterales bacterium | reverse complement strand
GCGCAGGCCGCGCAGGCGCGGATCGCCCGCAGTCGGCACGCCGTGGACCACGGCCATATAGCGGCGGTCAACCGTATGCTCTTCGAATTGCCTGGCCAGCGCGTGATGGGCGCGGTCGGATTTGGCGACAACCAGCAGGCCGGTAGTGTCCTTGTCGATCCGGTGCACGATGCCGGGGCGGCGCATCCCGCCGATGCCAGACAGCGTGTCGCCGCAATGGTGCAGCAAGGCGTTGACCAGCGTGCCGCTTGGGCTGCCGGGTGCCGGATGAACCACCATGCCGGCCGGTTTGTCGATCACGATCAGATCGCCGTCCTCCCAGATCACCTGCAGGGCAATATCCTCGGGCAGGGTTTCCAGCGTTTCGGGCGGATCCAACTGAATGCGGTAAACCTCCCCCTCGGCCACCTTGGCCTTGCCGTCGCGGGTTTGAACACCGTCGCGGGTCACGGCACCGTCTTCGATCATCCGCGCCAAGCGGCTGCGTGACAGGGCGGCATCCTCTGGCACTAGGACGGCAAGCGCCTTATCAAGACGCGCAGGCGCAGCAATGGGGATGGTGATGAAGATCGCATCATCTTCGGGCAGGTCGTCAGAGGTGTATGAGGGGACCATGGCCGAAACTCCTGAAGATGACGGGGCGTTGCCGCCGTCGCTGCGCTGGCTGAAATGGCTGGTGACGACGTTGACACTGACCCTGATCGGTGGCGTCTTAACCGTGGTTTGGCTGCTTGTCACGCGGCTGCCCGTGCCGGGCGCGCATCCGACCGCTCCGCCCCTGTTGCAGATGCCAACAGGGGCCACCGCCGCTGCCGTCACGATGGGCACTGGTTGGGTGGCGGTCGTCACCACGGACAACCGCATCCTGATCTTTGGACCAGACGGTAAATTCTGGCAGGAAATCGCTGTAAAACCGCCGACACCTGACTTTGCGCCAATTAAGTGACCACTTCTTAAGTGAGTCTGCGCATCGTGCCGGAATGGCCCTGCCCCAAGACGCCGCCCTTTCCAATATTCCGATGCGCTTTGCCGAACGGCAATCGCACGTTGAGGTTGCGCGTCAATACGATGTGATCAGCCGGATGGAGACTGACCGCCGCGTTTTGTCGCTGATCGTCTTCATGATCTCTGCCGTATTCCTGCCGGTCTGGGTTGTTGCCGGGCTGTTTATTCTGGACATGGGGGCGGAATGGGTGGGCTTTTCGCTGCTAAGCGGGCTCGACCCCACCGAACAGCCGCGGCGCTATCTTGCCATGCTGATCAGCTACACCTTCTCACAGACCTGCTACTCGATCATTCCGGTGCTGTGCTGGCAGTTGGACGATGCGATGGCCAAGTCTTTTGCGGTGGGCATGTCGCTTGTCTCGCTCATTCGCACTGCAACCGTGCGCACTGTGCATCTGCCGCTGGCGGTGGTGGGCGGCGGCTCTTTGACGCTGTGCGCGCTGGTCGGCAACTTGTGGTACTGGCATCAGGTCGGCAACATGACCGGTCTTGTGATCTCCACCCTTAGCATCGTGTCGGCCGCCTATTTCGCAAGCGTCACCATCCTTTCGGTGCACACACTGCACAATGACATGATGCGCGAAAGTCAGGCCGCACAGGCTGCCGATCTCGCCAAGACGCGCTTTTTAGCACAGATGAGCCATGAATTGCGCACGCCCCTGAACGCCATTCTCGGCATGGGCAACGCTGAACTTGCGCTGGCCGAAGCGCCCGACCGGCGCGAACGTCTGTCGATTCTGGTGCAATCGGCGCACGGTCTGGCGGTGATGCTGGACGACATTCTTGACCTGTCGGCGGTGCAGGCCGGCCATTTGCCGATCCGCCCCAAGGCACTGGACCTGCGCGCCGAAATTGCATCAACCGTCGCGATGTTCCGCCAGCAGATCGAAGATGCCGGGCTGATCCTGCGGTTTTCCCTCCATGACAATGTGCCGCAGTTTGCCGTGACGGATGGTCAACGGCTGCGACAATGCCTGTCCAATGTGCTGTCGAATGCGATCAAGTACACCAAGACCGGGCTGATTTCGGTATACGCCTATGAACATGGGCCGGGGGTGCTGGCGATCAAGGTGGCCGACAGCGGCCCCGGCGTGCCGCAAGACCTGCGTGAGAAGATTTTTGAACCGTTCTACCGCGGTGAGGTGAATATGCCTGGCACCGGGCTTGGCATGTCGATTGGCCGCACGCTGGCGCGGCGCATGGGCGGTGATCTGGCCCTGCTGCCATCGGTATCGGGCGCCCATTTCCTGCTGACCCTGACGTATGAAGCCGCCACCAGCGCCCCCGCTTTG
The DNA here is from genome assembly GCA_038231775.1 of Rhodobacterales bacterium. Lineage (GTDB taxonomy): Bacteria > Pseudomonadota > Alphaproteobacteria > Rhodobacterales > Rhodobacteraceae > Stagnihabitans. The sequence goes on along the minus strand of JBBRKS010000172.1, from coordinate 6,063 downwards.
GTGCAGGGTACGACTTTGGCGGCGCTGGCCGGGGTCCGGGTTCTGGTCGTGGATGACATCGCGACCAACCGGCTGGTGGCTGCGACCTACCTGCGCCTTTTGGGTGCGATCCCGGTTGAGGCGGAAAGTGGGGCTGCAGCCCTTGCCCATCTGTGCGCGCCCAACCCGGCTGGACTGGTGCTTTTGGATTTGCTGATGCCAGAGATGGACGGGTTCGAAACATTGCGCCGCATCAGAACCCTGCCCGGCCCGCAGGCACGGGTTTTTGTCGTGGCCGTGTCCGCCGACACGACAGAGGCGAACCGGACAGATGCCTCTGACATCCGCTTTGACGCTTTCGCGCAAAAGCCGCTTTCGGCAGAAAGCCTGTCGGCGGTGCTGCTGCCGCTGCTTAGCCCCCGGACGTGAACAACCGCTCATCTGGCTTGATACCCGTTACATCGCGCGAATCCGACATGCCAAGGGCGCAGGCGAACCGGACGCGCGCCCGTCCCGCGCCCACAATCAGTCGCAAAAGCAAGGGTTTCAGCGCGCGGCTTTTGGGGTAATGCCTCAGGCGCATAGAACCGGCGCAGGCTTTGGCATAGCAAGGGGTTGGGGATGATCGACTTTCTGGCACAGGATGCCACCGCTTTGGCTGGCATGGTCGCCTCTGGCCAATTCACCCCAGCCGAGTTGCTTGATGCTGCACTGGCCAAGGTGGCAGCCGTCAATCCGGCCTTGAACGCGGTGGTTTTGCTGCAAGAAGCCGCAGCGCGCCGCCATATCAGCGAAGGCTTGCCGCGCGGCCCGTTTCGCGGGCTGCCGTTCCTGTTAAAGGACCTTGGCTGTGAGGCGGTCAATTTCCCCTCGCACAACGGGTCGCGGCTGTTTGCCAACACGGTCTACAAACAGGACTCAGCGATCTTTCAGCGTATCCATGACACCGGAGTTGTCACCTTTGGCCGCACCACCAGCCCCGAAAGCGGCATCGGGGCCGCGACCGAATCAGCGGTGTACGGCGGGCCAACGCGCAATCCGTGGAACCTGAACCACACCTCGGGCGGATCGTCGGGCGGGGCGGGGGCTGCGGTGGCCGCCGGGATCGTGCCCTTTGCGCATGGGTCGGACGGCGGCGGATCGGTGCGCATACCGGCAGCTTCGTGCGGGCTGTTCGGCTTCAAATCGACCCGGGCGCGCCTGCCGGATGGGCCCTATGCCGGCGAAGGCTGGGCTGGCATGTCGATTGACGGCTTTCTGACCCGGTCGGTGCGCGACACCGCCCTGATGCTGGACGCCTGCTCTGGCCCCGACCTTGGCGCGCCGTACGTCGCCCCTGCTCTGGTGAAAAGCCACGCGGACGCGATCAGCCGCCCGCCGCGCCGCCTGCGGGTGATGCTGTGCGACACGACGTTTACCGGGCAGGCCATCCACCCCGACGTGGCCGAAGCGGTCCGCGCCACGGGCCGTCTGTTGGAAAATCTTGGCCACGAAGTCTTCCCGGGCCTTCCGAAAGCTGACGTTCCGATGATGATGCGGGCGTGGACCGATATTGTGGCGGTTGGCACGGCTTTGTCGGTCCGCAACGGTCTGAAGGGCCGCCCGCTGACCGATGATCTGGTCGAAGGCGTCAGCCGCGGAGCCACAACATTGGCCGAAACCCTGTCGCCCTTGCGCTATCTTGAGGCGGTCGGTGAAATTCACGCCTTTGGCCGCCAGATGGCTGCCGCTTTTTCAGACTGCGACATCTTGCTGTCTGCCACCTTGGCCGAACCGCCGGCCCAAGTCGGACGCTTTGCCCACACGACAGAAGATTACCTGGCCTACCGCATTGGCCCACAAGGCATTTTCGCCTATTCTCCGTTCTGCGCCATCTTCAACGCCTCTGGCCAACCGGCTGCATCCGTGCCTTTGGGGCAGTCGAAAGACGGGCTGCCCATCGGCATTCACCTTGCCGCACCCTATGGATGCGATGAAGAATTAATCGCTTTGTGCGCCGAGTTGGAGCTGGCGCAACCTTGGGCTGCGCGCCGTCCACTGCTTGTGGCATAACCGCAAGGAATCATTTGCAAGCGCCGCAATCCCCCGCTCAATATGATCAAAACAACAGGGAGTGCGCGGTGACCCAAAGCATCGCCGTCGAAGCGGCACATGTCATCAAGGCCTTTGGCCACGGCGATACGGCGGTCCGCGCCTTGGATGACGTATCGGTTCAGATCCGCACCGGAGAGTTTTTTACCCTTCTGGGCCCGTCCGGCTGCGGCAAGACCACCCTTCTGCGCCTGATCGCCGGTTTTGAAATGCCCTCGGGCGGCACGATCCTGCTGGAAGGGGCCGACATCACCACGCTGCCACCGAACAAGCGCCCGGTGAATACGGTGTTTCAAAGCTATGCGCTGTTTCCGCACCTGACCGTCGCGCAGAACATCGCGTTCGGGCTGCAGATGTTGGGCAAACCCAAGGCAGAGGTGTCCGCCACCACCGCCAAAATGCTGGCCCTCGTCAAGCTGGAGCCGATGGCCAACCGCAAGACCAGCCAGCTTTCCGGCGGCCAGCAACAGCGCGTCGCCTTGGCCCGCGCTTTGGCCCCGGCGCCCAAGGTTTTGCTGCTGGATGAACCTTTGTCCGCACTTGATCTGAAGCTGCGCAAGGAAATGCAGATCGAACTCAAACGTCTGCAGACCGAAACTGGCATCACCTTCATTTTCGTCACGCACGATCAGGAAGAAGCGCTGACCATGTCGGACCGCATCGGCGTGATGTCTGCCGGCAAGTTGCAGCAGGTCGGCACGCCCAAGGAAATCTACAACCACCCGGTCAACCGCTTTGTCGCCAGCTTTATTGGTGAGACGAACTTTCTGCCCGCCATCCGCGACGGCGATCTGTACCGGCTGGACTGCGGCATCAAGATCGCAGCCCCACCAGCCCAAGCCGACCGCGTGACCTTGACGGTGCGCCCTGAACAGGTGCGCCTTGTGATGGAAACCGATGCCGATGCGATACCGGCCAAGATTGCCAACCTGGTTTATTTCGGCACGGACACCCATTGCCATCTGACCCTGCCCGACGGTACCGAAGTCGTCGCCCGCCTGCAAAGCCCGCCAACCGGCGATGCCGGTCTGGCCATCGGCCAATCGGTCGGCGTGCGCTTTGTTCCCGAAGCGGTCCAAGTGCTTGAGGATTAGGATGAGCCCCGCAGAACAGGCGCAAGTCACCCAATCCGCCCGCAACGGCTGGCTTTTGTCCGCCCCCGCACTGGTCTTGCTGACATTTGCCGCCATCGGGCCTTTGGCCATCGTTGTGGCCTATTCCGTCATGCCGCCCGGTGATTTCGGCAACGTGACATGGGGCTTCACGCTGGACGCCTGGCAGGGCATCCTGTTCACCAAGGATATCTTTGACGGTACCTTGGCCTGGGCCGATGCGAACCTGACGATCTTCTGGCGGTCAGTCAAACTGTCGATGCTGACCACAATCTTCGCCTTTCTGGTCGGCTTTCCGACCGCATGGTTCATCGCGACAAGGCCGCCGAAATCGCGCGCCCTGTGGCTGTTTCTGATCACGATTCCCTTTTGGACCAACCTGTTGATCCGCACTTTTGCGATTAATGAAATCATCCGGCGTGAGGGGTTGTTGAACACGATCCTGCTAAAGCTGCACCTGATCGCCCAACCGTTGGAGATGATCTATACCGACACCGCCGTGTTCATCGGCATGACCTATGTCTACCTGCCGCTGATGGTGCTGCCCTTGTTCGCCTCACTCGACCGGTTCGACATGCGGTTGCTGGAGGCGGCCTATGACCTTTACGCCACACCGTGGCAGGTGCTGCGCAAGGTGATCATGCCGATTGTAAAGCCGGGGATCATCGCGGGGTCTATTCTGGTCTTTGTCCCCTCACTCGGCGCTTATGTGACGCCGCGTTTGCTCGGCGGCGGCAAGAACATGATGATCGGCAACTTTATTGAATTGCAGTTCGGACAGGGCCGCAACTGGCCGTTGGGCGCGGCCATGTCGGTGACGCTGTTGGTGATCGTGACTGCTGCCCTGCTGGTCTATGTGCGCTATGCCAACCGGGAGACGACACATGGCCAGTAAGGGCTTTGTCCTGTCGCGCCTGCCCGGGTTCAACAGCTTGGCCTTGGGCGTGTTTTTGGCACTGTATCTGCCGATTTTCATGCTGGTGATCTATTCCTTCAACGTCGGCAAATCGGTGTCGACGTGGGAGGGGTTTTCGCTGCAATGGTACGCCGTCGCCTGGGCCAACGATCAGGTCAAGGATGCCACGATCCGGTCCTTATATCTGGCGTTGTCGGCGGCGGTGATTTCGACTTTTGTGGCGACGTTGGCGGCCCTTGGCACCACGCGGCGCAGGGCGTTCAAGGGGCAGACCTTCATTTATGTGATGATCAACCAGCCCCTGATGGTGCCAGAGATTGTCTCGGCCGTTGCCCTTTTGATCTTCTTTGCGATGATCAAGCAGGTGACTGGTTATCAGGGCATGGCCTATCTCATCGGCGCGCACGCGGCCTTTTGCATCCCGTTCGCCTACCTTCCGATCCGCGCCCGGCTGGAAGGCATGGACCTGACGCTGGAGACGGCTGCCGGTGACCTGTACGCCTCGACCTGGCAGACTTTCCGCTTTGTCACCCTGCCCCTGCTGGTGCCGGGTATATTTGCCGGCATGATGCTGGCGTTTGTCACATCCCTTGATGATGTGGTCATCACCGTGTTCATAAAATCGGCAGGACAGGACACATTGCCGACCTACATGCTGGGCCAGATCCGCCGTCAGGTGACCGGAGAGATCAACGCGATTTCAACCGTGCTGCTGGCGCTGACCGTGGTGCTGCTGACGCTGTTCGTTCTGCTGACGCGCAAGAAAGACTAAAAAACCAAAACCAACCGGGAGACTGACGTGAAACACCTACTGACCACCGCAGCGCTTTTGCTTGCGACCGCAGGCATGGCGCAGGCCGCAGGCGAGTTGCAACTGTACAATTGGGGCGATTACACCAACCCCGAACTTTTGAAGAAGTTCGAGGCCGAAACCGGCATCAAGGTCACTGTGACCGACTATGACAGCAATGACACGGCACTGGCCAAGGTAGAGGCGGGCGGTTCCGGCTTTGACCTTGTGGTGCCCTCAGCCAATTTCGTGCAGGTCTATGTGGAAAAGGGCCTGATCCAGCCGCTGGACCTGTCCAAGATCCCCAACCACAAGAACATCGCCCCGGAATGGATGGATGTGACCTATGATCCGGGCCGCGCCTACACGATACCGTGGCAATGGGGCACGACCGGCATGGCGGTGAACCAGAAGGTCTATTCGGGCGATATCAACACCTCTGCCATCTTCCTTGATCCGCCGCCGGAACTGGTCGGCAAGGTCAACGTGACGCCGGAAATGAATGACGTTCTGGCACTGACCACGATGTATCTGGGAGGTCAGCCGTGCTCGGATGATCCGGTGTTGATGAAGAAGGTCCGCGACAAGCTGTTGGAAGCCAAGCCGAAATGGCTGTCGATGGATTACAACATGACCGAAAAGATGTCGAACAATGACGTCATGGCCTCGCTGTACTGGAACGGCGCGATCTTCCGCGCCCGTCTGGCCAATCCGGACGTGAAATACGGCTATCCGAAAGAGGGCTTCATCCTGTGGATGGATCAGGTGGCGCTGCTGAAGGACGCCAAGAACGTCGATGAAGCCTACAAGTTCCTGAACTTCATCGCAGAGCCTGAGAATGCCGCGCTGATCTCTTCCTTTGCGCGCTATGCCAACGGGATTTCGGGGTCTGACGCCTTCATGCCTGCCGACATGAAAGACGCGCCCGAAATCGTGATCCCGGCAGAGTTCAAGGACAAGGGCCACTTCATGACCGGCTGCACCGGCAAGGCGCAGGACTACATCACGGCGATCTGGACCGAACTGAACAAGTAACGTCCGGTTCCGGTTCAAAGGTGGAACCGGGGGGGGGGGGCGTAGCCCCCCCCCCGCCCCCCCCACCCCCGGGCGGGGGGGCGGGGGCGCCCCCACCCCCCCCCCCCCCTGGGATTTTGAGGAGGGAAAGGGGCGGTTGG
>JBBRKS010000171.1:0-8426 GCA_038231775.1 Rhodobacterales bacterium | reverse complement strand
TTACCGTGGCTCTTGGGAAAGAAGGGCTGCAGACGGGTCATTTGCGCGTCGGTCAGCCAGAAAAGGTTGCTCATGATCCAGTCTCCTTGCGGAGCTTGAATCAGGCCGCGTCCGCAAGATCAATGGGTCCTGACCCTAGCCTCATGGATGGGGTTTTGGTTTTTGGGGGTTATTTTATGGGAAAAGTTGTCCTCTCTGAGGCAAATGATTCGTTGCTGGCGTCTGATGTGCGCACGCAAGGTGATACGACGGTCACGGGGCTTGGTGGCGACGATGTCATTGGCGACAGTTCCGGCAACAATACGCTGTATGGCGGCGTGGGCAACGATCAGCTTGTGGTGTCGATTGATCTGACTCTCTCGATCACAGCACCGTTGTTTCAGAGCCTGTACGGCGATGCCGGCAATGACACGCTTGGATTGGCCAACAGCAGCGGCAAATTGTATGGCGGCACCGGCGATGACCTGATGATCGGCGCGATCCTGGGAGCCAACGCCTTCAAGGCTGATTTCTTTGGCGGCGATGGCAATGACTTTCTGCTGATGGACCTGTCCGGCAGCAATGTCGCATTTGCCACAGACGGCAGTGGCATCCGGGTTGACGGGACCGTGCGGGGTCATGTCAACGGCTTTGAAAGCATGGTGCTGAACGTCGTCGCCGATACGTCAAAGCTGGGTGGCACACTGGGCAATGATATCTTTACGGTCACCGGCACGACGGCGACGATTTCGGCGTTGGGCGGCAACGATGTCGTGGCGATCAAGGGCGGCACCGGGCTTCTGGCGCTGGACGGCGGCTTGGGCAATGACATGCTGCAACTGAACTTTGACGGTGAGGCGACAGGGCGCGTTCTGTTGGACATGCGCACCGCTGCGGGCACGGTTCAGGTCGGCACCGGCCCGGTCGGGTCTATCACCGGGTTTGAGACCCTGGTCTTTGCGGGCGGTTCTGTCTTGGCTGACGAGGTGCACGGCGGGGCGGGCAATGACATCATCGGCTATGCGGACTCGTCTTATGGTTACGGCATCCTGTCGACCTACGGCGATGATCTGTACGACGGCGGCAACGGCGACGACAGCCTGTACGGCGGCTATGACAGCGACAAACTTTACGGCGGCAATGGCAATGACCTTCTGATGGGCGGTGAGGGTGGCGACTATCTGTATGGCGGCAACGGCGATGACGTTCTGTTTGGCGGCTACGGCAACGATACGATGGCGGGCGGCAATGGGTCCGACACCTTCGTCTTCCGCCAGACCGCCGACATGGGCGTGGCCATCGGGGCTGTCGACAACATCAACTCTTTCACCGTCAAGTTGAACGGATCGGGCTATATCGACCGCATCGACATCCAGAAGATCGACACCAACACCGACACCGAGGCGAACCCGCCCGGCGACGCCTTTACCTTCATAGGCTCTGCCGCGTTCAGCGATATCGGTCAGGTGCGGGTCGTCCAGATCGGCGCAAGTTCGTATGTGGAGTTGAACACCGGCGGCTCGCTGGATGCCGACTACCGGATTTGTCTGGTGAACTTTCAGGCCTCGACCATCGGGGCAGAAGACTTCATCCTGTAAGCCGTCAAGCCCCTGTGCGGGGCGGTCCAACGCCGCCCCGCACCTCGGCAAGTCCGCACCGTATATGGCAGCACTCCGACCCGTCCACGTCCGGCAAACCTGTTTGGCTTTCACCGAAGCCCAGGCAAGCCCCAACGTTGACGTCACACTGTCTGGAGCGTTCAAGCGATGCCCGTATACAAATTGACCGCCAATGCCGATCTGTTTCTAAAGACCGATGGGTCCGATGCAGGCAATGACACGATCTATGGCTATGCTGGCAATAACACCCTCAACGCCTGTCTTGGCGGCAATATGGTCTACGGCGGCGACGGCAATGCCAGATCCGCTTGACCAGCGCTGTGGCGGGAACGTCGCAGGTGCTGGATTGCGGGCTGGGCGGTGACGGCAATGACAGAATTTACGCAGGCGTGGCATTCGGGACGAATACGCTTGTGCCGGGCTATCACCTTACCTTGGATGCCGGGGCGGGCGACGAATCTGCTCACCATCTCAGTCGGCGGGTTCACGGCTGAGGGCGACAAGGGGCGCGACCAGCTGGATTTGTCAGCGATGAACGGCGCAGATGCGCTGACTTTTGACGCAAGGTGGGCTGACGGCGACCGCCACCCTCGGCGCCTTGGCTTTGGGCACAGTTCATGAGTTTGAGGATTACAGAATATCCGGCGGTGCGGGCAACGACCTGCTGTATCTGGGGGCTGGCAATGACAGCATCTTGGCCGGAAGTGGCGATGATACGGTCTACGGTGGGGCCGGCAACGACACGGTCGGCACTTATTACGATTTCCATGACCTGACCGGCCGTGACCAAGTCTATGGTGGGGCAGGCAATGACGAAATCTTTGTCGGTCAACCCGGCGGCACCGTCTATGGCCATGGAAGCACCGGCAATGACGTGCTTCAGGGCGGGCGCGGCGCTGACACGATGGCGGGCGGGACCGGGGACGATGTCTTTGTCTTTGGCTTGGGCGACAGCGGTACGGCAACCGGAGAGATTGACACCATCAACTTCTTTGTCACTCACAGCGTCAATCTGGCCCATCACAACCGCATCGACCTGTCAGGCATGGATGCCAATCTTGACATGATTGGCAAAGACCACTTCACCTATATCGGGACAGCGGCCTTTTCGGCGGAGGGGCAGGTGCGGGTGGTTCAGATCGGCACAAGCACCTTTAGCGAGTTGAACTACAACACTACGCCCGACGCCGATATGCGGATTTGTCTGGGCGGTCAGGCGGTTAGCGGGATCAGCGTGCAGGATTTTATTCTGTAGTCCAAAGCCGGGGGGCAAAGGTCCCGCGGACCCTCCGCCGTGGCGCGCAGAACTGCAGCAGCGAAGGGTCGGCTTGGCTGATTGGCAAGGGTCATAGACCAGTCAAATCAATCTTTCTGCGAAAGATTTGGTGCAGCGCCCGCACTCAGCCGGGGAAATGCCTTGGCAACTCTGCCAGAAGCGCTGCGTCCAGATCAGCCATCGTCACCGGCAGGCCAAGATCGACCAGCGAGGTTACGCCATGATCCTTGACGCCGCAGGGCACGATGCCGGAAAAGTGGCTCAGGTCCGGTTCGACATTGATCGAAAGCCCGTGAAAGCTGACCCAGCGCCGCAGTTTGACGCCGATGGCGGCGATCTTGTCCTCGGCCACCGATCCGTCGGGGTTGGGCGCCTTGTCGGGACGGCTGACCCAGACGCCGACCCGCCCGCTGCGCCGTTCGCCTTTGACGTTGAACCGGCCAAGCGTGCCGATCACCCAGTTTTCCAAACCGCAGACAAACTGGCGCACATCGCGGCCGCGCGCGTTCAGGTCCAGCATCACATAGGCAACGCGCTGGCCCGGCCCATGATAAGTGTACTGACCGCCCCGCCCAGCGGTGAAAACCGGAAAGCGGGCTGGGTCCGTCAGATCCTCGATCCGCGACGAGGTGCCAGCGGTGTACAGGGGCGGATGTTCCAAGAGCCAGATCGCCTCGGACGCCGTGCCAGCCGAGATCGCCGCCACCCGCGCCTCCATCGCCGCGAGGGTTTCGGCATAGGGCGCAAGGCCGGGAATAAGGGTGATTTCGGGCATGGTTGCACGATAGGTCGGGGGCACGGGAAGGGCAAGCTGCGGCGATCAGTTGGAAAGCGTCATTCCAAAAGCGCTACAACAGTTGTCGCGGTCCGGGGCCCTTTTCAGCGGCCTTGTCGTGCGGATTATAAAGCGCACAGCGATCCAGCGACAGGCAACCGCAGCCGATACAGCCGTCCAGAAGGTCACTCAAGCGTTGCAACGCCGCAATCCGGGTGGCGATTTCGGCCCGAAACTGGGTGGCAATACGCGCCCAGTCGGCGCGGTCGGGCGCGCGGTCGGCGGGCAGCGTTGCAAGATGTGCGGCAATCCCCGCCAGCGAAAACCCCAGCCGTTGCGCGATCATCGCAAAGGACAGGCGGCGCAGATCGGCCCTGTTGTAGCGGCGATGCCCGCCTGCGTTGCGGAACGGCGTGACGATGCCGTGCGTCTCGTAAAACCGGATGGCTGACACGGCAAGGCCAGTGCGTGTCGCAAGATCACCAATGGTCAGGTCGCGGGATTTGCCGGATGGACTTATGGCAGCTTGCATAGGGCCTTGACCTCAAGTGAACTTGAGGAATTAGAAACAGATTTGCGCAACAAAACCAGAGGGAATCATGACAAGACTGGAACATGTGAACGTGACCGTGGCCGATCCGCTGGCCACGGCGGCAGTGCTGTGCACGCTGTTTGGCTGGCATATCCGCTGGCAGGGCGCGGCCAAGCAGGGTGGCTTCACCGTTCATGTCGGCAGCGACGCAGACTATCTTGCGCTGTATCGGCCCAAGGACGGGCTGAATCCGCCGGGCGATCCGACGCACACGTCATCCGGGTTGAACCACATCGGAGTCGTGGTCGACGACCTTGACACGGTTGAGGCCAAGATCACCGCGGCGGGCTATGTGACCTCCAACCATGCCGACTATGAACCGGGCCGGCGGTTCTATTTCACCGAAGAAAACGGGGTAGAGATTGAAGTGGTCGCCTACGGCTGAAATTCTCTCTTCCCTTCAGCGCGGGGCTTCGATAATACGCCCGCACCGAAGCCGGACTGATGCGGATGTGGCGGAATTGGTAGACGCGCAGCGTTGAGGTCGCTGTTCTTTAATCGGAGTGAAAGTTCGAGTCTTTTCATCCGCACCAATCCGGCTTGGATTATACTTTAAGGCCAGACTGTTGGTCTGATCTGCCTTCCCAGCGCCATCGGCCGATGCGCTGACAACCCAACCACCTTATCCTTTCATAGTAACCACGGCAGAAGGTTTTCGTAACCTTACGCTGTCGCTGGTCCGTCTGCGCGTCACGTCCCCCAGTCCCTTTCGAACCCACGCTCCACACGACGCCACCTGCGTGCCCCGCTTCACCCTCCCCGTCGCACCCCCCTTCCCTTTCACCCATCCCGCACTATCCTCCCAGCCATGCCGTATACTTGGTCCCCCCACACCCCGCCCGACCCCCAGCGCCTGACGCTTTGGGCGCACCGGTCCCTGTCGCGGGGCGGTTTTGTCACCTTTGTCGGGACCACCGCTGCTCTCTTTCTTTTGCCGCTCCTTAGCCAGATCGGCCATCCCGGGCTTTGGGTTCTGTTGCCCTTCCTTCTGGCAGCCCTTTCAGCACTTTGGTGGGCGCTGACCCGCAGCACCTCTGACCGCACAATCACCGAGGATCTGACCCTACGCCCTGACCGCATTGCCCTGACCCGCGTTGGCCCGCGCGCCAAACGCCAGACCTGGGAGGCCAACCCCCATTGGGTCCGCCTGACCCTGCACGCAACGGATGGCCCGGTGCCCAACTACCTGACCCTGACCGGCAATGGCCGCGAGGTGGAACTGGGCGCCTTCCTGACCGAGGCCGAACGGATCGCCCTGAAATCCGACCTCGAAACCCGCCTCGCCCGGATCACCTGATCGTTTGGCCCGTCGACAAAGAAGCACAGCGCTTTCCAACCGCGCGGCATCCCAACCAATAGCGGCGCTCCACGTCCCTATCTTTCACACACATCGAAAGACCGACCTCAACCCGGCACAAATTTTGCGCGTCCATATTCCCGATGCACAAAGCGCAACCTCAAAAAACGCCGCGCCCTGCCAACATCATCAGGCCATCGCCCAAACCCAAACCAAGCGCGCCAGCCCGTCCTCTTCCGATTGCTCTTTGCCAAATACTCACGGAGGGGGCCGACAGACCCCTCCGCCCTTCAACCAGCGACCGGCGTCCTACCGGACTCCACACGCTGCGGGACCTGAAGGCGAGGGTGGGAGCGGGACCCACGGAGACGCCCTATGAAACCCGCGCTCTTCACCAACTGCAGCCCGAAGCGGGTCGCCTTTAACCCATATGCGCCCAATACCAACTGCCGCCCTAAGCCACCCGCTGCCCCACGTCAGCAGCGCCCGGAACCCTACGCCAACCGTGCCTTGATCAGCGCCCCAACCGCGCCGAAATCCATGCTGCCAGTGTATTTGCCCTTCAGGACCGCCATCACCCGCCCCATATCCTTGACAGAGGCAGCCGCAGTCTCGGCAATTGCGGCGGCAATCGCAGCCTCAACCTCGGCCGCGGTCAATTGCTTGGGCAGGAATTCCTCGATCACCGCGATCTCAGCAGTTTCCTTATCGGCCAGATCGGGGCGCTTGGCCTCAAGATACAGCTTCACCGATTCCTGCCGCTGTTTGACCATTTTGGCCAGAACGTTCAGATCGTCGGCGTCCGACATCACACCACCTTCGCCGCGCAGGGCAATCTCGCGCTCTTTCAGCCCGTTCAGGATAAGCCGCAGCGCTGACAGCCGGTCCGCCGCCCTGGCCTTCATCGCCTCTTTGATGTGACCCATCAGACCATCGCGCAATGCCATTTCCGCCCCCATTTTCATGCCGCCCCTACCCTATCTGTCACCTGACTGTCACGCAACCAAGGCAGTCGAGATCACCCGCCTGGACGCCCGCACGAAAGTCCGCACGAAAACCCGACGCATATCTGCGCCGCCCGGCACCTTGACCCCATCTGCGCCAACCCTTAGGTTCCGCACGTTTGCAGACCCGCCGCCATGCCCAGACAATCCTGCCCTGCCCCGTCCAAACGGAGACTCCCGATGCCCAGCCCCGCCGAAAAGCCCACCGCCTGCCTTGCCCTCTCGGACGGCACGCTGTTCTTCGGGCGCGGATTTGGCGCCACGGGTGAGACGGTGGCCGAACTGGTCTTCAACACCGCAATGACCGGCTATCAGGAAATCATGACCGACCCGTCCTACGCGGGGCAAGTCGTGACCTTCACCTTCCCCCATATCGGCAACACCGGCACAACCGTTGAAGACGACGAGACCGCAACCCCCGTCGCCGCCGGCATGGTGGTCAAATGGGACCCGACAGAGCCGTCGAACTGGCGTGCCACCGGCGATCTTGTCAAGTGGATGGAGGCCAAGGGCCGCATCGGCATCGGTGGCCTTGACACCCGCCGCCTGACCCGCGCCATCCGCCAGCAAGGCGCACCCCACGTGGCGCTGGCCCACGACCCCGAGGGCAATTTCGACATCGCCCGTCTGGTCGCCAAAGCTCGTGCGTGGAAAGGTCTTGTGGGCCTAGACCTTGCCAAGGACGTCTCGTGCACCCAATCCTACCGCTGGGACGAACAGCTTTGGGCGTGGCCTGCCGGCTATACCAGGCGTTCAGACCCCGGCCTGCGCGTTGTGGCCATCGACTACGGCGCAAAACGCAACATCCTGCGCTGCCTCGCCTCGTCAGGATGTGAGGTGACAGTCCTGCCCGCCTCCGCAACCGCCGAAGACGTTCTGGCCCTGAACCCCGAAGGCGTGTTCCTGTCCAACGGCCCCGGCGACCCGGCTGCCACCGGAGCCTATGCTGTCCCGATGATCCAAGGGATCCTCAAAGCCGACCTACCCGTCTTCGGCATCTGCCTTGGCCACCAGATGCTGGCCCTTGCCCTTGGGGCCACCACCGTCAAGATGAACCACGGCCACCACGGGGCCAACCACCCGGTCAAGGACCTGACCACGGGCAAGGTTGAAATCACCTCGATGAACCACGGCTTCACGGTCGACAGCCAGACCCTGCCCAAGGGCGTGTCCGAAACCCATATCTCGCTGTTTGACGGCTCCAACTGCGGCATCGCGGTCGATGGCAAACCGGTCTTCTCGGTGCAGTACCACCCCGAGGCATCGCCCGGCCCGCAAGACAGCTATTACCTGTTCGAACGCTTCGCCGCCGCCATCCGCGCCCGCAAAGCCGCGTAGGTCGGGGGAAACCCCGACTCTGCGACCATTTCCGCAAATCGGCTCCCATCCGATCAAGTCCCAAACCGAAGCCACGCGCGCCGAAACGCCGATTAAAACCCGAACTCTCCGCTCCATCCCGCGACTTATCCACACCTGCTGTGGGTAAGTTGCCAATTCATCTCTCATTCACCCCATTCCGTTAATCCCGCCTTAACCTTTTCCCACCGATCCTATGCAGGTCGGCCCGCAGCATCTCGCAGCACGGCCCGCATCAGGGGACCCGATGTCTGTTACGTCGCGCCAAGCTGACCTGCCGAGTGTTCAGGCGGCCTATGTGCCCGGCCAGCGCATCCTGCATCCGTTCCAGCCGCACGCCCTTCCAATTACACCCCGACCCTGCCCGAGGCTGATCAGCGTCTGGCCATCGCCTTGCTCCGAGACGGCGTTCTGGCCCCGCACCGCTTGCTGCAAGCGCTCGCCCGTCTGGCAGAACGCCGCAGCGGTCGCCTGATCGACGTGCTGCTTGACGGGCATCTGGTCGCGGATGGCCCGCTTTACGCCGCC
>JBBRKS010000170.1:0-8465 GCA_038231775.1 Rhodobacterales bacterium | reverse complement strand
CGGCTCGCAAGCCAAGGCCGGTGTCGGACGCTGGATTACCTTCTACAACCACCTGCGGCCCCACGCCGCCCATGGCGGTCAACCGCCCGCCGTGGTCTACTTCAACGCAACACAAACCGATCAGCAGGTGCAGGCAGTAGCTTAAATCACCCCGGAATCTGTCCAAGAGTTGGGGAGTTGCTCAAACTTCTGGCACGCATTGAAGCCGTGCCCTTGCGCAACAGTCAGCCTGACAGGCACGACGCGGCGGCTATCCTTGGCGGGGCAACAGAACCCAAGATCACAGTCAGCCGGGCGCTTGAACTCTACTGGACGCTTGCCGCAGATCGGTCCCGCGAAAAGAGCGAAGATCAGGTGCGGCGCTGGAAGAACCCGCGCAAGAAAGCCGTGGCCAATTTCGTCGCCGTGGTCGGGGACAAGGCCCTTGAAGACATATCCGGCGATGACATGTTGGACTTCCGGGGCTGGTGGATGGAAAAGCTGGAGTCCGATGACCTCACGCCCAATTCGGCCAACAAGGACTTGATCCACATTGGCGACGTGCTGAAGACGGTCAACAAGATGAAACGCCTTGGGCTGGTGCTGCCCCTGACTGACCTTAGCTTCAAGGAAGGCGAAAAGCGCACGCGCCCGCCTTTCAGCGTGGCATGGATCAAGGACAGGCTCTTGGCCCCCGGTGCCTTGTCTGGCCTGAATACAGAGGCAAGGTGCATCCTCTTGGGCATGGTCAACACAGGGTATCGGCCCAGCGAGGGGGCGGCCCTTGGCGCGGTCCAGATCAGGCTGGACCACAAGTTCCCGCACATCTCGATTGAACCCGTCGGGCGGCAGTTGAAAAGCGCCTAACTGCTATGACAATGCTGCCGTCGAGAGCTTCTTTAAATCGCTCAAGGCGGAAATGGTCTGGCGCAGAAACTGGCAGACCCGCAGGGACGTCGAAGTTGCCCTCTTCGAATACATCAACGGCTTCTACAACCCGCGCCGTCGGCATTCAGCATTAGGCTGGAAAAGCCCCGTAGCCTTTGAACGAAAGGCCGCTCAACATGAAAACCTGACCGGAACAGAACCGTGACAGGTCCAGAAGGCCGCCAGGATCAGGGCGATACTGGAGGGGATCTGACTGTGGACCATCGTAGTGACCAAGCCAATGCGCCGCGACAACCACGTGGCAACCGGAAAGGAGAGGGCGGACAGCAGCCCGGTCCAGAAGAAGAACATGGCTGCGGCGGAAAGTGACATTTGAAACCGCTCAAACAGCCAGAGTGCCAACAGCGACTGCACCACAAATCCACCCGCAAAGGCATCAAGGCTGAACAGCGCGGCAAGCCGCAGAACGATGCTTCGGGACGGACCAAGCACAGATACAGGTTCCGTAGGTTCAGTGTTCGGCTCTTTGGGAATTCGGGCATAAAGCAGCCCGACCAGCAGTCGCAATCCGGCATATAGCACGAACAGCGCGCTGATTGCCGAGAACCGGTCAATCCCTGCGCGAACCTGAAGGTCAGGGGTGCTAGCAAAAAGCGCGCCAAGTGCTGCCGCAAATGCGCCAGCAAAGCTGTACCGCGCGAAAATCCTTGTGCGGATGGCGTCATCGACCTGCCCTGACAGAACCGCATGCTCCAGCGGCACGGACAGACTGACGGATCCTGCGGACGGGTTGATGGTGCCGAGGAACGCCATCCCCACCAAGACGGCGAAAACATGCACCGATGCAAAGACCAAACCCGTCACGGTCATAAGGCCAGCGGCGGCCATAAGCACCTGCCGGATGCCAAACCTGGGTCCGAATACGCCCACTGCCAAGGTAAGACATGCGGTTCCCAAAAGCGAAACGGTTGAAAGAAGCCCGACCTCAAAAGGGGTTAGCCCCAGCGCCAGAAGATAGGCCGGCAGTACAATCGCAACAAAACCATCGCCAAAATCGCGCAATGCGCGGGCTGCGACAACACACGTCACCGGTTTGAACTGTCGCCCGAATCTGCCCATCGTCAATGCTCCTGTTGGGCCAGGCGCAAGGCCTTCCCGAGTGTTTGGTATGACCGCTGACGCGCGGTCAAATGTCCGGGTGAGGAAGGTTTGAGCCGTTTGTTCGCGTAGCGTTTTGAACAGACGGCTCAAACTACACAGGCTTCCGGGGTCGAGGGGCACGGCACCTGAAAAAGCGTCGCGTGGCTGTTATATGGCTGTCGCATTTCCGACCTATCAGGGAACTCGGTAGCAAATGTGACAGGCGCAATGACGCAAACACTTCGACAAAGTTTTGATGACCGCGTTGCGGCGACACTGGGCCACTTGGCGCCAGCAGAGCAGCGATTGGCCCGGTTCATGACGAGTCAGAAAGAACGCACCGTTCTGGGTTCTGCAGCACAGATTGCTGGTCTGGCTGGCGTCAGCGATGCCACCGTTGTGCGTACGGCCCGCGCTATGGGCTATGAAACGCTGGCGGACCTACGTGAGGATCTTTTACAAGACCTGACCGGTGCCCCCTCACCTGCAGGGCTGCTATCGCGCACGCTGGATCAGACAGGCAGCGATCCCGCACAAGTTCTGAACCATGTGGTCGACATACACGACTCGGTTCTGGCGGTGCTGCGCCGCCCTGATTTTGCCGAAACCTTTGCCAAAGCGGTTGACCTTGTCGCAGCCGGGCGCACGCGCCATCTGTTTGGCATTGGCCCCTCGGGTGCCATTGCAGACTACGCAGCGTTGCAACTCAACCGCATCGGGTTGCGCGCCCATGCCATCACGGCAGCGGGTGTGGCGCTGGCAGACCGGTTGATCTGGATCGACACGGGCGATGTGGTGATCGCGTTTGGCTATGCACCGATGTACCGCGAACTGCGCGTGTTGTTCGACCGCGCGGCAGAGTGTGGTGCCAAGGTCGTTTTGATCAGTGACAGTCTTGGCCCACTCGTCGGCGATAGCGTCGATGTGGTGCTGCCGGTGCCACGCGGTCGCGCCGACCATCTTGCGATGCATGGCGGTACGATGGTGCTGGTTGAAGCGCTGATACTGGGTCTGGCCGCCCGCCATCCCGAACGCGCGCTGACCGCACTTGATCACCTCAGCGCGTTGCGGGGCACACTTGATGCCGAATGGCGCAAACGCGGCACACGACGGCCGCGCCCGACCACCCGATGACCCACCCATCGACTTCCATTCCTTTCCCAAACCGGAGACTGAAATGTTCAACCGTTCCATCCTTGTCTTAACCGCGCTCTTGGGCAGTGTCGCCCTGACCGCTCCTGTATCTGCCGCCGATCTGGTGATGTACGATGCGCTCGATTTTGCCAGCCATGTCACCGAGGCCTTCACCAAGGCAACCGGCGTGACCGTCGATGTCGTCGAACCCGGCTCGACCGGCGAGACGCTGGGCAAGATCGCCGCAGAGGGCGACAATCCGCAGTTCGATTTCGTCTGGGTTGATGGTTCTGCCGTGTTTGAGCGGATGCTGGCGGACGGTGTCATTCAGCCGATCCCGGCTGAAATCTATGCAGCTACAAAGTACAACGCCCTTGGCAAAAGCTTGATCCCGGCCGATCATGCGTCGCTTCCGACCAGCGCCAGCACCACTGCCATCGAAGTCAACACCGCCAAGATTGCTGCGGCTGACATGCCCAAATCCTGGGCTGACCTTGCGAAATTTGCGGGCTTCGTTGCCGCAAAGGACCCGAACCTGTCGGGACCGTCTTACCAGTTCCTCGCAGGTTTGTTCCAGACCAACGGGGTTGATGCTGGCAAGGCCCTCTTGCAGGCCGCACTGACCAACAAGGCGATCTCGGGTCTGGCAAGTGGCGGCAAGGTCACCAAAGCGCTTCTGACCGGTGACGCCAAGGTCGGCATCAATCAGGACAGCGGCATTTACGCCAAAATGCTCGCGGGTGAGCCTGTCACGGTCGTCTATCCGACCGAGGGTTCGGTCGCTTTGCCCGCAAGCCTTGGCATCAGCGCCAAGACCCAGCACATGGACGCGGTGAAGAAATTCATCGACTTCATCGCCAGCCCCGAAGGTCAGGCGGCCATGCAGGACGGTGACGACACCGACTACTATCTGATCCCGGTGATCGAGGGTGTCGCGGCCAAAAAGGGCCGCACGACCGACATTCCGTTCGTTTTGCTGGACGGTGTTGCCGCCGCCGCGCACGAGACCGAGTGGAAGCAATGGTACAAAGACAGCTTTGTTCAGTAACAGCCAAGGAACCGGGAATGCCAACCGCATGACCCTGATCTCTCAACAAGGTGCCACGGGAACCCCCCGTGGCGCTGATATTGCCATCGGCGGCACAGGGGCTGTCTCAGGTCGGTTGCGTTACATGATCGGCACGCTGCCGATTTATGCGTTGTTCTTTGTCCTGATCGGGTTGCCATTGTTGACCGTGCTGGCGCAGTCGGTGATGCCCGCGCTGTTCGACCCGGTCGCGCCAAGCTTTGTCATTGATCCAAGCCCGCTTTTCCGGGCTTTCGCTTCGGTCCGCGTTGACACCGCTATTCTGCATTCTTTGGAACTTGGGGCCGCTGTCGGCGTCACTTCGACCATTTTGGGGGGTGTTTTCGCAATCCTCACTCAACGCTTTGTGCTGCCGCTGCGCTGGCTGATCACGCCGGTGCCATGGTTGGTGTTTCTGACCCCCGCTTATCTGAAAGCGATGGCTTGGGTCCTGATGATGGCGCCAAACGGATATCTGGCACAACTGGGCCTCTTGTCGCGCCCCATGTCGGATGCGTTCTTTGGCATCGGCGGGCTGGTGTTCGTTCATACACTCAGCCTGTTTCCGCTGTCGGCGTTCATTATCGGTGGCGCGCTGGCTGGGCTTGGCGGCGATGTCGAGGATGCAGCACGTCTGGCCGGGGCAAGGCCTTTGCGGATATGGCTGCGCATCAACCTGCCGCTGCTGGCCCCGGCGCTGGCGCTAAGTGCGATTGCCACCTTTGCCGAGGTGCTGTCGGATTTCGGTCTGGCCACGACCATCGCGAAAACCTCGGGCTTTGGCGTGCTGACCTATGGAATCTATGTGGCGGCCAGCGACTATCCGATTGATTTTCCGATGGCCGGTGCGCAGTCACTGATCTTGCTGGCCCTGATACTGACCGTGGTGATGGCCGACCGTCTGCTGCGGCGGCAGGGCAGTTTCCGGCTGATCTCGGGGCGTTCCCGAACGGCGCGGGTTTATGACACAGGGCGCGCGCGCTGGCCTATGGCGTTGGCTGCCCTGCTGATCGCGGTCTTGGCGCTCTACCTGCCGATGGTCATCATATTCCTAAGGACGTTCACCGCAACGCTCGGCCATGGGCTGGAGACGTCGAATTTCACAATGCTGAACGTAATCGGCGCGCTGTCACCCGGTGCGCCGGCCAGTGCGGCCTTGGTGCGAAGTCTGGTCTATGCGACATTCACCGCCTTGATTTCTGCCGGCATCGCCCTGATTTTAAGTGCCCGGCTGGATCAGGCCGGGCCGAATGCCCGCGCTGTGGTCATGGGCCTGTCCATCGGCAGCATCGCCATCCCCGGCATCGTGTTGGGCTTTGGCTATATTCTGGTCTGGAACCGCCTGCCGGGGTTTCGTGACTGGCCATTTCCGCACTACGGCCAACCCTCGCTGCTGGTCGTGGGCTATGTGGCGACGGCTCTGCCCTATTGTCTGGTGGTGATCTTGTCAGCCGTCGGTCAACTGGCCCCCAGCCTTGATGATGCTGCCCGCCTCCACGGCGCTACGCGGTTGACACGACTGTTGCGGATCACCCTGCCGCTGGTCTTGCTCAGCGTGGTGACAGCACTTTTGCTGACGTTCATCCGCACGATGTTCGAACTTCCCGTCTCACAATTGCTGATCCCGCAGAATGGCAGCCCGGTGCCAACCTATGTTGTCCGGCTTCTTAAAAACGATGACGACGGGCCCGCATCTGCACTCGCGTTGGTTGCCATGGTGACGGCGGGCGGCCTTGCCGGTGGACTGTGGCGTGTCGCACAGCGGTTCCTGACCTTTGGCGGCAGGGCTGCGAAAAGGACATCCTTATGAAAGATTTTCTGCATTCCGACCTAGCCTTGTCCTGTCGCGGCGTTGAAAAATCGCTGGGCGGCAGACGCATCCTGCAAGGGATCGACCTTGAGGTGTGCCCTGCAGAGATTGTCTCGCTTTTAGGAGCAAGCGGGTCGGGCAAGACCACCTTGCTGCGCATCATTGCCGGGCTGATGATGCCGGACGCTGGCCGCATCGCCATGAGGGGGGCAGAGGTCTGGTCACCCACCCGCGCGGTCCCGCCCGAACGACGTCGCATCGGGATGGTGTTTCAGGACTATGCGCTCTGGCCGCATATGACAGTCGAGGGAAACCTCGCCTTCGGCCTGCGCGCGCAGCACCTGCCAGCGGCCGAGGTCAAGGCCCGCATCGACCACGCCATCGACGTTGCCCGCCTTGGTCCACAGCGTGACTGCCTGCCCGCCGCCCTGTCGGGCGGTCAGCAGCAGCGCGTCGCCATCGCCCGCTGTCTGGCCGCGCGCCCGCAACTGATGCTGTTTGACGAACCGCTGTCCAACCTTGACGCCGCCTTACGCGAGGATTTGCGGACCGAGATGATGGACCTTGTGCGCCGCGAGGGCATCACGGTGGTCTATGTGACCCACGATCAGGCCGAGGCGATGGCGGTGTCAAACCGGATCGCCGTGATGCGCGAGGGGCAGATTGCCCAGCTTGACACGCCACAGCGCCTGTACGACGCCCCCGCCACGCCCTTTGTTGCCAGTTTCATCGGCGGGTTCACCCTGCTGCCGGGCCGTGCTGCGCCAGAGGGGTTCCATCCCGTAGGCTCTGCCCTGATGGGCCTGACCTGTGGCGGTGCGGGTCCTTTCGTGCTGGTCATTCGCCCCGAAGATGCCCGACCGGCCGCCCTTCATCCCGGCACATGCCTTTCGGGCACCGTGCGCGCCTGCGCCTTTCAGGGCCGATGCTGGCGCATTTCCATTCAGGTCGGTGCTTTTTTGCTGCGACTTGATTGGCCCGAACCGGTTGAACCGGGCAGCGATCTAAACTTTTCCTTGCCACCGGAACGTTGCACTCTTATCGCCGCGTGATCCCAATTGCCCAGTTTTCAGAAAAGGCCTGTTCGGAATGTCCAGTTTTGCCGCCGTAGCGCCAACCGTCACCGCCGCTTTCCTTGGCTCTTTGGTTGAGGTTGTCGAGGCCTTCACCATCGTGCTGGCCGTCGGCATCACCCGGGGGTGGCGCCCGGCCTTGACCGGCGCTGCCCTTGCGTTGGCTGTGCTTGTGGTTCTGGTGCTGATCTTCGGGCCACTCTTCGCCCTGATTCCGCTGCACCTGATGCAGTTCGTGGTGGGTGTGTTGCTGATCCTGTTTGGCATGCGCTGGCTGCGCAAGGCGATCCTGCGCGCCTCGGGCTATATCAAACTGCATGATGAGACGGCAGAGTTTGCCAAGGAAACCGACGCGCTGAAACGCCAAAGCGCCGAGCGGCGGGCGGACTATTTGGCCGGGGCGGCGGCCTTCAAGGCGGTGCTTCTGGAAGGGGTCGAGGTGGTGTTCATCGTCATCGCGGTCGGTACGGCCCACGGGCTGACGGCCTATGCCGGGGCGGGCGCGCTGGCCGCTGTGATTATTGTCGCGGTCATCGGGGTATTCGTGCACAAACCGCTGGCACAGGTGCCTGAAAACGCTCTGAAATTTGCAGTCGGCCTGATGCTGACGGCTTTTGGCATTTTCTGGACCGGCGAAGGCTTGGGTGCGGACTGGCCCGGGGCGGACCTTGCGCTTTTGGGGTTGCTGGCGGTGCTTGGCGGGTTTTCTGCGCTGGCGGTATGGCTGCTGCGCTCCAAATTGGCAGAGGTCGCACAATGAACATCCTGCGTGAAATCTGGACCGAGCTTGTCGGCCTGTTTGTCGATGACGGCAACCTGGCCCTGCAAGTCCTGATCCTTGTCCTTGCGGTCACAGCCCTGGTCAAAGGCGCAAACCTGCCGCCGCTGATCGGAGCCCTGGGTCTGTTGGTAGGCTGTCTGCTGATCCTTGCGCTAAGCCTTATCCGGCAGATTGCTGCCAAACGAGGGTAGGCGGCCAAGCGGCTGCCGAACAGCTTTCTGGCAGTCTGACAGAGCCACTGCTTGTGGATCCCCGGCGCCATGGCCAGAACGACGAGATTTATAAGGGCGGAAGTGCCCCTCCAAATCGCTGCATTCGTGTCCAGAGCCGTCATTGTGATGGCCGCAGCTTTCAACCGCTACCGGCGCCCGTGGCCGACATTGGATGACCGTGATGTCACGAGGACGGTAAGTTTGCTCCCTGTCAATTAGAAAGGCTTAACCTCTAGCGCTCTGGTTGTTCGATAAAGGCCAAGTCCTGTCCCCGCAACCAGAATATCTAACCTTTACAAAAGGTTATAATCCGACAAAAACGCTTGTGTATCGACATTCGCGTTTTACCTCAACGCCACCTCAACGTTTGACGAGTCCCCCT
>JBBRKS010000169.1:0-8490 GCA_038231775.1 Rhodobacterales bacterium | reverse complement strand
GCCATCATGGATTGGTTCACCCGCAAGGTGCTGGCCTGGCGGATATCGAACACGCTGGAGGCCGAGTTCCGCCTCGAGGCGTTGAACGAGGCCATCCACAAGTTCGGCCCGCCCGAGATCATGAACACGGATCAGGGCAGCCAGTTTACGTCCTGTGACTGGACCAACCGGCTTAAACGGGCCAAGACCAAAATATCCATGGACGGCAAAGCCCGCTATCTGGACAACATCTTCATCGAGCGTCTCTGGCGATCCTTGAAGTATGAATGCGTCTATCTGCACGCCTGGGAAACCGGCTCGCAAGCCAAGGCCGGTGTCGGACGCTGGATTACCTTCTACAACCACCTGCGGCCCCACGCCGCCCATGGCGGTCTGACCCCAAGTATGAAGCCAGGTGATGCGGCTTGAGAACCGCGGCGTATCGTGGCGGGTGTCAAGTCCAACCAGAACCTCTAGACGAGCGATACACCTGTGCCATTGGGTCCCAAATTCATTTCAGGCACGACATCCCACATTGTTAAGACAGGCGGGGCGATGGGTATTCATCAATCCGGCCAATCCCCGAAAGGTTCTTTGGCGCCCGTCGGGACGGCAACGTGGAAGGCGTTGATCGTCATCGAAATGAGGGTGTAGTATCCCAACACCCCTACCAGATCGACGACGGCATCAAGGCCAAGGACCAGAACCGCTCGGCTGTAAGTGTCATGAGCGACATGCCGCGTCCTTACAAGCTGCTGAGAGAATTCATAGACTGCTTGGGCTTTCTCATCAGTCAGACTTGGGGCCTCACCATCGTAGATTGCAGAGATTGCCGCCTCTGTCAGCCCAGAGGCTCTCGCGATTGGGGCGTGAACATGCCATTCGAACCCAGACCGCCAGTGTGCCCCCACGACCAAAATTGCCAGTTCTGACAGGTATGGGGAAAGTCGCGTTCCATATCGGCAATAGGCCCCCAGGGACTGCGCGCGCTGCGCCAGGTCAGGGCTTTGCAGCCAGATCCGCAGCGGCCCTTCAACGATGCCGCGTGGCCCCTGACGTATGGCGTTAAACACCTCAGTTTGGGCGGGGCTTAGGGCAGCTTCGTCCAGCACGGGCGGGCGTTGCACCATCATAGCGGCAGGCCCCCTTAACTCAGCGGCGCAAAGTGGCCAAAGCCACCCCGGGCATACACGAGAGGAGACCTGTCCGTGTGCACAGCGTCCACGACTTGACCGATGTACAGCTCATGATCGCCGCCCGGATCGCGGCGCACCACCGAACAGACAAGGTGCGCGATGGCCCCGGTGATCAGAGGCACACCGCCCACCCCCTCGTAAGTCGCGATGTCGCGAAACTTGTCTTCGGCCGGTCGGGCAAACTGCAATGCAATGGCCGCCTGATCTGCAGCAAGGATGTTCACCGCAAAATGCGGACCGCTGCGAAACACCGACAAGCTTGGTGCTTTCAGCGAAAGACTCCAAAGCACCAATGGCGGGTCCAGCGACAGGGTATTGAACGAACTGGCAGTCACGCCAGCACGCTGGCCATCGGGGGCAACACTGGTAATCACCGTAACCCCGGTGGCAAAGCGGCCCAGAACGGCCCGAAGATGGGCGGGATCCATTGCACCCGACGCCGTGGTCGAAGTTCCCATTTCTGACATGATCGACATGATACTCCCGCATGCTGCTTGATCTGAAATTGGATAGCGAATATTCACCTATAGTAGGAAATGATAAATTCTGACGCTTGGCATCACAGGAGGTGATAGCATGATGAACCTGCGGCATCTGGTCACCTTCGTCGGTGTTTACGAGGAACGCTCGTTTTCCAAGGCCGCCAAGCGGCTGAACGCGACGCAATCCGGCCTGTCGATGCAGACCCAGCAATTGGAAGACCGGATCGGCATGCAACTTTTTGACCGCTCGGCGCGGGGCGTTGTGCCAACCTTTGCGGGTCAAAGGCTTTACGAGCAGGCGGTGGATATCATTCGCCGGCTGGAAGAGATTGACGCCGATATCCGGTCTTTGCGCATCGGTGTTGGTGGCGACATGACGGTGGGCCTGATGCCAACCTTCACCCGCGCCGTTCTGGCACCGACCCTGAACGATTTCATCCAGAACTACCCCGACGTTCGCGTTTCTGTAGTCGAGGCCTATAGCGCCGCGCTGACCGAAGGCGTAGTGCAGGGGCTATATGATTTTGCGATCGTGCCAAGAGCCCCCTTGCGCGAGGGGGTGCGGGCGCGGCTTTTGGGCACCGACCGCGAGATCCTGGTCTGTCGGCCGGATTCGGGTCTGCGTCACATGGCGCCGGTCCGCCTGTCGGACCTTCCGCCGCTGAAACTGGTGTTGCCTGGGCGCGGTAATGTGCGGCGCATGGCGTTTGAAAATTATGCCGAGCTGCACAACATAAGGATCGCCACCGTGGTCAGCATGGACGCCATGATTGCCACGTTGGAGTTCGTCTCTTACTCGGACTTCGTGACGATCCTGCCCGAGACGATCTGCGTCAATGACATCGACGGCAAACAGCGCTCGCTGCATCCCATCATAGATCCGCCGCTGACGGTCGACTATGTCGTGATCGAACCGGCCCGCTCTGCACTGCCCCGGGCGGCAGCGCTGTTCCTGCATGGGATTGAACAGAAATACCAAAGTCTCAAGGATCGTTGGGTTCTTGCCGACGAGGCCAATGGCATCGAAGGTATCAGCGCTGATGATCTGCCACATCAGAATATATGAGTTTTACTTCTAGGAGACCTGTTCTAATTTCCGCTGACTTGGCGATTGAAGGGGTGTTCTAACATGCAACTCGGTTTCTTCACGATGCCGATCCATCCGCTTGGACGCGATTGGCGCGACACCCTGCGTGAGGATCAAGAGGCCTTCATCCTGGCAGATTCGCTCGGTTTTTCCGAGGGGTATGTCGGTGAACATGTGACCGATCAGGCCGAGAACATCACCTCGTGCATCGTCTTTATCGCCACGCTGGCTGGACGGATCAAACAGATGCGGCTGGGAACGGGCACGGTCAACCTGCCCAACTCGCATCCGGCCCATGTCGCAGCCCAGATTGCCATGCTGGATCACCTGCTGGACGGTCGGTTGAATTTCGGCATCAGCCCCGGCGGGCTACTGTCGGATGCCGAGATATTCGGAAACCTCGATGCCGATCGCAACGCGATGTTTCTGGAAGGCATCGACGCGGTGCTGGCGCTGTGGACACGCGAGGCCCCATACGACATCGACGGCAAGTATTGGAAGATCAGCACCACGCGCCAACTGATCCCCCAAATCGGTCAAGGCATCGTCGCCAAGACCTTGCAACGGCCCCATCCGCCTATCGTTGTGACCGCCGTTGCGCCGTTTTCCAAGGGGGTCACCGCCGCCGCAGCGCGCGGCTGGGACCCGATCTCAGCCAACTTCCTGATGCCGAAATGGGTGGCAACCCACAAGGCCAGCTTTGAAGAAGGCTGCCGCCAGGGGGGGCGCGAGGTGGATTTCAGCCGCTGGCGCGTTGCCAAAAGCATCTTCGTCCACGAAGATCGCAAGGTCGCCGAGGCTTATGCCCGCGGCCCCGACAGCCCCTATCTTCACTATTTTTCTTCACTGTTCACAAAGCTGGTCAAGAACGGTCGTTCAAACCTGTTCAAGGAAGACCAGTCGATGCCTGATGACGCCCTGTCGCTGGATCATGTGATGGACCGGCTGGTCATCCACGGAACCCCAGACGAGGTGGCCGACAAGCTGCTGGCCTTCCGCGAAGAGGTGGGGCCCTTTGGCACCTTGCTATATGCTGGGCACGACTGGGCGGACGCACACCTTCGCCGGGCCTCGATGCGTTTGATGGCCGAAAAGGTCATGCCCCGGATGAACGAGGCCTTGGGTCACACCCCCTATGCTCTGAAGATCGCATGACCCACCCGGTCCGGATACGGTTGGCAAACTGCACCCTTGCTGGCGACGTTTCCGGGCCCGAGGGTGCGCGTTGGGTGGTGCTGTTGCACGCGCTGTCCGCCTCTCGCGCCATGTGGGAGGGGCTGATGCCCGCCCTTACCGCCCAGCACCGTGTCTTGCGGCTCGATGCGCGCGGTCATGGCGAAAGCACTGCGGCACCAGCGCCCTACCGGATGCACGATCTGGTCGGCGACGTTGTGTCCGCGATGGATCAGTTTGACATTGCTAAGGCCGATGTCGTTGGGCTGTCTATGGGGGGCATGACGGCGCTTGGACTGGCGCTGGACCACCCGGGCCGTGTGCGGCGCGCCATCTGTGCCAATGGGCGGGCCGCATTCCCGCCTCCGGTGGTTGCCGCCTGGGGGGCACGGGCCGCTGCCGTGGCAGAGGGCGGTCTGGCCGCCGTCGTCGAGGACACCTTGAGCCGCTGGTTCACCCCAGCTACAACTCGCACCCGGCCCGCCGTGATCGAGGCGGTGCGCCGGATGATCCTGGCCACCTCGCCCGAAGGCTTCCGCGGCTGTGCGCTGGCCCTGCAAGGTCTGGACTATGACCGCCGTCTTGGCGAAATTTCGGTCCCGACGCTTTATCTGTGCGGCGCCTTGGATGGGGCCGCCCCGCCAGACGTGATGCAAGCGATGGCAACGGCCACCCCCGGTGCAAGCCTGACGATCCTGCCCGAAGCGGCGCATCTGTCCAACATCGAGGCGCCCGAACCCTTCGCCGCAGCGGTCTTGGGGTTTCTGCAGCCAGAGGTCGGCGCATAGTAACTTGACGGCAATCCACCCAATGCGGGCGGCAACGGAGGACGGCGTGAGCGAAGACAAGACGGTCGGCATCATCGGGCTTGGCATCATGGGCAGCGCCATTGCGCAAAATCTGGTTGAGGCCGGGTTCCGGGTCTTGGGCTTTGACACCAGTTCGGCCAGAACCGCCGCAATGGCCGCAATGGGCGTTGATATTATGGCAACGGTCGCAGACCTGGCCCAAAACACCCGCCTTATCCTGACCAGCCTGCCGAACGAAGCAGCACTTGAGGCGACCGTCGCAGCACTTGTCGCGGCATCGACCCCGATGTCCACCGTGGTCGAGATGAGCACGATGCGCATTGAAACCAAAACCGCCGCCCGCGATGCCCTCGCTTCAGCCGGGCATGTTATGCTGGATTGCCCGCTCAGCGGGACCGGCGCACAGGCCCGCACCCGCGATCTGACCGTTTATGCCAGCGGCGACAGCGCCGCCATCGCCACCTGCGCCCCGGTCTTTCAAGGCTTTGCCAAGGCGTTCTTTGACCTGGGCGTCTTTGGCAACGGCAGCAAGATGAAATATGTGGCCAACCTGTTGGTCTTTATCCACAATGTTGCCGCAGCTGAGGCTTTGGTGCTGGGCATCAAGGCCGGGCTTGACCCGCAGCAGATCGTGGATGTGGTGAAGCTGGGGGCGGGCGGATCGCGGATGCTTGAAATCCGCGGGCCGATGATGGCTGCAAACAGCTATACCCCCGTCACAGCTGGCTTTCCGATGTATTACAAAGACTTGGGCGTGATTGGTCAGTTTGCCATGGGGCTTGATTGCCCAACCCCGCTGCTCAGCGCCAGCCTGCCGATCTATCTGGCGGGTGGCGCTGCCCATCCCGACGAAGATGTGGCCGCCGTCTGTGACGTGCTGGCGCGCATGGCGGGGCTGGAACGGAACTGACCCGGCAAACCCGAAACGGGTGCGGGGAACTTGAAATCGGCCAAGAGGGAGGAACTGATGGGAAAGCTTGAAGGCAAGGTCGCGTTCATTGCGGGCGGATCGCAGGGGATCGGTGCGGCAACGGCGCTGTTGTTCGGCAAAGAGGGCGCCAAGGTTGCCATCCTGGCCAGTGGCAGTCTGGCCAAGGCTGAAGGCGTGGCCGCCCAGATTCGGGCCGCCGGTGGCAAAGCCTCGGCCCATGTCTGCGATGTGCGCGACCCCGCACAGGTTAGCAAAGTGGTGGCAGAAGCTGTCGCGGCGCATGGCCCGATCGACATACTGGTCAACTCCGCTGGCATCTTCCCGCCCACACCCTGCGGGGCCACGGACGAGGCGCTGTATGACTCGGTCATGGACATCAACGTCAAAGGGACGTGGAACACGATGAGTGCCATAGCGCCGTCGATGCGCGCCCGCCACACCGGCTGGATCGTGAACGTCTCATCCGTGCTGGGGCACATGGCGCTGGCGAATTACGCCGTCTACACCGCCAGCAAGGCTGCGGTGAACATGCTGACACGGTCGTTGCAGATCGAATTCGGGCGCGACAATGTGCGGGTCAACGCGATCGCGTCGGGCAATACCGCCACCCCGATGAACGAAAACCTGCGGACCGAGGCGCAGTATCAGGGCTTTGTCGATGCGATGGGCGCACGGACCCCCAGCATCCGCACCTACTCCGAACCGCAAGAGATGGCGGCGGCGATCCTGTATCTGAGCTGCGATGACAGCAAACCCGCGCGCGGCACGATCCTGACGCTGGACGAAGGGTTCTCGATCGGATTTTGACCTAGACCCCCGCCGCCGCCCGGATCACCCGGGCGGCGGCGGAGAGCGCCTTAGCCCCAAAGCTTGGCCGAGGCCAGTTTTGCCCCGTCTGACAGTGCCTTCAGCTTGGCCCAGACCACATCCTCGGCAATGAACTCGTAGCTGGCAAAGGTGCCAAAGCCGCAGTCGGTGCCCGCAATCACCCGTTCACGGTCGCCCACGGCGGCGACGGCAGCGGTTATGCGGTTGGACACCACCTGCGGATGTTCAAGGTAGTTGGTCGTCACATCAATGACGCCGGGGATCAGCAGCATGTCATCGGGCAGTTTCAGACGGCGAAACACCTCGATCTCATGTTCATGGCGCGGGTTGCCAACCGGGATCGACAGCGCGCCAACCTTGGCCTTGTAAAGCAAGGGCAGCAGTACCTCCATGTCGACATCGTCCTGATGCGGGCCGTTCCAGTTGCCCCAGCAGACATGCAGTCGAACCCGGTCGCGCGGAATGTCGGCGGTGGCAATATTGATCGCCTCGACATGCAGCGCCACACGGTCCAGAAACGCGTTCAGCGGCTGGTCGCCGTACATGATCACGCGCTCCATCGCCAGATCAGGCGCATCCAGTTGCAGCACGAAACCCTGGCTGACGATGTAATCATATTCCTTCTTCAACTCGGCCGCGATGCCCAAAACATAATCGCGGTCGGTGCGGTAGGCCGGGTTGGACGGCGACAGCAGCATTGTCGTTGACACAATCCCGGGCGAGGCCGCCGACATGAAGTTCTCGGTAAAGGATATGCCGGTGCGGGCCGCTGCCGCCTTGAACAGATCAGATTCTTCTTTGGCTTCGGTCAAGGCAGGGTCATAGTGCAGACGGTCCACGCACTGTGGGGCATTCCATACTTTGGCCAGATCATCGGACACGCCGATCTGACGCGCCATGAAATCGGCAAATCCGGGAAACTTGATCGCATCCAGCGTCGGCTTGCGGTGCGATTCCCCGCCAAAGCCGGTCATGCGTTCGGTCGGATAGGTCGAGAACCCGACGCGTGGTGTTTCGCCGTCATTGCCGATATCGACCCCGGACTCGGCCTGTCTGCGGATATTGGCGTCCAGATTGCTTTCGATCTCGGCCTTCAGGACAGCGGAGTCAAAGGGCTTGCGTTGCTCGCGTTTGACAAGCAACGCCGACAGCGCCTTGGTGCGCGGCAGACTGCCGGTATGGGTTGTCAGAATGCGTTCGGTACTTGTTTTCAAAGCGATCCCCCCTTGATGTATTTAGCCATGTGCCGGCTTGGCAGCGCCCGTTTGACTGCGGGCCAGGCTGAACAGGCAGGCCCCGATCAGCGTGATGGCTCCCACCACCGTATACTGCCAGGAACTGTCCGTGTTCAGAAAAGACGAGGCGCTGGTGGTGGCTTGCACCAAAGCCGCCCCAAACAACACCGAGATGGCCGAGCCACGCCCGCCCGCGACGCTGACGCCGCCCAGAACCACAGCGGTGATGCTCATCAGGCTGAAATCCACGCCCGTGGTCCCGGACCCTATACCGATCTGGCCTGCCAGCATCAGCCCGGCGACCCCGGCAAACGCCCCCGACATCAGAAAGGCGATCCTTGTCACCCGCCCGGCGTCTACGCCCAGACGCAGGCTGGCCGCCGGGTTCGATCCGACAGCGCGCAACTTGCGTCCGGCCTGGCGGCGAAACAGCACGACTTCGAACACCACCACAGCGACCAGCGCCAACACCATCCCGGCGGGCACACCCAAAAGCGGTGTTCCGAAAAAGGTGGAAACCGCATCGCTGATCGTGCCTGCAGGCCGCGGCCGCAGCAAAAGCGATACCCCCTGCAGCCCGATGAAGGAGGAAAGCGTCACAACAATCGCCGGCAGCTTCAACTGGGTGACAAGCATGCCCTGAACATAGCCAAAGCCCGCGCAAACTGCCACCAACGCCCCGGCGGCGGCGAACAGGGCGGGTGTGCTGGCATCCTCGCCCATGATGAACGAGGCCATCACCACCACCAGACCCGCCAAGGGGCCCACTG
>JBBRKS010000168.1:0-8506 GCA_038231775.1 Rhodobacterales bacterium | reverse complement strand
CGCAATCCCGCAGGAAGACGGGATGCATGTGCTGTCCTCCACCCAGCACCCCACCGAAATTCAACACAAAGTCGCCCATGCCTTGCACCTGCCAATGTCCGCCGTACGGGTGGAAATGCGCCGGATGGGCGGCGGCTTTGGTGGCAAAGAGTCGCAAGGCAACGCCCTCGCCGTCGCCTGCGCCCTTGTGGCACACGCCACCAGCAAACCCTGCAAGATGCGCTACGACCGCGACGACGACATGGTCATCACCGGCAAACGCCACGACCTGAAAATCCACTACAAAGCCGCCGCTGACGCCAAGGGCCGCCTGATCGCCGTCGACTTCACCCACCTGATTCGCTGCGGGTGGAGCCAGGATTTGTCGCTTGCCGTCGCCGACCGCGCCATGCTGCACGCCGACAACTGCTACTGGATTCCCAACATCCGCATCGAATCCCACCGCCTGAAAACCAACACCCAATCGGCCACCGCTTACCGGGGTTTTGGCGGCCCGCAAGGCATCATCGGGATCGAGCGTGTCATCGACCACCTTGCCCACACGCTTGGGCTTGACCCGGTCGCGGTCATGCAAACCAACCTGTATGCCCCGATGGGCAGCCCACCGCAGACCACACCCTATGGGATGGCGGTTGAGGATTCGATCACCGACAAGATCCTGAACAACCTCATCAAAACCTCAGACTACCACGCTCGCAAAGCCGCCATCGCGACCTTCAATGCCTCAAATCCGATCCTGAAAAAGGGCATCGCCGTAACCCCGGTGAAATTCGGCATCTCTTTCACGCTCACCTGGCTCAATCAGGCCGGGGCGCTGGTGCATGTCTATCAGGACGGCTCGGTGATCGTGAACCACGGCGGCACAGAGATGGGTCAGGGCCTGAACCAGAAGGTCGCGCAAGTCGTGGCGAACGTCTTCGGCCTGCAGGCAGCCGACGTCAGGATCACCGCTGCGGACACCGCCAAAGTCCCCAACACCTCTGCCACGGCCGCAAGTTCCGGCACCGACCTGAACGGCAAAGCCGCCGAAAACGCCGCCCTCACGCTCCGCGACCGCATGGCCACCTTCATCGCTGGCAAACACCAGACCACCCCGGACAAAGTCCGCTTCGCCAACGGCCAGATCCGCGTTTCAGGTGAAACCTACGCCTTCCAGCAGGTCGCCAACTGGACCTATCAGGCGCGGATTTCCCTGTCCTCCACCGGCTTTTACGCCACCCCGAAAATCACCTGGGACCGCGTCAAGGGTCAGGGCCGCCCGTTCTTGTACTTCGCCTACGGGGCCGCCGTCACCGAAGTCGTCATCGACACTCTGACCGGCGAAAACCGCATTTTGCGCACCGATATTCTGCACGACACCGGCACCTCGCTGAACCCCGCCCTCGACATTGGCCAGATCGAGGGCGCCTATGTGCAAGGCGCAGGCTGGCTCACGACTGAGGAGCTGGTCTGGGACGCCAAAGGCCGCCTGACCACCCACGCCCCAAGCACCTACAAAATCCCGGCCATCTCGGACCGCCCCGATATCTTCAACGTCGCCCTCTGGACCGACCCGAATATCGAAGACACCGTCGGCAAATCCAAGGCCGTAGGCGAGCCGCCCTTCAACCTCGGCATGTCCGCCTTTTTCGCGCTGTCGCACGCCGTCGCCAGTTGCGGCGACAAATACCCCGCCCTCAACGCCCCCGCGACCGCCGAACGTATCCTGATGGCCCTCCAACAAATGCAAAACCCGTAGGTCGGGGGCCACCCCGACGCCCCGCCAAACCGCAACCACCCCCAAATCCCGACAAACCCCAAACCCGTAGGTCGGGGGAAACCCCGACTCTCCCCCAACTCCCCCCCCAACCCCAACCGGCCCCCCCAATGTTCGACCTCGCCGCCCTTCGAACCGCCACCCAAACCCACGGCACCGTGGCGCGCATCGTCGTAGCCTCGCACGACGGCTCTGCCCCGCGCGAAACCGGCACATCCATGCTGGTCTGGCAAACCGGCCAATCCGGCACCATCGGCGGCGGGGCGCTTGAACATCAAGCCACCCAAGCCGCCCGCGCCCTGCTGCAGACCGGCGGCAAGACCCTCAGCCGCATCCCCCTCGGCCCAACCTTGGGCCAATGCTGCGGCGGTGCCGTCACCCTCGTGACAGAGGTTTACACGACCTTGACCCTCCCGCCCGAGGCCCCCCTGATCGCCCGCCCGGTCGCCCCGCCTTCAGGGACCACCCTAAAGGTCATGCCAATCGCCGAAAGACTGCCCGCAGCGCCAGAACCCCCACCAAGTACGCCACCCAAAGCCACCGCGAAAGCCAAGCCCTCCCTCCCAGCGCCAGTCTCCCCAACCCTCATGCCCCTCGCCGTCAAACGCCTGCTGTCAAATGCTCGCACCCAAGGCCAAACCCCGCCAACCCAACTCCTGCAAGGCTGGCTGATCGAGCCTTTGTCGCGCCCGACAAGACACCTGTGGATCTGGGGCGCAGGCCATGTCGGCCGCGCCCTGATCGCCACCCTAAGCCCGCTGCCCGACCTGCACGTCACCTGGATCGACGTGGCCCAGGACCGCTTCCCCGACCATATCCCTTCCAACGTCACCGCCTTGCCCGCCGCCAACCCTGTGGCTGCTGTCCACTTGGCTCCGCCTGATGCCCATCACCTGATCCTGACCTTTTCCCACTCGCTTGACCTTGACCTGTGCCACGCCCTCCTGACCCACGGCTTCCAAACCTGCGGCCTGATCGGCAGCGCCACCAAATGGGCAAGGTTCCGCAATCGGCTGAAAGCCCTCGGCCACCCGCCGCAAAAGATCGCCCAGATCACCTGCCCCATAGGCGACCCGGGTTTGGGCAAACACCCGCAGGCGATTGCGATAGGGGTGACGGCTGCGTTTTTGCGAGACGAGGTTAAAATCAGCTCGAAACTTGCCAAAGCTGAAAAGACCTAAGATGGAAAATACGGTGAGAGAGAACGCACACGCTCTGTCGGTCCGTTTTTCAAAGATTGCATACGGATATCAGGATATTGGCCGCGTTACTGAGGTTGTCAAAGCTTTGCATCTTGCTTTCAGCGAAGACGCCGCAAAGTTCCAACTGCACCCAGACGGAGGTGGTTCCTTCAGTCTCGATCTCACTCCAGAAAAGACATCTCGCCAGGAAAATGCGGCGGCCGACTTGTTCACTGTGAAGAACGGTGCATTCTGCGAAGAAAGGGAATGGCGGATATTGGCATTCAATTCACCAGATCGGTTAGGGGATGCCCTAAAGTTTCGCGTAAGCCAAAGCCAAGTTTCGCCATACGTTTGTATGCCCTTTCCTCCAGACGCCATTGTCGGCGTGACGCTTGGGCCGACAAATCCAAACAGTCGGGAAATGGTAGAGGCTGCACTTCGCAGGTATAAGATCAGGGCATCTGTCGCAAAAAGCAGCGCGAGCTACCGCACAGGGAAATGACGTGGTCAAGGTTCACCCCATTGTCGCGGACCAAACATAGATTTCACATCTTAACAAAACCCTAATAAATTTTCCAAAACCCATCCATATCAACCCCTTACCAGACATAACACGCGTGTTATCCCGGTGATATCCCCTTGACCCCACGCCATCCCGCAGCAATCCTGTCCCTAACACAGGAGTGCCAAATGTTCGACCTGATCCTCCGCCAAGCCAACCTCGCCGACGGGCGCAAGGGCATTGATATCGCGGTTCAAGGCGCCAAAATCACCGCCCTCGCCCGCCATATTCAGGCCACCGCGGCGCTGGAAATTGACGCCACGGGCCGCCTCGTCACGCCGCCCTTCATCGACCCCCATTTCCACATGGACGCGACGCTTTCGCTTGGTCTGCCCCGGATGAACCGTTCCGGCACTCTGCTGGAAGGCATCGCCCTGTGGGGGGAACTTCGCCCGACCCTGACCGTCGATGCCCTGGTCAACCGTGCCCTGAAATATTGCGACCTTGCTGTCACGCAAGGCCTGCTTGCCATAAGGACCCATGTTGACACGTCTGACCCGCGCCTGATCACGGTCGAGGCCATGCTGGAGGTCAAGCGGCGGGTCGCGCCTTATCTTGACCTGCAACTGGTCGCCTTCCCGCAGGACGGCTTTTATCGGGCCAAAGACGGCGTCGCTTCGCTGACCCGGGCGCTGGATATGGGCGTCGATATCGTCGGCGGCATCCCCCATTTCGAACGCACGATGGACGAGGGCCGCGCCTCGGTTGAGGCTTTGTGCCGGATTGCCGCCGACCGGGGCCTGCCGGTCGACATGCACTGCGATGAGACCGATGATCCGATGAGCCGGCATGTCGAGACCCTTGCGGCGCAGACCGTCCGCTTTGGGTTGCAAGGGCGGGTGGCGGGGTCGCACCTGACCTCGATGCATTCGATGGACAATTATTATGTGTCCAAGTTGATCCCCCTGATCGCCGAGGCGGGGATGAATGTGATCCCGAATCCCTTGATCAATATCATGCTGCAGGGGCGGCACGATGCTTATCCGAAACGCCGGGGCATGACGCGGGTGCGCGAGCTGATGGCGGCGGGCATCAACGTCTCATTCGGGCATGATTGCGTGATGGACCCTTGGTATTCGATGGGATCGGGGGACATGCTAGAGGTCGGGCATATGGCGATCCATGTCGCCCAGATGGGCAGCCTTGAAGAAAAGGCCGCAATCTTTGCCGCCCTGACCACGAATTCGGCCCGGACCATGGGATTGCAGGGATATGGGCTTGAGGTCGGCAGTTGGGCCGATCTTGTTGTCCTGCAGGCCCGCGACCCGGCCGAGGCTTTGCGGTTGAAGGCGGTCAAATTGCAGGTCATCCGGCGCGGTCGGGTGATTGCCCGCACCCCGGCCCGGGTGGGCGAGATTTTGATTGAAGGGCGGCAGGGTTCGGTTGACCCCTCTATCGGGTTCGCGCCGGAGTATTGAGGTGAGATTTCACGTGATAACACACGTGATAACACACGTGATATGCCCGCTAATCCATTGTAATTAATACATATTATGTTTTTTGTTAACCTTTTGTTATTCTTTTTAACACAACAAGTCACCTGCCCTGCGCTTAAACCCGCGACGCCCCGCATTAAATGGATTTGACAGGGCAACGACCTTTGCGAAAAGGTCGCCTTGGTAAAATCAAGAAGAACTATCCATGCAAAAACAATTGGCTGCCGAAAGTTTCGGCACGTTCTGGCTTATCTTTGGCGGTTGCGGCAGTGCGGTTCTGGCGGCAGGGTTTCCGACGCTGGGCATCGGGTTTGCCGGTGTCTCGCTGGCGTTTGGTCTGACAGTTCTGACCATGGCCTATGCGGTCGGCGGCATTTCGGGCGGCCATTTCAACCCGGCAGTGACCATCGGGCTTGCCACGGCGGGGCGCTTTCCGGCGGCCAAAATCCTGCCCTATATTGTGGCGCAACTGGTTGGAGCCATCGCGGCGGCGGCGGTTTTGTATGTGATAGCCTCTGGCAAGGCCGGGGTTGATCTGGGCGGATTTGCCGCCAACGGCTACGGCGACCATTCGCCGGGTGGCTATTCGATGCTGTCGGCCCTGCTGATTGAGGCTGTGCTGACTGGGTTCTTTCTGATCGTGATCCTTGGGGCGACCCATAAACGTGTTCCGGCCGGATTTGCGCCGATTGCGATTGGTCTGGCGCTGGTGCTGATCCACCTGATTTCGATTCCGGTGACGAATACTTCGGTCAATCCGGCACGGTCCACCAGTCAGGCGATTTTCGCCGGTGGTTGGGCGCTGGGGCAGCTTTGGCTGTTATGGGTGGCACCGATTGTCGGGGCGGTGCTGGGTGCGACGATCTGGAAATGGATGGGCGAAGAAGACTGACATACGGGCCAATAAAGCCAAACGCACCGGGGCGGAGAGATCCGCGCCGGTGTTTTAATGTGGCACGGGGTCTGGAGGTCTGCGTTTCAGCCCCAGGCGCCGACATGAACGGCTGCCGCCTCGTCCTCCAGCATCGGACCGATCACCTCGATCTGACGTTGGCCTGCGGCGAATACGATGTGGCAGGGCAGGTCCAGCGTCGGGTTTTCGGGGTGGTCGCCGGTAATGGCTTTCAGGTCTTTTTCGGTCAGGCCGAACACCACGCGCCTCAAACCGGTCCAGTAGATTGCGCCCGCACACATCGCACAAGGTTCGGCTGAGGTGTAAATCGTACACTCGGCCAAAAGCGCCTTGGGCAGGGTGGTTGAGGCACGGGTCATCAGCACACGCTCGGCGTGGCCGGTCATGTCATGGTCGGGCATATAGGCGTTGTGCTGGGTCATCAGGACCCTGCCATCGGGGCCAACGAGGATCGAGGCGAAGGGATGGTTGCCCGCCGCCCGCGCCTTGGCGGATTCTTCGATGGCACGGCGCAGCAGGGCTTCGTGGTCAAGTTGCATAGGTCTCTCCATCCGATTGAGTTGGGCGAACCATGCCACGATGCGGGCAACAGGCAAGGGGGTCGTGGTGTCGTGGTTGCCCAATCGCAGGGCAATTGCTTTGTTGTCAGGCAACGCGGTCACAGGGCCAAAGGGAATCCCTTGTTTCGGTTCAAGGTTCCGGTCTAGCCTTTGCCCAAGAAAACAGCCGCACAGACGGCGGAACGGGGGATGGTTTGGCGAAATCGCGGCTTTGGCGCGTGAAAATGGGGCAGTTGGCCGGTGTTGGCCGGGTTTTGTGTCACAAACATGAAGCTGCTTCAAATTCTGGCTGCATATACAAGGTGCTTCGCACTCCGCATCACTTGTCAAGCCCGCACCCATGAACGGAGCGCCGATGGCCGAACCCGCCCGCCTGCAACAGCCCCGACTGCAACTGACAGGCATCACCAAGCGCTTTCCGGGCGTGTTGGCCAACGACCATGTCGGATTCTCGGTCCGTCCGGGGGAAATTCACGCGTTGCTGGGCGAAAATGGCGCGGGCAAATCCACGCTGGTCAAGATGATTTACGGCATCATGCAGCCGGACGAGGGTGAGATTGCGTGGGACGGCCATCGCATCACGGTGGCCAACCCCAAGGCGGCGCGCAAGCTGGGGATCGGGATGGTGTTCCAGCATTTTTCCCTGTTCGAGGCGATGACGGTGCTGGAAAATATCGCGTTGGGCATGGATGCCACCATTCCCGCCCGCGATCTTGAGGCGAAGATTGTCGCGGTGATGGGGCAATATGGGCTGAAACTGGAACCGCACCGCATCGTGTCAACCCTGTCAGTCGGCGAACGGCAGCGGATAGAGATTGTGCGGGCGTTGCTGCTGAATCCCAAGCTGCTGATCATGGACGAGCCGACCTCGGTTCTGACGCCGCAAGAGGTGGAGCAGTTGTTTGTCGTGCTGCGCAAGCTTGCGTCCGAGGGATGCTCGATCCTGTACATCAGCCATAAGCTGCATGAAATCAAGGCGTTGTGCGATACGGCGACCATTCTTCGGGGTGGCAAGCTGGTGGACACCTGCGATCCCAGGGTGGAAACCAGCCGGTCGATGGCGGAAAAGATGATCGGCGGCAGTCTGAAGGACATTCAACGCGGTGCGACGCGCAGTTTTGGGGCGGAAAAGCTGCGGGTGGTCAAGCTGTCGCTGGCCGCGGACGGGCCGTTCGGGACGGCGTTGAAGGAAATCTCGTTCAACGTGAGGGCCGGGGAAATCTTTGGCATCGCGGGGGTGGCGGGCAACGGGCAGAACGCGCTGTTGCTGGCTTTGTCGGGCGAGGAACCTACGGTCGATGCCGGTGCGGTCACGGTTGACGGGGTTGCGGTCGGGGCCATGAAGGCGCGGGACAGGCGGGCGCAGGGTGTCGCCTCTGTCCCTGAAGAGCGCAACGGCCATGCGGCGGTGCCGATCTTTTCACTGGCCGACAATGCGATCCTGACGGCGCGGGACCGGCTGGGCATGGTGCGTCTGGGGTTGGTTGATGCCAAGGCGGCGCGGACCTATGCCGGTGAGGTGATCGAGGCGTTTGCCGTCAAGGCCACCGGGCCGGGTGCGGCCGCCGAAAGTCTGTCGGGCGGCAATTTGCAGAAATACATCATGGGGCGCGAGATTTTGCAGAAGCCTGCGGTTCTGGTGGTCAGCCAGCCGACCTGGGGGGTGGATGCCGGGGCTGCCGGGGCGATCCATCAGGCTGTGGTCGATCTGGCCGCGACCGGGTCGGCGATTGTGGTGATCAGCCAGGATTTGGATGAGCTGCTAAGCCTGTGCGATACCCTTGCCGTGATCAACAGCGGGCGATTGTCCAAACCAATGGCGGTGGCGGATGCCAAGATTGACGAGATTGGCCTGCTGATGGGCGGGATTCACGGTTCTGCGGAGTCGGGGGAGACAACCCATGCGGCTTAAGCTGGAGAAGCGGCGCGAGCCTTCGGTGGCGATGTTGGTGGTAACCCCGGTGGCCTCGGTGATCCTGACCATGGTGATCGGCGTCGTGGTGTTTGATCTGATCGGGATCAACGGGTTCAAGGCGGTGGTCGATATTTTCCTGTCGCCGATCCTTGCCAGCTATAAATGGCAGGACGTGGCGCT
>JBBRKS010000167.1:0-8620 GCA_038231775.1 Rhodobacterales bacterium | reverse complement strand
GGGAAATCATGGGCTTTCGCGACAAAGTTCAGAAGATTTTCGCCTCTGGCCCTTTGGGGTTCAAAAAGCCCGATGCGCGGTTTTTTGCGGCGATTGAGGATTGGTCAGGCTTTGCCCCCGCTGACATCCTGCTGATAGATGACGCCGAAAAGAACATCGCGGCGGCGGCTGCGCGTGGCTGGCAGACCTTTCTGTTCAGCGATGCCACCCGCGACAGATTGCCTGAAGTCCTTGGCATAACCCCGTGAAAGCCTTCATGATTCAAGGGGCAGGGTCGAATGTCGGAAAGTCGCTGATCGTGGCCGGGTTGTGCCGTGCGGCCAAGCTGCGCGGCCTGTCAGTCGCCCCCTTCAAACCGCAGAACATGTCCAACAATGCCGCCGTCACGGTGGATGGCGGTGAGATTGGTCGCGCACAGGCGCTGCAAGCGCTTGCCTGCGGGCTGGAACCGCACACCGACATGAACCCGGTGCTGCTGAAACCGGAGTCCGAGGTGGGGTCGCAGGTGATCGTGCAGGGTAAACGCATCGCGACCGTCAAGGCGCGTGACTATGCCGCCCTGAAACCATCGCTGATGGCCCCGGTTCTGCAAAGCTTTCACCGCCTGCAAACCGCCCATGACCTTGTGATCGTCGAAGGCGCAGGCTCACCCGCCGAGGTGAACTTGCGCGCCGGTGACATTGCCAACATGGGGTTTGCGAAGGCGGCTGGCGTGCCGGTTGTGCTGGTCGGCGATATTGACCGGGGCGGGGTGATTGCCCAGATGGTCGGCACCCAGGCGGTGCTGGACCATGGCGACAACGCTTTGATAAAAGGCTTTATCATCAACAAGTTTCGCGGTGATCCTAACCTGTTCAATGACGGCTACAAGCTGATCGAAACCCGCACCGGCTGGCACGGCTACGGCGTTCTGCCTTACTTTGCCCAAGCGTGGCGGCTGCCTGCCGAAGATGCGCTTGATATCGCCCAAACGACAGGTGAGGGTGCGAAAATCGCCTGCCTGCAACTGTCGCGCATCGCGAATTTTGACGACCTTGACCCGCTGAAATCGGAACCCGGCATTCAGGTGCAGATGGTGCGTCCGGGTGAGGCATTGCCCGGCGATTGCGCTTTGGTCATCATTCCGGGCAGCAAGTCGACGCGGGGCGATCTGGCGTTTCTGCGTCAACAGGGTTGGGACATTGACCTTGCAGCCCATCATCGGCGGGGGGGCCGGATTTTGGGGATATGTGGAGGATATCAGATGCTTGGGATGAAAGTCTCAGACCCCGAGGGGATCGAAGGGCCTGCGGGCACCACTGATGGCCTTGGTCTGCTGAACATCGAAACCACCATGACGGCGGACAAGCGTTTGACCCGGACCCATGCGGTTCATGTGGGCACCGGCCAGCCGATTGACGCCTATGAGATCCACATTGGCCAGTCCGATGGCCCAGACCGCGCCCGCCCCTTTGCCGTGATCGACGGCCAGCCCGAGGGGGCAATCTCTGCCGACCAGCGCGTCATGGGCAGCTATCTGCACGGCATGTTCGCCGGAGATGCCTTTCGCGCCGATTTCCTGCGCACCCTTGGTCTGCCCGCCAGTCCGCGCAACCATGGGGCCGAGGTTGAGGCGACCCTGAACCAGCTTGCCGCCCACATCGAGGAGCATCTGGACGTGGCCGCCCTTTTGAACCTTGGCCTGCCCTAACCAACCGGCCAAAGCCAAACCCGCCGCCTAAATCACCGCGACCAAGGCCATCAGCCCGGCCATGGCCAGCATCGCGGCAAGGTACAGGTTCAGCCCCTGCCCCAGTTCTACCGCACCCGGATCGACACCGCGCGGGTTGACCCAAGGCTCTACCGATACCTCACCGTCATAGATGCGCGGGCCTGAAAGCCTGATGCCCAAAGCGCCCGCCATCGCAGCCTCTGGCCAGCCGGCATTGGGTGAACGGTGGTGGCCTGCATCGACGAGGGTCACTTTCAGCGCGGTCTGCCACGCACTGCCCGACACCGCCAGAAACAACAATGCTGTCAGACGGGCGGGCACCAGATTGACCAGATCATCCAGCCGCGCCGCCGCCCAGCCAAAGGCGCGGTAACGCGGGCTCATATGACCTATCATCGAATCCATCGTGTTGATCGCCTTGTAGGCGGCGATCCCCGGCAGGCCAAAAATCACGCCCCAGAACAATGGCGCCACCACCCCGTCCGAGGCGTTTTCTGCCAATGATTCCAACGCGGCCCGCGCCACACCAGAGGTGTCGAGTGTCGCAGGGTCGCGCCCGACGATCATCGCCACCGCATCGCGCGCACCCTGCAGATCGCCCTGCGCCAGCGGTCTTGCCACCCGCATCACGTGGTCATGCAAGGATCGCGCTGCGACCAGCGGCCATGCGATAATCCCGGTCAGCACATATCCCCACGGCCCGTTTGGCACGCTCCACACGATCAGTTGGGCGATGGTTGCGGAAAGGGCTGTGACGCCAAGGCAGACCGCCACGCCCTTCAGGCGCCGCGTCCAGAACGGGTCGGTCGGCAGGTTCAGCCGCTGATCGGCCTGATCAATCAGGCCGCCAAGCCAAGTGACCGGATGCCCGATGCGGGCGTAAATCCGGTCTGGCCAGCCAAAGGCAGCATCCACCGCCAGCGCCATCAGCATCGTGCCTGCAAACATCGCTGTCCCCCGCATCCCATCCGGGTGATCCGCGAAAATCAGGCTTTGTGCAAGCCTGCCAGCGCCGCTTGCAGCACAGTTCGCGGCGCAAAGATCAATCCGCGGTCAATCCCGGTGGGGGGGTGATGCAAAAGCCAAGTGCCGCGTGACGCCACAGTGCATAAGCCTGCTGCAATAACTGGTGCAGCAAGCTTGTGCTGAAACGATCAAGGCTGCTGGTGACCTACGGCAAGGCCAGCATGTTGAAAACCTTGGA
Organism: Rhodobacterales bacterium; assembly: GCA_038231775.1. Classification (GTDB taxonomy): domain Bacteria; phylum Pseudomonadota; class Alphaproteobacteria; order Rhodobacterales; family Rhodobacteraceae; genus Stagnihabitans. The sequence goes on along the minus strand of JBBRKS010000167.1, from coordinate 5,705 downwards.
GCCGACCGGCGTGGGTCCCGTGAACTCCAGATTGCCGGTGTAGTCCTTGTTCGGCTTCCATTCCAGTTTATCGACTTCGTTGTTGGGATACATCGTGACCTGCTTGAAGGCATCAGTGATCGCGGCGCGCCGGTAGATCGCGGTGACGCCCATCACCATGTTCTTGCCCGTGTCGTCGGTATCGGCCATCTTTACGCTCAACTTCTTGAACAATTGCTCAAGCGTGATCTTGCCGTCCTGAAATTCGGTCAGAAAGCCCTTGGCGGTCGGCGCATCCAGCGAAACGCCTTTGTCGCCGGTCTTCTTCATCATGTAGCCCCAGCCCGCGCCGCCACTTTCGGCCACGCCCAGCGTGATTTCCAGCTGCTTGAAGTCGTTGTACCCAGCACCAGTCTTCTTGTATTTCTGATACTTGGCCATTTTTTTCGCGATGCCATCGACGATGTCGAAGGCGCGCTTTTCCAGCACCGGGGTCGCCCACATGGAGCCTACCAAAGACGCGCCGCTAAGCGTGGCTGTGGCGACGATTGCCTTGGCCGTCTTGTCCACATCAACGATGACGCGTTTGCCATCCTCCTCGGCATAGGTGATATCGACGGCGTTCCAGCGCACCGTGGTGTCCTTCGCCGTGCCGTCCACGTTGCGGTCAACGCTGCGCTGTGCGGTGCCCATCGGGTTTGACGCGCTGTCTGGTGTCACGCCGGCACCGCGCGCCTTGACCTTTGGCGTCGAGGTGGTGTTATCGACATAGGCTTCGCTGGTCGAGGCGCGCACGCCCTGCGCCTCAAGCCCGGTCTGCGGCCCATGCCGCCCCATGCCATGCTTGCCGTCGGCGATTTCTTCCTTCATGCGCTTTTCGCGCCATTCAATCGCAGCGCCCATCTCTTTCAGCTTGCCCTCGATCTGGTCACGGGCGGTTTGCAGCGGGATATCGTCAAACAGCGTGTCCAGCTTGGCCATATCCGCCTCTGCCGCCTCGGCGATGCGTTTGAGGTTGGGGTCAACCGTCTTGGATTTGCCCAGCCGGTCCAGCAATTCCTTATGCTGACGCCGTTGTTCGACCAAAGCGTCGCGCGCGCCGTTCAGGCGTTTTTCGGCAAGGTCGAACTCTTTCAGCAGCGGCGCGGGGTCGCCGGAGTTTTCCTTCATTGCCATGATGGCGAAGCGGATTTTTTCCAGACTGGTACGTTCTTTGCTGACCAGTTCTTCGGCCTTGCGCACCCAGGTGACCTTCTTTTCGATCACGCCGGTCAGACGTTCCGCCTCAGAGCCGGGCATCGCGGCATTGCCCTCTTCGGCCTTTGCCTTTTGTTGTTCTTTGCCAGCAATCGCCAGCTTGGCAAGTTCGATGATCTTTTTGTCCAGCATGACCAGCACCTTGATGACATCGCCGTGCTTGGCCGCCTCACGCGCCTTTTCGGCAAGGCCCCAGATCTTGCGCACTTCGATGCGTTCGGCGTCGGTGATCAGACCCTTGATCCGGTCAAAGCGCCCCATCACCTTGTCCCACAGGCTGTCAGCCTCTTCTTTCGCGGTGTCGGGTGCAGGCTTTTGGGTGGGGGAAGTCCCAACCGAGCCAAGTTTGCTGACCGACAGTTCAAGCGTCGCAAGTTTCTTGCGGATCGCGGGCAGGTCCAGCGGCGTGTCCTTGGCCAAGTCCTGAATCTCATCAAGCAGGTCCCGCATGTCGTCGACACCGGCGCCTACAAGCCCTTTGGGGATGCGGGTAAAGGCCTTGCGCGCCTCAAGGACGGCGTTATCAGCCTGTTCCTGTTGAGGATCAACCGACTTTCCGGCACCGGTCAGCGTCGGGTTGGCCTCTAGCCCATCGACCAGCACGGCGGAATATCCACCGCCAAATTCCTTCATCATCTTGGACAACTTGTCCATCTGGATGCGGCCCTTTGACAGGATGATGTTCAGTTCATCCCCCTTCAAAAAGCATTCCCCCAAAGCCTGCGTGGCCGAGGTATCCTTCAGAATCTTCAGATCGGGTGCGGGCAATTTGCCGAACAGCAACAGTTGCGCACCGGTGCCACCCGCAGGCAGGCCGTCATAATAGAAGAATTTCTGGATGGTGTTGTTCTTCAACTGCGCCGCCATCTCGGACTTGACCTTGGTGACGTATTTTTTGCGGTCGGTGGTCAATTCGCTGATGTTGGTAAAAGCCATCTGATGTCTCCTCGCGACGGTGCTGATTTAGGTAAGCCCCTTGGTGCGAGTCGTTCAACTGATTATTGCTGATATCCATGCCAAAGGCAGAGTTGGTCACGGTTCATCCCGCAGCCGGAAGGCGGCGGCATGTAACCATCAGATCTGCATGTAAGGGGGGAGTTTTGGTGCACCCAGCACGATTCGAACGTGCGACCTTTGCCTTCGGAGGGCAACACTCTATCCAGCTGAGCTATGGGTGCCTGACGCGGTCTATACCCTGCCCTGCGCCACCACGCAACGCGAAACCTGTGGCGCGATTGGCTGTTCGCTGACGGTCCGAAAAGTTTACGCGAACAGGTCGTGACACAGTTCCAGCGCAGAGATCAGCGCGTCAACCTCGGCCGTCGTGTTGTACAGCCCGAAAGAGGCGCGGCAGGTCGCGTTGACCCCCATATGCGCCATCAGCGGCATGGCACAATGGGTGCCCGCCCGGACCGCAATGCCGCGTTTGTCCAGCACGGTCGAGATGTCATGGGCATGGGCCGCCCCATTGATCGTAAAGGAAAATATCGCACCCTTGGTGGCCGAATTGCCCTGCACCTGCAGCCAGTTCAGACCGGCAAGCCTGTCCCGTGCATAGTCGCGCAGCGCGTGTTCATGGGCGGCGATGTTGGCCATCCCCAAGCCGGTCATATAGTCGAGTGCGACACCAAGACCGATCTGCTGCACGATGCCGGGGGTGCCCGCTTCAAACTTCATCGGCGGGTCGTTCCAGGTGATGGCGTCGCGGCCCACCTCGCGGATCATGTCGCCGCCACCCATGAAGGGGCGCATTTCGGCCTGACGGTCGGCCCGGATGAAGATCGCCCCGGAACCGCTTGGTCCGTATAGCTTATGTCCGGTGATCGCATAGAAATCGCAGCCCAAAGCCTTGACGTCAACCGGCATATGGACAGCGGCTTGCGAGCCGTCAACCAGCACCGGCACGCCCTTGTCATGCGCGCCTTTGCAGATCGCGGCCACATCGACAACCGTGCCCAGAACGTTGGACATATGGGTCACGGCGACCAGTTTGGTGCGCGGACCGATGGCATCAATCACGGCTTGCGGGTCAAGATCGCCGTTCGCATCACAATCCACCCATTTCAGGATGACGCCCTGACGTTCGCGCAAAAAGTGCCACGGCACGATGTTGGCATGATGCTCCATGATCGACAGGACAATCTCATCTCCGGCTTGCAGACGGGGGGCCGCCCAGCCGTAAGAGATCAGATTGATCCCCTCTGTCGTGCCGGAATTGAAGACAATCTCTGACTCATTTGCATTCAGAAAGCGGGCGATCTTGCCGCGCACCGCCTCATACTGTTCAGTCGCAAGGTTGGAAAGGTAGTGCAAGCCACGGTGAACATTGGCATATTCGTAACTGTAGGCCTGGGTCATCGCATCAATCACGACCTGTGGCTTTTGGGCCGAGGCGCCGTTGTCAAGATAGACCAACGGCTTGCCGTTCACCTGCCGCGACAGGATCGGAAAATCAGCACGGATTTGGGCGACGTCATACATTTGGGGGCACCGGAAGGATGAAGACAAGGGCGATGCTGATCAGCAGCAGCACCAGAACCGCGGTGCCAAGCATCCCGAAAAACGTCTTGGTCAACGAGGTGAAGCCGTTCAGCGCCGCGGTGAAGTGGGTCAAAAGGTAAAACAGCGCGAAGACGATCGCCAAGAGCACCGGAAAGGCAAAGATCGGAAAGATCAGGAACAGCAACACGCCAGCGATCTGGACGACGAACAGAACCACCTGAAACCACGCAATCAGCGCGAGACTTTGCGCGAACGTGCCAGTGCCGCCGAACATCTGACCGACCCGCCACATCAAAAACGCCCAGACCGGCATCGGGGCGAATTGCAGCAGCGCCAGTTCAAAGGGTCGCGACGCCAGATTTTGCACGCCGGTTTCAACGACTGCGCTCGGAATGCCTTGGGTCAGGGCAATCAACAGCGTGGCGCAAATCGGGGTCAGTGCCACGGCCATCAGGCCCTGCCCAACGGACAGACCCAAAGCCATCACGTGGCGCGCCGCAGCGGCAGGCTGGGCCAAAGTGAAGCGGGTGGCGGTGAACAGGGCTTTGGGGGACAGGTTCATTGACCCTCAACCTCTTTTAACATCACGCTGTAAAGGGTTACGAAACCTAGGAAAATCGCCAACCCAATGATCGTGACGGCGGTGCCGTCGCCGATGAACGACCGTACAAGACCCAGGAACAACATCGCCGGGGTGATGCAGGTCAAGGCCCAGAACAGCGCCAGTCGCCCATCGTAATACCCGCCGGAGCCGCCCATCAGACGGGCGACCAAATGGCCCAAAGCGGCCAGCAGGTAAAACACCGGAATAAGTGCCAGCAACCCCAAAGCCGCACCAAACAGGCGTTGGTACAGCGTCACATCGGGGTGCAACGTCGCCTCGCGGGACAGATAGGGCGCCAAAGAGGTAAAGGCCAACAGCAGGAAAACAAACAGAAATGTGAAAACAAACGGCTCAGACTTGCCGGCGCTGCGCAGACGGCGCACCACGGCCCCCGGGCGACGCCAACTTTCCACAATGTCAGAGGTCAGGGCCATCAGTCTTCATGCCTTTGCAGCCAGCCTTCCAGAAGCGCGCCGATGTCGTGGGCAATTGCCTCATCCTCAATCTCGGCGATGGAATCGGCAAGGAACGCAAGGATTAGCAGGCTTTGCGCCGCCCGTTTTGGCACGCCACGTGACCGCAGGTAGAACAAAGCCGTGTCATCAATCGCCCCCGAGGTGGACCCGTGGCTGCATTTGACGTCGTCGGCATAGATTTCAAGCTCTGGCTTGGCCAGAAACTGGCTGTCGTCGTCCAGCAGCAGCGCTTGGGAAATCTGATAGCCGTCGGTCTTTTGCGCGCCTTTCTTCACAAGGATCTTGCCTTGGAAAACCCCGACAGCGCCATGCTTCAGCACCTTTTTGAAGACCTGACGGCTTTCGCAGCGTTCGGCCCCGTGGGTGACAAAAATCGTGTCATCGTGGTGAAACGCCCCGTCGCCCATCGCGGCCCCGGCGATATGGGCTTTGGCGTCGTTGCCGGCAAATTCGATGACAGCCTCGTTGCGGGTCAGGATGCCGTTGGCTGTGAGGGTAAAGGATTTGAACAGCGCTTTGGCGGCAAGACGGGCGAAGATATGGGTGACTGCGCGGCGATCATGGTCGCGGCCTTGGGCCCGGATGTGGTGAAAGCGCGCCCCTTCGGCCACGTCCACCTCAACCACCATGTTCAGACGGGCAGCTGCGGGGCCATTTTCCAGCAGTGTCAGTTCGGCACCGGGATCAAGCTTGATATAGTGGTGGAGGAGTGCGTCAGAAACCTCTGATTTAGAAAGGTAACTTACCGAAATCGGCTTGGCGGCCCGACCCGTCACATGGATCAGCAACCCCTGTGCCGCATAGGCGGAATTGAGGGCGGCCAACGGACGGGCGACGGGCGACTGGCCAGCCGCCTCAAGACTGCCCCACACGGTTTCGGCCCAATG
>JBBRKS010000166.1:0-8677 GCA_038231775.1 Rhodobacterales bacterium | reverse complement strand
TGACCCCGAACGTCCGCGTCACGGCATTTGACCGCCCCGGGCTTGGCCATTCGCAGGCGTTGGGCGGCGATCAGGCCTCACCCGCCGCGCAGGCGCTGCATCTGGCGGCTGCGGCTGGGCAACTGGGGCTGAAACGGCCCGTGGTTTTGGGCCAAAGTTACGGCGGTGTGGTTGCGCTGGCCTGGGGCTTGCATGTAACCGGCGATCAGGCGGCGCAGGCTTTGGTGCTGGTGTCGGGTGTCGCGCTGCCATGGCCGGGCAAGCTGGACCTCAGCTACCGTCTGACCGAAACCGCCGTTGGCCGGGCGCTGATCTTTCCGTGGGTCACGGCCCTTGTGACCGATGCCCAGGTGGACCGCTTTATGCCAGCCTTGTTTGCCCCCAGCCCGCCGCCGCCCGACTATGCCCGCGCGACCGGGGCAGCGCTCGCGTTGCCCGTTGGCGCGCTTGACGCCAATGCGGTGCAGGTCAACGGGCTTTACGCCCATGTCGTGGCGATGGAGCCTTTGTATCAAAACCTGCACATCCCGATTGAACTGGTTCACGGTGCCGCAGACACCATTGTGCCCGCTTGGGTCCACGCCCAGCCATTCGCGGAAATGGTCGCCTCGGCCCGGCTGACGATGCTGCCCGATGCGGGTCATATGCCGCATCACACCCATCCAGAACAGGTGGTCGATGCCGTTCATCGTGCCGCCACAAGGGCCGGATGGACTTGACCCCATGCTGGTCCTAGACTTCGCCCAAAGGGCAACCCAAACAGTGCCCATATCACAGGGGAACAACCATGGATTTGCCTTTTGACGGCGCCATCAGCCGCTATTTCAAGAAGGACGCGCCCAAAGACGTGCGCAAGGCCATCGAGGGGGCCAACAAGGATGAAATCCTGTCCAAGACCTATCCTTACCGCGAAGAGATGAAGCGCAAGGATTACGAGACGCAGATGCTGGGTCTGCAACTGCAACTGGTGCGGATGCATTATGACCTGAAAGCCAAGGGCAAACGTCTTGTCGTGGTGTTCGAGGGGCGCGATGCGGCAGGCAAGGGCGGTACAATCGAGGCGGTGCGGCTGAACCTGAACCCGCGTGTCGCCAAGATCATAGCGCTGGCCAAACCGACAGAGCGTGAGACGGCGCAATGGTACTTTCAGCGCTATGTCGATCAATTGCCCGCCAATGGCGAAATCACCCTGTTTGACCGCAGCTGGTACAACCGGGCGATTGTAGAGCCAGTGTTCGGCTTTTGCACCGGCGATCAAAAGATCAAGTTTTTCCGCCAGTTGCCCGAATTTGAACGGATGATCACCGATGAGGGCATCGTGCTGGTCAAGCTGTGGCTGGAGGTGGATCGCGCCGAACAGCTTAAACGCTTCATGGACCGCGAGGCCGACCCGATGAAGCAATGGAAGCTGAGCCAGATCGACATCGACGGTCTGGCCAAGTGGAAAGAGTACTCGGCAGCGATCGGCGAAACCATGGCGAAGTCGCACTTTGCCTATGCGCCGTGGACGGTGATCCTGTCGGATGACAAACTGCGCGCTAGGATTGCCGCGATCCAGACCGTGCTGAATGCGGTGGAATTTGTCGGCAAGGATGCAGGCGTGATCGGGGCGGTTGATGCCAAAATTTGCGGCGGGCCTGCATTGGCCGGGATGTGACCTGACGGGGAACGCTCGGCGGACCCGGCTGGGGGGACTCATGTCCCCCCAGACCCCCCTTGGGATATTTATGGACCAATGAAAGACGTTACGTGAAGCAGGGCTATCACCACGGCAATCTGCGGCAGGCGCTGGTCGAAGCGGCATTGGCGCTGATTGCGGAAAAAGGGCCGACCGGGTTTACCTTGTCAGAGGCGGCCAAGGCGGTAGATGTGACGCCCGCCGCTGTGTACCGCCATTTTGCCGGGCGCGACCAACTGATCGCCGAGGTGGCGCGCCAAGGCTATGACATTTTCGCCGCTTTGATGGAGTTTGCCTATGACGAGGGCAAACCCACCGCTTTGGCCGCGTTTGAGGCGACCGGGCGGGCCTATCTGGCCTTTGCGCGCCGCTATCCGGGGCATTACATGGCGATGTTCGAAAGCGGCCTGTCGTTCAACGCGCATCCTGATCTGGCGCTGATGGCGCAAAAGGCGCGCGGCGTGCTGGAACGGGCGGCCGAAAGTCTCAGCCAGCACATGCCGGTGGGATTGCGGCCCCCGGCTTCGATGTTTTCAGCGCATATCTGGGCGCTCAGCCACGGTGTGGTGGAACTGTTCATGCGCGGCAATCCGGGCGCGAAATCGCCGTTTTCGCCGGAGGATTTGTTGGAAAGCGGGATCGGGATTTATTTGCGCGGGTTGGGGTTGTTGGCGAAGGATCAGTAGCTCGGGGAGAGTCGGGGTATCCCCCGACCTACCGGCTCGTTGGGGCGTGAGGCGTCGTCGGGGTATCGCAAGACCGACAAGCGGTCTGGTAGGTCGGGGGATACCCCGACTCTCGCGTAACACTTACCGAAACATCACCAACGCGCCGGAACTCCACCCCACCCTTGTGCGGGTGCCGATGTCCAGCACGGGGCGGCCAAAGACGTTGCGCATCGACAGGCGCATCGGGGCCGATGTGCCGTCCAAGAGCACATCGTAATAGGTCATGTCGCCGTAATAGACCACCTCTTCGACCGTCGCCATCGTCTCGCGGTCGGTCGCGGATTGGCCCTCAAACAGGATCGTCGCGGTTTCCGGGCGAAAGCCCACGGTCGCACCTCCGGGGCTTGCAACACCGGTCACCTGCTTGTCGGCATCCAGCACGATGCGGCCAAAACCCTGCGCCTCAACCTCGACCTTGCCGCCGCCCTCAGAGATGATGCTGGCGGGCAGAAAGTTCATCGTGCCGATGAAATTGGCCACAGCGCTGGTCTTGGGCAGCCGGTACAGCGTTTCTGGGCTATCCAACTGGGCAATCTGGCCTTCAAACATCACGGCGATGCGGTCCGACATGACCAACGCCTCTTCCTGATCATGGGTGACCAGAATGAAGGTGATGCCGACCTGACGCTGCAGCTTGATCAGTTCGACCTGCATGTTTTCGCGCAGCTTCTTGTCGAGTGCTGACAAAGGTTCGTCCAGCAGCAAGACCTTGGGCTTGAGGATCAACGCCCGCGCCAAAGCGACCCGTTGGCGCTGACCGCCCGAAAGCGCATGGGCGGCACGTGCGCCAAATCCGGACAGGCCGACCATCGCCAGAGATTCATCAACCGCCCGCGCTTTGTCAGCCGCCGAACGCGGGTCCTTGCGCAAGCCAAAGCCGACATTCTGCGCAACGGTCAGATGCGGAAAGATCGCATAGCTTTGAAACACCATGTTGGTCGGCCGCTGGTTGGCCGGTATCGACGCCACATCCTTGCCGTCAATCAGCACCACGCCTGAAGAAATCCCCTCAAACCCCGCAATCGTGCGCAACAGCGTGGTCTTGCCACAGCCCGATGGCCCCAGCAGCGAGAAAAACTCACCCGCCTTGATCGTGGCGGTGATGCCGCGCAGCGCATGGTAATCGCCATAGTATTTATGGACGTCCTTGAACTCTATCATCGTGGACTTGTCAGAACTCACAGGAAGCCTCCGGTATCCTTGGCGCCGGTCTTGGCGAGACCACGACGGCGGAAAAACTCGGCCAGGGCCAGCAGGGTGATCGACACCGCTACCAGAATGGTCCCCAAGGCCATGATGTTGGGCACATATTTCGGGAACCGCAGTTGCCCGTAGATGAAGGTCGACAACAACGGCTCTCCGGACCCCAGAAAGTTCGCGACGATGAATTCATCCAAAGAGATGGTGAAACAGATCAGCAGGGACGAGATGATGCCGGGCATCACCAGGGGCAGAATGATCAGGCGAAAGGTGGAAACCGGCCCCTCGCCCAGATCATAGGCCGCCTCTTCCAGCGACTTGTCGAGGCTTTGGAAGGCCGATGTCAGGATCGCCACCGCGAATGGCGTACAAACCAGCACATGGCCCAGAATGATGGTGAACAACGACAACCGCACGCCCAGCGACAGCAACACGACCAGCAGCGCCATCGCCATGATGATCTCTGGCAACACCATCGGCAGCATGATCAGCGCCATCAGGGGGCCAGAGGCTTTGAACGTGTAGCGCGTGCTGGCCCGTGCCGCCAAGGTGCCCAGCAAGGCCGACAACACGGCGGTGCAAGACGCGACAAACAGGCTGTTTTTCAGCGCCTGCCCCAGAACCGCGTCATTGAAAACGTTGTGAAACCATTCCGTCGTAAAGCCCTGCAACGGAAAGGCCACGGCGGACGAGTTGTTGAAGGCGAAGATCGGCAAAATGATGATCGGGCAGTACAGGAACATCAGATAACTGATGGTATAAATCCGCAAAACCGGGATTTTCATTTTTGCCCCTTCAGAAAGCGCCGGTTCAGGAACAAGAACAGCACCGACACCAGACCGACCACCAGCATGGCCGACACTGCGATGGCCGATCCCAAGGGCCGGTTGTCAGCCTTCAGCATCTGCTTTTCGATCATGTTGGCAATCATCGGGATTTTGCCGCCACCGATCAGGTTGGGCGTCACATAGTCGCCGATGGTCGGGATAAAGACGATCAGCACCGCCGCAATCACCCCGGTCATCGACAAGGGCAAAGTCACGCGCAGGAAGGTCGCGAACCTTGTTTCGCCCAGATCCTGACCGGCCTCAAGCAGGCTGCGGTCTATCTTTTCCAGCGCCACATAGATCGGCAGAATGGCGAACGGCGCATAGGCGTGCGCGAGGGTGACCACCATCGCCTGAATCGTAAAGCTCATCTGCAGCGGGTCGGTGATGATGTGCAGGCCCTGCAGCACCGAATTGATCACCCCGGTCCGGCTGATCATCACGTTCCACATGAACACCCGGATCACATACGAGGTCCAGAACGGGATGGTGATCATGAACAGCCAGATCGACTTTTTCGAGGCGGTCACGTTGAAGCTGACGAAATAGGCGACCGGATAGGCCAGAAACACCGTCGCCACCGTCACCAGTACCGACACGAACAACGACCGCATCATCAGCGTGCGCACGATAGGGTCGCTCCACGCGCCCAGATAGCTGTCCGGCGCCATGGTGCCATCGGCGAGTTGCGAGTGGCACTCTCCGACATAATTGCACAGTTGAAACTGCGGGATGACGGTCAGATAGCCATCGGTCAGCACGGAATAAACCAGCGTTGCCGCCAACGGTGCAGCCAGCAGAAGTATAGCATACAGCGCGGTCGGGCTGATCAGGGCCAGGCCACTGGCAGCCTCTGACCCCCAGAAACGGGTCCGCTTTTGCGGTTCAGACATCACTCACCCTGTCGGCTTGTTATTTTTTGCAGCGCCGTTGTGTTCAACGTTTGATCAAATCAAGCAGCTTGCCGATGATAAAACAAGCCCCTTGATGCGCCGACTTTGGCCAGTTGCACGGTTTGTGGCAAGCCCCACGCCCCGCAATGCCTTAAAGACTGCCGTTTTCGATGGAAATTGCGCGTTTCTTCAACTCTTCCATCAGGCAGGGCACGACATGGCTGCTTTGCATGGCGGCCTGCATGGCATCGACCAGACTTTGGTCAGCCTCGCCTTCCGTCAGACGCCAGATTTGCCGGTGGGCCGCACCGTCTTCATAGACAATCTCGGTCCGGCCCGCACGGCTGACCCGCCAGCCCAGAAAGTCAGCCCCTTTGGCCGCATGAAACGTGGATTGTAGACCCATGATATTTCCTTCGGCGGGCGATTTTTTTGACTGCTCGATTATGCCCGCTGCGCCAAAGTCTGCGTCGTAAGCGGTTTTGCGTCAATCCCTGCGGTTTTCCGCCGATCCGCCGCAGTGCAGCGTGAGTCCGCAGCGCAACACTTAGCGGCCCTAAACCGCCATATCATTGGGCGGGCTGGCCAAAAGGCTGGCCAGACGCGCAAGCCCGGCTTGCAGCTTATCCCGCGGCGCATCACCGGCCAGCGCCATCCGCACCGCATTGGGCGCACGGCCCGTGACCATCGCGTATTGGTCGGCCTGACGCAGCAGCACCCCCGCCTCTTCAGCCCGGCGCGCAAAGGTTGACGCCCGCCACCCGGTCGGCAGGTTCAGCCAGACAAACGGCAACCCCTCTTGCCAGTGCAGGTCAAACGCCCCCAAAAGGTTCATCGCAAGCTGACTGCGCACCCCAAATTCCGTCATCACCTTGGCGCGGATCTCTTCGGCGGCCCCGGACTGGAACAGGTCCAGACACACCGATGACACCGCCTGCGACAGCGCGAAATAGCTTTGCTGCGCCGCCAACCGCCCCGGTTCACCCATCGACGCCGGGCAGATCACAAAGCCAAAGCGCAAGGCGGCAGAGATGGATTTTGAAAGGCTGCCAATGTACCACACCCGTTCGGGGGCCAAAGCCCGCAACGTCGCGCGGTCAGAGATGCGGGCAGAGTAGCACTCATCCTCGATCACCTGCAGATTGTACCTGCGCGCAATCGACACAATCTGCAGACGCCGCGCCTCTGACATGCGGGCGGTTGTCGGGTTCTGCGCCTCAGGGGTCAGGCACAAAACCTGTGGGCCGTAACGCCGGCAGGCGGCTTCCAGCGCGTCCGGCACCACACCTTCGGCATCAATCTCGACCCCGTGCACCTCGGCCCGCGCCAGCCGGGCGGCATAACGAAAGCCCGGATAGCACAATTCTTCGACCAGAACGACCGGGCGGTCCCCGCGCAGACAGCATTGCAGGATCAGCGAAACGCCGTTCTGCCCGCCATGGGTCAGCACAACATCCTGCGGCCCGATCGGCCCCAAAACCCGTTCGGTCAGCCAGTCACACACCGCTGAGCGTAAGGGGGCTTCTGCCGATTGGTTCGTATAATCAAGCCACTGTGCGTCGATCTTGCCAGCAATCCGGCGCAGCGCCTCGGCAAAGGCCGCAACCTGCCCCACCTCTGGCAGGTTGGGTGAGCGCAGGTCAAGACGCCCCGCCACTGGTCGGTTGTCACGCTCTGCCGGGGCGGGCGGTATGGGGCCAAGACGCGGCACCCGGGCTGCAACATAGGTGCCGCGCCCGACCGTGGCCTGCAACAGCCCTTCCTGTGTGACGATCTGATAGGCGCGCGCCACCGTGCCCGGCGTCACCTTGATCGACCACGCCAGATCGCGCACCGGCGGCAACCGTGACCCCTCTGCCAAAGTGCCAACCCGGATCGCCTGGCGCAGTTCCTGCGCAAGGGCGAGGTACTTTGGCCCGTCGTTGCCTAAGTCCGGCTGCCAAATTGTATCCATTACAAGTGTCCTCTGGCGATTCGGTTCGCTACATTGTATGCATTGTATGCGCGATCATGCAACTTGTACCAATACAATAGAGAGTAAAATGACCACCCGGACCGCCGCTCCATCTGCCCTGATCACCCTGACCTCTGCGCTGCCACTTGTGTCGCGTGTGCTGAAGGTTGCTGTGCAATGGGACCAGCGCCGTCGCACCCGCAAAGACCTGCGCGGCCTGACGGACTACATGCTGTGCGACATCGGCCTGAACCCGGTTGCCGCCGCTGCCGAGGCTGCAAAGCCGTTCTGGCGCGCCTGACCCCTGCGCCGGGTCTGGCGTAAAGCCGCAGGCCTGCCCCAAATCCAGGAATTTCCCCGACTGGGGCCGCACCAGCGGCCCCTTTTTTTTCGCAGAAAAAAAGAAATCCCGCCCCACCATTGACCTGCACCAAATGCAAAAGGCCCGTGCGATGCACGGGCCTTTGCCAACCAGTAAACCCAGTTCAGCGCTTGGAGAACTGGAAGCTTTTGCGGGCTTTCGCCTTGCCGTACTTCTTGCGTTCCACCACGCGGCTGTCGCGGGTCAGGAACCCTGCGGCCTTCAAAGCGGCCCGCACCGACGGATCGTACAGTTGCAGCGCCTTGGACACGCCGTGCTTGACCGCCCCAGCCTGACCCGACAACCCACCGCCCTTGACGGTGGCCATCACGTCGAACTGGCCGACCACGTTGGCGACCGAAAACGCTTGTGCCAGGATCATCTGCAGCACCGGACGGGCGAAGTATTCGACCATCGCCTTGCCGTTGACCACGACCTTGCCGGAACCCGGCTTGATCCACACACGCGCAATCGCGTTCTTGCGCTTGCCGGTCGCATAGGCGCGGCCCAGTTTGTCACGCACCGGCACCCGCACCGGGGCCAGCGTCACCACCGGAGCAGCCGCACCGACAGCCGATTTCAGATCGTCCAAAGTTTTGATATCGGCCATGCTCATGCGCTCCGGGTGTTCTTCGGGTTCATCGCCTTGATGTCGATGACCTCGGGTTGCTGGGCTTCATGCGGATGATCGGCGCTGGCGTAAACGCGCAGGTTGGTCATCTGGACGCGGCCAAGACGGTTGCGCGAAATCATCCGCTCAACTGCCTTTTCAACGATACGCTCAGGATGCGCGCCGTCGAGGATCTGTGCCGCAGTACGCACCTTGATGCCGCCCGGGTGGCCGGTGTGCCAGTAGTACTTTTTGTCCTGCCGCTTTTTCCCGGTCATCTGGATTTTGTCAGCATTGATGATGATGACATTGTCCCCCATGTCCATGTGGGGCGTGAAGGTCGGCTTGTTCTTGCCGCGCAGGATCGAGGCGGCCAGCGTCGCAAGACGGCCCAGAACAACGCCTTCAGCGTCGATCAGGACCCAC
>JBBRKS010000165.1:0-8722 GCA_038231775.1 Rhodobacterales bacterium | reverse complement strand
CCGTTCAGAGAGGCGTGGCAGTATTGGTTGAAATTTAGGCCCACTGCAAGGCGAATGCTAACTCGTCTCAGTTTTGGACCTGTCGCGGTTTCTTTCCGGTTTTTTTAGAGCAATACTGGACCTGTCACAGTTCTGTTCTGTTCCGGTCAGGTGATCATGTTAAGCGGCCTTGTTTTCGAAAGCCACGGGGCTTTTCCAGCCCAAGACTGAGTGTTTGCGGCGCGGGTTGCAGAAGCCGCTGATGTATTTGACGAGAGCTACGTCGACCTCGCTGCGTGTTTGCCAGTTTCTGCGCCAGACTAGCTCGGCATTGAGGGATTTGAGGAAGCTTTCGACGGCGGAATTGTCGGACAGTTGCCTTTTCCGCTCATCGATGTCGTCAGGCCGTGTCTGCGCTAGGAGCTATGCGGGAATTTGGCTGACGTTGTGATTTGAAAGGCGGCGTTTCGTGGTGTCTACGACACCCGCTGGTGCCATACCGCCATCATCGAACGTGACGCGACGGCTATCATTCCTATCCGCAAGAACGGGCACCCTTGGAAAGAGGACTGCCCGGCTGCACGGGCCCGAAACGAAACCCCGCGGGCAACCCGACATTATGGACGGGCGTTCTGGAAGCGTTGGACCGGATACCACGCCCGAAGTCGGATCGAAGCCAAGATGCGGTTCCTCAAGTCATTCGGAGAGCGCATCAGCACAAGAGCCCCCGACCGCCAGACCGCATTGCACTGATGAACCGCTTCTCGGCACTGCCGAGATCGTTCGCGTGAACTGAAACCATAGGGGAAAGGGGAAGTCACGCCACAGACATCAGTTCTGCAACACCGCCATACGGGGGTGCCAAACCGCCAACTCAGGTAAATAAAGAATCCGTCGTGACAGCGCCAGATCACGCGATTTTGTGGGCAGGAGGCGGGCTATATCCCCCTCTTCGCGACGTCACAAGCCGCAACTTCACCATCGTCTCGGCCAGTCCGACGGCACAGATCACACCGTCCAGCACGGGCAGCCCATGCTCCACCGCCAATGCATCGGCCAAATCGGTCATCCCGGCACAGCCCAGTACGATCGCTTCAGCCCGGTCCTCGGCAACCGCGCGACCGATTTCGGTGCTGATGCGTTTGCGGGCGTCCGACCTCGGATTCTCCAGTTCCAGCACGGAAACCTCGGACGACCTTACCCGGGCGCAGCGGGCGATCAGGCCATAGCGGTGCAGGTTGTGCTCCAGCGCGGGAACCGAACGTGCCAGCGTGGTAACGACTGAAAACTTGTTCGAAATCATCGAGGCCATGTGATAGGCGGCCTCGCCAATGCCGATCACCGGCTTGTCGGTCAGGCAGCGTGCTGCGTCGAGACCCGTGTCGTCAAAACAGGCAATCACCACCGCGTCATAGCCCTGCGAATTTCGGATCACATCGAGCATCCCTGCCAAGGACATCGCCTCGTCATAGAATCCCTCGATTGAGGCGGGGCCAAGCAGCGGATTGACGGCCACGATCTCGGTTCCGGTTGCAGCTACCCGCTTGGCGGCAACCCC
The DNA here is from genome assembly GCA_038231775.1 of Rhodobacterales bacterium. GTDB lineage: Bacteria > Pseudomonadota > Alphaproteobacteria > Rhodobacterales > Rhodobacteraceae > Stagnihabitans. The sequence continues at coordinate 7,185 of JBBRKS010000165.1, read as the reverse complement.
GATCTTTTCTGTCATCGAAGCCGTTGTGTTGGGGTTCATGACCAGGATACGCATCTTACAATTCTCCTCCCAGATAGGCGGCCTTGATCCGGTCATCGCCCATCAGCTCTTTGGAATTTCCGGTCAGCACCACCGAACCGGTGGACATCGCATAGGCTCGGCTCGAGATGGAAAGCGCCATCCGGCTGTTCTGCTCGACCAGCAGCACCGTCACCTTTTCATCGCGCGAGATCGCCACGATCGCACGGGCAATGTCCTGCACCAGCTTCGGCGCGATGCCTAAGGATGGCTCGTCCAGCAACAGCAGCTTCGGCTTGGCCATCAGCGCACGTCCGATCACCATCATCTGTTGCTCGCCGCCCGAAAGCGTGCTGGCCTGTTGGCTATAGCGCTCTTTCAAGCGGGGAAATCGGACAAGGATGCTGTCCAGCGTATTGGCGATTTTGGCTTTGTCGCTTCGGGTGAATGCACCCATCAGCAGATTGTCCTTCACCGACATGAAGGGAAAGACCCGGCGGCCTTCTGGCACCATGGCGATGCCTTTTTTTACAATCTCTGCCGCCGAAGTGCCATCCAACCGCTCACCCATAAAGGTGATCGAACCGCTCTTGATTTTTCGAAGTCCGGTGATCGCCCGCAGGATCGAGGATTTTCCCGCCCCATTGGCGCCGATCAGTGCCACGGTTTCGCCCTGTTGCAAGCTCAGCGACACGCCTTTCAACGCATAGACATGATCGTAATAAAGCTCGACATCCTTGAAGTTCAGCATTTCTGTCATGGCACTATATCCCAATCGCTGCGTCTTCGGAGCCGAGATAAGCCTCGATCACCTTGGGGTTGGCCTGAATTTCCCCCGGCGTGCCTTCGGCGATCTTCTCGCCAAAGTTGATCACCACGATGCGATCAGAGATTTTCATCACCGCCGGCATGTCATGCTCAACCAGCAGCACCGTCACCCCGCGTTTGTCGCGCAAACGGCGCACCTGGGCCACCATCTTCATGGTTTCGTCATGGTTCATGCCCGCGAACGGCTCATCCAGCAGCAGAACCTTCGGATGCGTCGCAAGGCCGATGGCCATGCCAAGCCCGCGCAGATGCCCTTGTGGCAGGTTCGACGCCAGTTCAGTGCGGATGGCCTGGAGCCCGAGAAAATCAACAATGTCATCGGCAGATTTGCCAAACTCTGCCTCATCGGCGCGGGCCTGGCTGCTGCCAAGGAAGAACCCCAGAAGCGAAGCCTTGGACCGCAGATGATGCGCCACAACGATGTTTTCGCGTACCGTCATCGACTTGAAGATGGTGGTTTCCTGAAATGTCCGCACCACCCCCATCCGCGCCACCTTGTGCGGGGCAAGGTCGCTGATCTTCTGGCCGCGAAACAATACCTCGCCCGCTGAAGCATGCACAAACGACGCGATCACCTTGAATAGCGTCGATTTGCCAGCCCCGTTCGGGCCAATGACCGACAGGATCTCGCCCTCGTTCACGTCAAAGCTGATGTTATTGTTCGCGATCAGGCCACCGTAGCGTTTTGTGATGCCCTTGATTTGCAGAATCGGTGTCATTTCCGGCCGCCTTTCCGGTCAAACAGGCTGAGAACACCGTTCGGCAGCACCAGCATCATGGCTATCATGGCGCTGGAATAGATCAGCAGTTGGTATTCCTTGGCGACCGACAGCAGATCCCAGCCGAAATAGAGCAGGAAGGTTCCCAACATCGGGCCAGCGACAAACCCCAGACCGCCGACAAAGCAGTAAAGCATGAAGTTCACGCTATCGGCCACAGCAAAGGAGGACGGATATATCGACTGCGAGATTGCTACGAACACCGCCCCGGCCAACCCACCGAAGAAGGACGAAATCGCATAAGCCAGCACCCGCAGATAGGCTGTGTTGACCCCGATGGATGCCGCCAGTTCCTCGTTCTGCTGCAGGCTGCGGCACAGGTGGCCAAGCCGTGAATTCACTATCCGCCACAGCGCCGCATAGGACAGAACCATCAGGGTGACGGCCAGGAAGTAGAAGGCCAGCTTCGGATTTTCCATCGTGGCGAAATCGGGAATGACGGTGATGCCGAGAATTTTCAGCGCGCCGGGAAGCGGGATCGAGGTGATCCCCTTGGCTCCGTTGGTGATCGGCAGGGCAAGGGCGGTCAGTCGGGCGACCTCGGTTAGAACCAGCGTGATCATGGCGAAGTATACACCGCGCAGCCGTAGGATCGGCAGGCCGATCAGCACCGAAATCGCCGCACAGCACATTCCCGCCAGGGGCAGCGATGCCCAGAACGACACGCCCGCCTGCGTCATCAGGATTGCCGAGACATAGCCACCCATCAGCGCGAATGCACCTTGGCCGATGTTGATGCGCCCGATGTAGAAGGTCAGCCAAACCCCGGCAGACCCGATCGACAGAAGCGCCACCGAGGTGAGTGTGTAGTACAAGTCCCACCGCCCAGTGGCCGCGATCAGAACCGGCACCAGCACGAAGATCACCAGAAGAAAGGCCGCAAGGCCAAGAATTTGCTTGTTCATGTGATCAACCCCAAGGCTTGCCCATCAACCCTTGCGGGCGAAAGGCCAGAAAAACCATCAGCGAGGCGAAGATGGCAAGGTATGTGATGTCGCCATAGGCAGCCAACAGGGTAAGGCCGACGCTTTCCATCATGCCAAGGATGAACCCCCCGGCGATGGCCCCGGAAATCACCCCCGCGCCACCGATCATGATCATCAGGAAAGCCTTGATCGAGGTCGGGCCGCCCATCCCAAGATTGACCCCAGTGATCGTGACCAAAAGCCCGCCAACCAACCCTGCCAGCATGGCCCCCAAGGCGAAACCGATCATGGAATAGCGGTCCACATCGACGCCCATCAACTGGGCCGCGACTCGGTCTTGCGCCAGGGCGCGCATTGCGCGGCCGGTCTTGGAATACTGCATCAGCGCGATGAAGCCCGCGATCATCGCGATCGCCAGCACCCCGATCAGGACGCGGTCGTATGGCATGATCAATCGCATGTCCCAGTTGAACACGCCGTCCACAATCTTGGGCACACCACGCTGCTTTTCGCCAAAAACCAGCAAGATCACCGCATCCAGAAAGAATGCGATACCCGCCGCCAGCAGCATGGTGCTTTCTTCGCGTTTCGACTTTCGGATCACCGGCCGGAACAGGAACACCTCGATCAGCGCGCCCATGATGGCCAGAATTATCGCCGAGGCGAAAAGCCCAACGATGAAAGGCAGGCCCCACTTTGCGACAACGGTATATGTCACAAAGCCGCCAAAGACATACATCTGCCCATGCGCGAAGTTCAGCACGTTCATCAAAGAGAAGATCAGGGTCAGACCCAACGCGATCAGCGCATATTGGGCACCCAGATACAGCCCGTTTGCAAGGATCTGCTCCATGCACGGCCCTCCGGTTTGTGGGGAAACGGGGCCGCCAGTCACGACGGCCCCAAGGTGACGCTGGTAATTAAGCGTCAGTCTACCTGAGCCACGAACAGGGTCTCAAAGACGCCATCCTTGTAGGTGTTCACCACCAAAGGCACCGACAACTGACGCTTCTGGCCGAACGAGGTCATGCCAACGTATTTCAGCTTGGCATCGCCGACCATATAGGGGTTCGGCGCCTCGAACGTGTCCATGGTGGTCTTGAACGCCGCGATATCGGTCATCGCCGCAGGGTTGGCCGCCATCGTGGCAAGGATGTATTCCAGCGCATAAACCTTGGTGTTGGACTCGTCGTTGTATTCGCCGAACATCTTGGTGTAGCGGGCGACGAATTCCTTCATCGCATCCGACGCCAGTGCCGGGGTGGACGCGCCGCCGACCGAGATGAAGCCATTGGCCAGTTTGCCCGCGCCCTCGGTGAGTACGGCCGCATCCTGCGCGGTTTCGGTCGAGATCAGGCCGGTATAGCCCAACTCGCGCGCGGAGCGGATCAGTTGCGGCGCATTGGCAGGCGAAACACCCGACAGCACCAGCAGATCCGGCGCGGTCTGGATGACCGGCAGCAGAACCGGAGTGAAGTCGGTGGTGTCCATCTGATAGGTGACGGTGTCAGATACGACTTCCAGACCCAAAGCCTTGGCAGCAGCCGAACCGGAGTCGCGCTGCGACAGAGGATCGGATTCGTTGCCGGCAATGAAGGCAACTTTCTTTACGCCATTGTTTTCCATCAGGTACTTGTAAATTGCCGGGCCGGATTGATAGTTGGCAACCATTCCCAGAATCGCATTTGATGCCGGCGCGGTGTACAGTTCTTTCGGGAAAGCATAGGGAAAATAGATGATGGCGTTTTGCTCGGCCACCGGACGCACCGCTGCGGCACCATCGTCAACGTTCGGGCCGACGACATAGTGAATGCCCGCCTGTGCCATCTGTTCCATGCCCGCGATGGCGCGCTTGGGGTCTTTCTGATCGTCGAAGGATACGATCTCGATGTCGTATTTTGTTCCGCCGATCTCATAACCGCCGGTTTCGTTGATCCAGGCGGCGCGGGTCTCCATCGACCGCTGGTTCGATGTGCCCCAGGCTGCAGCCGGGCCGGACGTGACGCCGACAAAGCCGATTTTGAGAACCGGGTTTTCGGCAAAAGCAAAGCTTGTCAGCCCGAAGCTGGCGATAGCAGCAAGGGCCGTGGATTTCAGCAATGTGCGACGAAGCATGTGGCAAACTCCCTGTGAGCCAAAAGATGGAATGTTGGTGCCCCGATTCGGGGTTCTGCCAGTGACGCCATCAGACTATTTTGTTAACAATCATGTCAACGCAAATATTATATATTGTCGACACGATTGATGACTTGAAGCAGACCAGATTGGCAACTATCCCTTTGTGAAATCACGCCAACCAAGTGGTAACCCTCTTATGCCTGCGGCACCTGACAGCATCAGCCAAATCGTTTCCCCCGACGAAATCGCCGAGGAAGACATCGTCGAGCGTATTTTCGAGGCGGTTGTCGAACAACGGCTGCCGCCAGGGACCAAGCTTTCCGAATCGGCGCTGTGCCTGGCCTTTGGCGTCGGCCGCATGCGAATCCGTCGATCCCTATTGCTTTTGTCCAGCCGCGAGGTGGTGGAACTGCACGCCAATCGCGGTGCTTACGTCGCTTCGCCTACGGCAAAGCAGGCCCGCGAAGTGTTCGAAGCGCGACTGGCGCTGGAACCGACCATTGCGCGGCTGGCTGTCGAACGTGCCGGTGCCGAGGATATTGCCAACCTTGCAGCTCATATCAAAATGGAACATAGCGCTCATCACGACGACCGGCGCCTCGAAGCGATCCGCCTGTCTGGCCAGTTTCACATCTTGTTGGCGCAGATCGCTTCGAACGCGGTGATGCTGAGGATGATGAAGGAACTGGTCACGCGCACTTCGCTGATCATTGGCATTTTTGGCGGGTCCAGCGTGGCGAATTGCCGCGACGATGACCATGAACGCATCGTCTGTGCCTTCGAGGCGCGCGACGGTCAGGCTGCGGCCGATCTGATGACCGAGCATCTGCGAGTGATAGAAAGCAGCCTCGAACTCGGCAAGAAGAACCGCAGCGCCGTTGATCTGGTGAGTATGTTTGCACGAGAGTAACGATTTCCGTCGTCTGAACGAGACGACGGGCGAAGGCATTTTCAGGTGATCCGGGCCGTTTCCGGGTTTCGCCGCGGTTTGTAAACGACATGGTGATCCTGAGACGCGAGAGCGGCGGTCTTTTCCAAAGCCGTAGGGCAATCACGCCGAAGGCAAGCTGGCACCCTTCAGCACCTGGTTGCGGGATCGTCTGACGGTCAAGGGTGACTTGACGCTGGACGAGATCATCGCTGAGATGGCTGCGGTTCATGGCGTCACGGTGCATCGCGCGTCAGTCGGCAAATGGCTTCACCGGCTCGGCTTCAGCCATAAAGAAAACGCTGCTCGCCAGCGAAACCTTGCGGCCCGACGTGGCAGAGCGGCGCAGGGTTTGAGTTGAAACCCGCCAGCCGGACCTTTCCAAAACATTGGAAATGCTGGTCTTCATAGATGAAACTCTGGTCAAGACCAACCTCGTCAAGACCACCGGCTGGGCTCCGGTGGGCGCGCGCGTCATCGCCCATGCCCCTTTCGCCCAGTAGCACACCCAAACCTTTGTCGCCGGCCTCAGCCATGACGGTCTGATCGCTCCTTGGGTGCTGGACGGCGCGATGAACCGCGACAGCTTCAAGACCTACATCGAGCACCAACCCGCCCCGGCCTTCAGGCCCGGACAGATTGTTGCCGCCGACGACCTATCATCCCACAAATCCAATCGCGTCCTCGAACTGCTGCGCGCCCAAGGCAACGACATCATCTTCCTGCCGCCCTACTCGCCCGACCTCAACCCAATCGAGATGGTATTCTCAAAGCTTAGATGAACACTGGCTCCACAAGACCGACATTGGTTTACGGCTGTTCGCGGAACTATGCCGAAACGACTTATTGGGCGGCTGAGTTGTGTCTTTGTCGAAAGCACTGTCCTGTCAGGTTGTCCGAGGAGAGCGGGCAATGACGATCATCTCGACCCGCATCCCTTTGCGGGCAAGGGCCACGCCGCCGGTCGCGCGGGCGGGCGGGTTGTCATGGTCAACCCAGGCATCCCAGACCGCGTTCATGCCGGAAAAATCGGCCATGTCGGCCAACCAGACCTGAACTGAGGCAATATCGGCCTTGGTGCCACCAAGTTGCGCAAGCACTGCGTCGATATTGGCGAGGACTTGCTGGGTTTGCACCGTAATATCGGCGGTTAGATCATCGGGGACCTGGCCCGCCAGAAAGATAATATCCCCGATGGTGACCGCCTCACTCATGCGTGGGCCGGGGCTGAGGCGGGTCATGGTCAAAATAGGTCCTTGCTGATCAGTCGTTGTCACTGGTTGCGGCCCCTGCGCCGCGCCGCGATGCGTCGGAAGCGGGGACCGTCGTGCGCAGGGCGAGGGCGTTCAATTTCTCAAGCGTAGCGGCTGAGAGTGGCGCAGTTGTGCGGCGCGTAGTTTCACACCATGGCACATCGGAAGTTGGCGAAAGGGTCAGCGTTGTCACCTCCATGCGCGACAGCGCCGTCATGGCGGTGGCGTCCACGTCACCCACCGCCGGGAGCACCAACGAACCGCCGAGCCATGTCAGCGCCAGCGGCTTGGCGCAGACCTTGGCGGCACGGGCCAGAAAGGGCACCAGCAGAATG
>JBBRKS010000164.1:0-8727 GCA_038231775.1 Rhodobacterales bacterium | reverse complement strand
TCATCTCGGAACAGGATGTTCTGGGCGAACGCATGGTCGGACGCCCGCGCAAGAAACGCAAGGCCGACAATTTCCTGCGTGAGGTGGATACCCTGACACCGGGCGATCTGGTGGTGCATGTCGAACACGGCGTGGGGCGCTATCTGGGGCTTGAGACGATCACGGCGCTAGGTGCACCGCATGCCTGTGTCTCCCTGGAATACGCTGAAAACGCTAAATTATATCTGCCGGTTGAGAATATCGAACTCCTCAGCCGGTATGGCCATGAAGAGGGGTTGCTGGACCGTCTGGGTGGCGGGGCGTGGCAGGCCAAGAAGGCGAAACTCAAGGAACGTATCCGCGAGATTGCCGACCGTCTGATGCGGGTGGCGGCCGAACGCGCGCTGCGACATGCGCCGATACTAGAGGCGCCGCACAGCATCTGGGAGGCGTTTGCAGCGCGCTTTCCCTATACCGAAACGGATGACCAGTTGACCGCGATCTCTGACGTGGTGGCCGATCTGGAAAAGGGTTCCCCGATGGACCGGCTGATTGTCGGCGATGTGGGGTTCGGCAAGACCGAGGTCGCGATGCGGGCGGCGTTTGTGGCGGCCCTGTCAGGTCAGCAGGTTGCGGTGATCTGCCCCACAACTCTTTTGGCCCGGCAACACTACCGCAGCTTTGTCGAACGGTTTCGCGGATTCAACATATCGGTCAAGCCCTTGTCGCGCTTTGTCAGCACCAAGGATGCGAATGCCACGCGGGCCGGCATGGCCGACGGCACGGTTGATATCGTGATCGGCACCCATGCCTTGCTGGCCAAAGGGGTCAGCTTCAAAACGCTTGGCCTGATGGTGATTGATGAAGAGCAGCACTTTGGCGTCAGCCATAAGGAACGTCTGAAAGAGATGCGATCAGAGGTGCATGTGCTGACCCTGACCGCCACGCCGATCCCGCGCACGCTGCAATTGTCGCTGACCGGCGTGCGTGATCTGTCGGTGATTGCCACGCCGCCGGTCGACCGCCTGTCGATCCGCACCTATGTGTCGGAATTTGACACCATCACCATCCGCGAGGCGTTGCTGCGCGAACATTACCGGGGTGGGCAAAGTTTCTATGTGGTGCCGCGCATCAGCGACCTGCACGAGATTGAGGATTTCCTGAAAAACCACGTCCCCGAAGTCACCTATTGCATCGCCCACGGCCAGCTTGCGGCGGGGGAGCTGGATGACCGGATGAACCAGTTCTATGACGGCAAGTATGACGTGTTGCTGGCCACGACGATTGTGGAATCGGGCCTTGATATTCCGACGGCCAACACGATGATCGTGCACCGCGCTGATATGTTCGGGCTAAGCCAACTGTATCAGATCCGGGGCCGGGTTGGCCGCTCAAAAACCCGGGCCTACGCCTATCTGACCACCAAACCGCGTGCGCCGCTGACCCCGCAAGCGACCAAGCGTCTGCGGCTTTTGGGCAGTCTGGACAACCTTGGTGCCGGATTCAATCTGGCGTCCCACGACCTTGATCTGCGGGGCGCGGGCAATTTGCTGGGTGAGGAACAGTCGGGCCATGTGAAGGAAGTCGGCTACGAATTGTACCAGCAGATGCTGGAAGAAACGATTGCCAAGATCAAGTCGGGTGAATTGCAGGGCCTGTCCAAGCTGGATGACAGCTGGTCGCCGCAGATCAACCTTGGCGTGCCGGTGATGATCCCGGAAGACTACATCCCCGATCTTGACGTACGGTTGGGTCTGTACCGGCGGCTGTCCAGCCTTGCCACCAAGGTTGAACTGGAAGGCTTTGCCGCCGAACTGATCGACCGTTTTGGCCCGGTGCCCAAAGAGGTGAACACACTGATGGTCATCGTGCGCATCAAGGCCCTGTGCAAGATGGCGGGGATTTCGCGGCTGGATGTCGGGCCGAAAGGGGCCAACGTTCAGTTTCACAATGACAAATTCGCCAACCCGGTCGGTCTGGTCGAATTCATCAAGGCGCAGGGCCCCGCTGCCCGGATCACCGGCAACAAGATCGTGCTGATGGGCGACATGAAGGCCGAAAGCGACCGCATCAAAGGCGCGTTCAACATCGCCCGCGATTTGGCTGAAAAGGTGAAGGCCGCGAAAGCCTGACCCCTCTTGCGATTTCATCCAGGCAAAAGTACTCCCGCCGGAGGCTTGCGAACCGTCAAGATCAGCCCCAGCGCCAGGGCGGAAAACACCGCGACCCCCACCATCAACGGAATTTGCGTGCCGTTGAAGGCAAGCCCGATCGGCACCGCCAGCAGCACGGAAAACACGGTAGACACCGCCGTCATCATCGAGGCGGCAAAGCCTGCGATGTGGCCCAATTCCTCCATCGCCATCGCGTTCAGGTTGCCCATCGTCAGGCCCATTGTCGCGAAAATGCAGATCGACCACAGGATATGGGCGGGAAAGACCAGGGCGGCTGGCATCGCGCCACTGACATCCAGCGCCAGGATCAGCAGGGTCAGACCGACCTGCACCATATAGGCCGATGAGATCACCGCGCGCATGCCAACCCGCACCACGACGCGAGAGTTCAGAAAACTACCGCCTGACGCGCACAGGGCGATGAAGCCGAACCACAGCGGAAAGGTCGCGGCACGGTCAAAACGTTGTTCAAAAATCCCCTGCTGGGAGGAGATTGTGGCCAACAGACACCCCGAAGTGAAGCTTTGGCACAGGGTTGAAATCAGCGAAAGCCGGTGACGCGACAGCTCTTTGGCCGCCTGCCACAACAAGCCAAATTGCAAGGGCCGGCGGGTTTGCAGCGCCGACGTTTCGGGTTGCCGCCACAGAACCCAAAGGTTGACTGCAAGGCCAAAGGCCACCAGGGCGGCAAAGATCGTCCGCCAGTTGCCGAACAAAAGGATGCCCTGACCCATCAGCGGGGCCACGGCGGGCGCGACCATGAAAATCATCATGACGAACGACACGATGCGTGCCATCTCGCGCCCCTTGTACTGGTCGCGCACCATGGCCATGCCAACCACGCGGGGGGCTGCCGCACCGATGCCCTGCACGACGCGGGCCAAAAGCAGCAGTTCCAGACTGGGGGCCAGCGCGCAGGCAATCGCTGCCACCACATAGATCACCGCACAGCCGGCAATCACTGGCTTGCGGCCAATCGCGTCCGACACCGGGCCTGCAATCAAGGTGCCAAAGCCCATCCCGAAAAAGAAGCTCGACACCACAAGTTGGGCGGCGTTCACGTCAAGCGGCGTCAGTTCCGCCGCAATCGCTGGCAAAGCGGGCAGCATGGAATCAATTGACAGCGCAATGGTGGCAAACAGCATCGCCACCATCGCGACGAATTCATGTTGTGAGACGGGTTTAGGCATTCTGCACATCCTTGGCCGCCAGTTCGTCAATCACCTGACCCCATGTCTCGGGCGGTTGGGCACCGGACAGGACATATTGGTTGGCAATCAGAAAGGTCGGCACGGCGTTGACACCGCGCTTGCGCGAATGCGCCTCGCGTCCGGAAATCAGATCAAGGTCGGCGTCCGAGGCCAGCAGGCGCGCGCCCACGTCACGGTCAAACCCGGCCTCGGCCCACAGATCGGCCAGCACGGTCAGATCGCCGATATCGCGGCCTTCGACCCAATAGGCGCGCATCAGGGCTGAAACCATCATCGCCTGACGCCCCTCAAGCCCGGCCCAGTGGATCAGGCGGTGGGCGTTCAGCGTGTTGGGGATGCGTTGCGGGCGGTCCGGGTCCATCTGGACACCGGCCTGTTTTGCCATGTCCCTGAAGTGGGTGTGGACCTGTTCCAGCTTGGCGGCACCGCCCAGACGCGCCACAAGATAATCGTGCTTTGGCACACCTTCGGGCGGCATTTCCGGGTTCAGCTGAAACGGATGCCATTCGATTTCGAACTGGTGGCCGGGATGCGACTCTAACGCGCGTTCAAGATTGGCTTTGCCCAGATAGCACCACGGGCAGACGGGGTCGGAAAAGATGTCCAGTTTGATCATGGCGCGGCCTTTGACAAATAACCCGCCCTCTGTCGGCAACTGGGCCGGGCGGGTCAAGCGCTAATTCGGCCAGCCGTTGTGCGGCACAGCACGCTTGCCTTGCGTTTGGTTCAGGGTGTTGCGGGCTGCGGCGGGCGCAAGGCCAGCCAGATCAGCGCGGCCCCGGCCAGCACCAGAAACGGCAGCATCGCCATGTTGACCGCCCGCCAGCCCGCCTGCACCGATCCGCCCGAACAGTTCATCAAGCCGCCCGACGAAAAGCTGGCAAGGGTGACGCCGCCGAACACCAGAAAGTCGTTCAGGCCCTGCATGCGGCCGCGTTCCTCAACCGTGTGGGACGCGGTCAGCATGGTGGTGGCCCCGATGAAACCGAAATTCCACCCGATGCCCAAAAGGATCAGCGCGCCAAAGAAATTCTCAAGCTGTACGCCCGACATGGCGACCAGTCCGGCAGAGGCAAGGATCACAAGGCCGATGGCCATGACCTTTTCAACGCCGATCCTTGCAATCACATGGCCGGTGAAGAAGGACGGGATGAACATGGCCAGAACATGGGCCGTGACGACGTTGGCCGCATCTGACGTGTGATAGCCGCAGCCCACCACGGCAAGCGGGGACGAGGTCATCACAAGGTTCATCAGCGCGTAAGACACGGTTGCCACGATCACCGCGACCAGAATGCGCGGCGATTGCAAAAGCTCCATCCGCGAGCGGCCTCCGGCAGCCCCGGTGCGGCGGATCGGTTTGGGGATGTTCAGGCCGAAGAACAGGAAGACTCCAACAGCGTTCAGGGCGATCACGGTCATATAGGTGCCAAGGAACGGCACGGCCAGACTTTGCGCGGTCAGTTTGACCAGTTCGGGGCCGACAACCGCCGACAAAAGCCCGCCCGCCAGCACCCACGAAATCGCCTTGGGCCGGAACGCATCCGAGGCGGTATCGGCGGCGGCAAAGCGGAAGAAGCCCTGGCTCGATTGGTAGATGCCCGACAGGAACGCGCCGATCAGGAACAGCGGGAATGAGGCTACCGACAGCCCGTAAGCGGCAACGCCACCCCCCAACGCTCCACCACAGGTGCCGACGATAAAGCCTGCGCGTCTGCCGTAGCGCGCCATAAGGGCCGACAACGGGTTGGCCGACAGCATCGAGCCGATCACCATCAGGCTGATCGGCAGGGTGGCAAGGCAGGCGTTCGGTGCAAGCTGCTTGCCAGCCAGCCCCGCCACGATAAAGATCATCGGCATCTGCGCGCCAAGGATCGCTTGCGCTGCCACCAGCACCAGCACATTGCGCTTGGCCACAGTGTCTTTGGTCATCATGTCGGGGGAGAGTTCCATGCGAAGCATCGGTAAGCAACGGGTCGCGGCAGGGCAAGGGCGAAACCCCGGTCGGGCGACAGATTTTCTGCGAAAATCTTGGCCCCTGTGATCGGGCGGATCATCCTGGGCCCGGATTGCGTGGCAGAGGGGGCAGAGTGGCTGGCCACCAACGACCCTGTGATGCGGGATATCCTGTCACAAACCGGGCCTTTGCCGCTGCGCCGGTCGGCTGACGGGTTTGCCGCCTTGCTGGATGCGATTGTGGGCCAGCAGGTGTCAACCGCCTCGGCCCGGGCGATCTGGGCGCGGCTTGAGGGGGCGGGTCTGACCGATAGCGCTTTGGTGGCGGACACCGACGAAGAGACCTTGCGCGCCCTTGGTCTTAGCCGCCAGAAGGCGCGCTATGCCCGGGCGCTGGCGCTGTCGGGGATTGACTACAGTGCCCTGCGGTTGGCCCCGGATGCGCAGGTGCTGGCGACCCTGACCGCTGTGACCGGCATTGGCCCGTGGACGGCAGAGATTTACGCCATGTTCGCGCTGGGGCGTGCCGATGTGTTCCCCTCTGGCGATCTGGCGCTGCAAGAGGCGGCCCGGCTGGCCTATGCCTTGCCCGAACGCCCGCAGGCCCGTGCGATGGCGGCGATGGCTGCCGCGTGGAGCCCGTGGCGCGCAGTTGCAGCCCGCGCCCTTTGGTCCTACTACCGCGTGGCAAAGCTGCGTGAGGGCATCAGGTGACACGAACTCTTCGATTCGGCCGCAAAGCGGCACGTTCTGGCAGCCCCAAAAGTCTGGTGGTGTTTGTGCACGGCTATGGGGCTGACGGGGCGGACCTGTTGGGCCTTGCCGATGCGCTGGCCCCGCATCTGCCCGACACGTCCTTTGTCGCCCCCGATGCGGCCGAGCGTATTCCCGGCGCGCCCTACGGGTTGCAATGGTTCGCCATTCCGCGCTTTGACGGGTCAACGGTGGCGCAAGCACAAGCTGGGCTGCAACGGTCTACTGATGATCTGAACGATTTTCTGGATCAGCGGCTGGCCTATGAAAAGCTGGGGCCAGAGGCGCTGGCGTTAGTGGGCTTTTCGCAAGGGGCGATGCTAAGCCTGCATGTCGCACCGCGCCGGAAAAGCGTGATGGCCGGGGTGGTGGCGATCTCTGGCCAGTTGTTGCAACCCGAACGTCTGATCGGCGAAACCGTCTCGCGCCCGCCGGTGTTGGTGATGCACGGAGACGAGGATGCCGTCGTGCCGTTTCCCGAAATGACCGCCGCCTGCAATGCGCTGTTTGCCGCGGGGTTTGACACCTATGGCCATGTGATGGAGGGGTCAGGCCACGGCATCGCACAGGATGGGTTGGAGGCGACTCTGGCGTTTTTGAAAAAGACCCTGCCGCGCTAGCGGGTTTCAGCCGCCCGCCGCACGGGTATCCGTAGCCCGGTCTGCGGGCGCACCGCTTTGGCACGCCCGGCCAGCAAAATAGCGCGCCAAAACGTCAGCCCTGCCCGCCATTCGCCAGATAAGCCGCACAGCCGGTCAACGCCGCGTAGTCATCTTCAACCACCCAGACCGGAAAGCTGGACAGAAAGTCGTGGAAGCGGCCCTTGTCGGTCAGGGCCTGCGCCAACCCCATTTCGGCCATATAGGGCGTCAAAGCCCGCGCCATCCCGCCGATCAGAAAGATGCCGCCGTAAGGCAGGTGCGTCAAGGCGAGGTTGCCCAAGGTGGCGCCAAGGATATGCACATACAAGCGCGCCGCTTCGGTCGCCAAGGCTTCACCCGCGGTCAACTGCGCGATGATCTCGGCGGACGTGCGGGCGTGGGGGGTCCCTGCCTCCTCGGCGACAAAGGCATAGACCCGCTCCATCCCGCGACCAGCCAAGGCATCCTCGACCCCGGCAAAGCCGTGCGCGTGGTCGCCGTAAGTCTCGATGAACTGCGCCAGCGCCAGATCGCGCGCATTGCGGATCGGCATCGAGGCATGGCCGCATTCTGACGGTGGCACGACGCGGCCCCACGGCGTGTTGTGCACCGGGGCGGCGTTCACGCCGGTCCCAAGCCCGACCACCAGCATTGACGAATTCGGCACTGCTGACCCGGGCACGATGGGGCGCAGATATTCCGGCGCGATATGGCCCAAAGCCTGCCCCTGCGCCTGCAGATCGTTCAGAATTGCAACCTTGGTGGCCCCGGTCGCCCGTGTCAGTTGGGCATGGTCGATCACCCAGGACAGGTTTGTCATCTCGGCCACGCCGTTTTTCACCGGCCCTGCCGCCGCCACACAAGCGCCCTCGACCGATGCAATCCCCGCATCGGCCAGATAGCGCCGCAGGATCGGCTCCAGACTGTCAAATCCGGCGTTTGAGAATTTGGCGATCGAGTTTGCCCGCACCACTTTGCCATCGGCCAAAGCGACGCGGGTGTTGGTGCCGCCGATATCGCCAAGGATGGCTGTCATAAGGCGCCTCGTTTTCAGGTTCGGGGTAGCAGGTTTGGGGTATCAGCTATGGGTCAGGTCCGGGCGGTCAGGTCAAGTGCAGGTCATCTCAACTTCTGTGTCATTCATCCAGGCGCAAATACTCTCGGGGGGTCCGGGGGGCAGACGGCCCCTCGGCCGGGTCCGCAGAGCGTCTTCAATCGTTGCGGGCCAAAGCGCGGGCATAGGCGTGGTACGAGGCTTTGGGCGTGCGAGCTTGTGTTTCAAAATCGACATGCACCAGACCAAAGCGTTTGTCATACCCCTCTGACCATTCGTAATTGTCCAGAAGCGACCAGTAGAAAAAGCCTTTCACGTTGGCCCCCTGATCCATTGCCCGCTTGGTCGCGGCAAGGTGGGAAAACAGGTACTCCTCACGCACTGTATCCGTGACAAGCCCACCTTCGACCACATCCGCGTTGGCCATGCCGTTTTCGGTGACATAGATCGGCAGGTCGCCGACATAATCCCGGCTTAGCCGGACCAGAAAGCTTTCCAGACCGGCTGGATAAATCTCCCAGCCCATCTGGGTCTTGGGCAAATCACCCGGCACATCGCGCAGGCTGGGCCACGGCGTGCCGGGCGCGTGTGCGGTGGTGTGGCGCGTGTAGTAATTCACGCCAAGCCAATCGAGTTTTTGCCCGATCAGCTCCATATCCGCTTCCCACCCTTTGGGCATGTGCGGGCCAAGGCCGTCCAGCACGGCGTCAGGATAGGTCTTGGCGGTGATGCCTTCGATGAACCAGCGGTTGAAGATGCCGTCCCAGCGGTCGGCGGCGGCGATATCCTCAGGCTTGGTCGAGGCCGGGTCGGTGTGGTCAAAGTTCAGCACGATGCCAAGGTTTTTCTGTCCCATGCCGCGCAGCCGTTCGACCGCCGTCCCATGCGCCAGCAAGACATGGTGCATCGCGCGGGCGGCGGCGCGAATGTCACGGTGGCCGGGCGCGTGGATGCCCATG
>JBBRKS010000163.1:0-8738 GCA_038231775.1 Rhodobacterales bacterium | reverse complement strand
GGCTCATCGCGGCCAGGGGTTCGAACAAAGCAGCAATCTTGCGGTCAATGACGTGTTGGGCGCGGCGTCGCACCTTGTCGGCCACATCGGGACCGGCTTCCTCGTCCACAAAAACCTCGACCTGCGGACGCAGGGCTTCGGCCCCTTTGACCAGCTTGCCGACCGCCGAACTGCCCCACATCAACCCGCCTTGGGTGGTGTAATCCATCTCGGTATCGGGCGCGTTGTAGAACCGGTCCGCCCGCAGGTGGAACTCTGGCTTCAGCGCCCCAAGGGCTGCTGTGCGCAGCGTCTGCGCCTCTTCGGGCGACTTGGTCGAATCCTGCCGGAACCGGAACCCGTCCAGCTTGCCCACGAATTCGTCACTTACAGTGACTTCGCCCTTGTCATTCACCTCGGCCACGAGGGTCTCCTTCTGCTTCAACCGCCGCAGCAACACACTTGTGCGCCGGTCAACAAATCTTTGTGTCAGCGCCAGATGAAGGCCATCCGACAGACGGTCTTCTACTGCACGCGTCTCGTCTCGCCAATGGCTTTCGTCTTCGACCCAGCCTTTGCGTTGCGCAACATAGGTCCAGGTGCGGATATAGGCCAGCCGTTTTGAGATTGTGTCAATGTCGCCGCCCGGTTTGTCGATCCGTTCGATGGCTTTTTTAAGCCAGTCCGACGGGATGCGGGTCTGGCTTAGACCCCGCCCGGTCATGAATTCAAACAGGCGCGTCAGCAGCGCAAGGTGTTCGTTGTCCGACGCGTTGCGGAAATCCGGCACCCGGCAGACATCCCACAGCAACTTCATCCGCTGCGGACCGTTCAGCTTTTCGATGACCTCTGGCAGCGCGGACAGGTATTTCAGCGCCAGCACGTCGTCGGCATCGCGCGCCCGCGACAGCCACGGGTTGAAAGTCGGCGCTTCAAGACTGCGGATCAGCCGGTCGGCAGAGCCAAAGTCCAGATCAGCGTTGCGCCACATCAGCTTGCGCACCGGATCGAACTTGTGCGCCTCGATCGCCTCAATCTCTTCCTCGTCAAATGGCCGCGCTTCACCCGTCACGCCAAACGTGCCGTTTTCGGTATGCCGCCCGGCCCGCCCGGCAATCTGACCAATCTCTTGCGTGGTCAGCATCCGCATCCGACGCCCATCGAATTTTGAGGTCGAGGCGAAGGCCACATGCTTGATATCCAGGTTCAGCCCCATCCCGATGGCATCGGTCGCCACCAGATAATCAACATCGCCGTTTTGATACATCGCGACCTGCGCGTTGCGGGTACGCGGGCTAAGCGCCCCCATCACAACCGCACACCCGCCCTTGGTCCGGCGGATCAGTTCAGCGATGGCATAGACATTTTCAACCGAAAATCCGACAATCGCCGACCTTTCCGGCATCCGGCTTATCTTTTTCGAACCTGCGAAGGTCAAAGTCGACATCCGCTCCTTGCGCATGAACTGCACGCCGGGGATCAGACCCGCAATCGCCGGGCGCATGGTGTCAGACCCCAAAAACAGCGTCTCAAGCAGGCCGCGCGCGAGCAGCAGACGGTTGGTGAACACATGGCCGCGCTCTGGGTCGGCGCAAAGCTGGATTTCATCGACCACGACGATATCGGCACCGATTTCCAGGGGCATCGCCTCGGTCGTGGCCACCCAATACAACGGCCGCTCTGGCACGATGCGCTCTTCGCCGGTGATCAGCGCCACCACCGAAGGGCCGCGCAATGCCACGACGCGGTCATAAACCTCACGCGCCAGCAGACGCAGCGGCAGGCCGATCACCCCGGTGCGGTGGCTCAGCATCTTTTCGATGGCGAAATGAGTCTTGCCGGTGTTGGTCGGCCCAAGGACCGCCAGCACCCGAGGGGCGTCTTGCACTTACAGCTCCTGCCCGCCCAACTGGTCATCCAGCCGTTTGACGGCGTCGCGCAGGTCTTTCATGTGCGGATTGATCTTCAGCGCCTCACGGTAGACCTCAACCGCCTTGTCGGGTTCGTTCAGTTGTTGAAAGATCATGCCAAGCCCGGCAAGCGCCCCAAAATGGCGCGGGTTCAGCGACAGGGTCTTTTGAATATCAGCCAGCGACAGGCCCAGTTGACCGATCTGGAAATAGGCGGTGGCGCGGGCGTTGTACGCTTCGGCGAAATCCGGCGCATGGTCGATCAGGGCGGTCAGGTGGTCAATCGCGGTCTGCGGATCGCCAGCGGCCAACGAATCCTGCCCACGCTTCAACAGCAGGTCCATCGAGGCTGACCCGGATTTGCCCCATTCGATCCAGATGCTTTGCATGATGGCACCGGCATCGTCATCGTTTGCCGCCTGCAACTGCGCGAAAAGTGCGTCCAGCTTGGTCGAATCGGCCCAAACCGGCGAAAGCCCTGCTGCAATCAGCAGAACTGCCGCAACGATACCATTGGCAAGCGGGCGCAGGGCTTTCATAAAGTCAATTTAGCGCATGGCGCGCAAAACACCAGTGCCTGCCCCTCATCAAGGAGAGTGATATGAGCAAAGTGATCGACGCAGCCGTTGTGGCCTTGTCCGCCAAGTCCGGCCCCGGCTTTGACGCGGTGGCAAAGTTCGTCATTCCGAACGAAGGCTCGATCATGTTTGACGCAAGTGGCGCGCGTGAAGGCGATGAGCCCGCCGATGTGACCCTGACCGCCACACCCGAGGTGTTTCAGGCCCTGTTGGCCGGTGAAATGTCCGCCGCCAGCGCCTTCATGTCCGGCAAGCTGACGGTGGACGGGTCAATGGGCCTTGCGATGAAGCTGGGGCAGGTGTTCGGTTGACCCCGGCCTCCCCTGCAAGTGCGCCCCTGTACAATGACGTGGCAAAAGGTCCGCCCAACGCCCAAGGCTTCTGGCTGAAAACCCCCGATGGCACGCAAATCCGAGCAGGTTTGTGGAATGCCACTGCGACCAAAGGCACTGTCGTTTTGCTGCCGGGGCGCACGGAATACATCGAGAAATATGGCCGCACCGCCACCGACCTCGCCAAGTCGGGTTTCGCCACCCTGTGCGTGGATTGGCGCGGTCAAGGCATGGCCGACCGCCCGTTTGCCGACAAGATGGTGGGCCATGTCACTGATTTTGCCGAGTATCAGCAAGACCTTGATACCCTTCTGACTTTTGCCCGCGCGCAAGGCCTCCCCGAGCCCTACTACCTGCTCGCCCATTCGATGGGGGGCTGCATCGCCCTGCGCGCCCTGATCCGCCGATTGCCGTTCAAGGCCGTGGCGTTTTCGGCGCCGATGTGGGGGATCCTGATCTCACCCTGGGCACGGCCCGTCGCCAACACCCTGTCAATCGCCGCGCGCTACCTGCACTTTGACCACCTGTACGCCCCCGGCACCGGCCCGAAAACCTATGTGACAGAGGTGCCCTTTGCCGGAAACACCCTGACCACCGACGCCGACATGTGGCACTATATGCGCAAACAGGCCGTAGCTCACCCCGACCTGTCGCTTGGTGGCCCAAGCTATGGCTGGCTGCGCGCCGCCCTTGCGGAATGCCACGCGCTAAGCCTGATTGCCTCACCCGCCACGCCCTGCCTGTGCACGCTTGGCCTGCAGGAGCGTATCGTTGACACCGTACCGATCCATGCCCGGATGCGAAACTGGACCAATGGCCGACTGACCCTTGTCCCCGCCAGCGAACACGAAGTCCTGATGGAGCGTCCGTCGATCCGCAACGCCTTCATCGCCGACACGGTTGCACTGTTCAACACCTAAGCGCTTGCGATCTCGGGTAAAAACCTCATCCTCTCCGCACAATTCCCACGGGGTCCGGGGGTGTGTAATCCCCCGCCTTCGCTTTACACATCAGATGTTGATCTGGGTGAACCCGTCGCGCAAAGCCCTACTCCACGCCTCGCTCATGGTGCGGAACGCTTCGTCGCCCGCCTCGATCCGGCGCTTGCCGCTGATCTTGCAGGCGTCCTTCTCAATCACACACAAATCCAGCGGCATCCCCACCGACAGGTTGGACCGCAGCGTTGAATCCATCGACAATAGCACCGCTTTTTGCGCATCGGCCAGACTGGTCGCAGGTTTCACCACCCGGTCCAGAATCGGCTTGCCGTATTTATGCTCGCCGATCTGCAGAAACGGCGTATCCTCGGTCGCCTGAATGAAGTTGCCTTCGGGATAGATCAGGAACAGCCGCATCGGCCCGCCCTTCCTTTGCCCCGCCACGATCATGCTGGCACTGGCGCCCTGCTTCATCGCGGTCAGCTTTTCGTCAATCTCGCTGCGCACGGCCGCCAGCATGTTGCCGATGATCGCCGCCGCCTTCAGGATGGTCGGCGCTTTCATGATAGAGGTTTCTTCGCTTGCGTCCGGGTCCTCAGCCGCCTCGCGCAGCCTTGCAATCGTGGTCTGTGTCACCGAAAGGCTGCCCGCCGTCAGGATCACGATGACCCTTTCACCCGGTTCCTCAAAGAAAAACATCTTCCGGTAGGTTGATATGTTGTCCAGCCCGGCATTGGTGCGGGTGTCTGACAAAAGCACCGCGCCCTCGTTCAAAAGCAGCCCAACGCAGTAGGTCATGGTTCAGGTCTTTCTGTGTAGGGTAGAAGTTTGGGAAAGGCAGTGGTGTGCGAAGGCCGGGGTGGAGTTTTCAGTCGGACTGGCTGTGGCCAAACCCTATTGCTGCGTGGCCAGAACCGCAACCGTCACGTCCAGACTTTCCGCGCCATTGCTGCGCGCTGATCCGCGAATCGGGGCGGCCTCACGCGCATCCAGACCCGAACCCAGCCGGACATAACGGTCATCGGGGCAGCATTCATTGGCCGGATCAAATCCGACCCAGCCAAGGCCCGGAATGAACAATTCAGCCCAGGCATGGGCCGCCTCGTGCGGGGCACCCTCGGAATCGGCCAACAGGTAGCCAGAGACATAGCGCGCCGGAATCAGATTGGCCCGCGCCACAGCGCAAAGCACATGGGTGTGGTCCTGACAGACCCCTTCGCCCAATTCCAACGCCTCGGCCGCCGTGGTGCGGGCATGGGTCGCACCCGGTTTATAGGCGATGGCCCCGGACACCGCACTTGACAGGGCATGGGCTGCGGCCAGCCGGGTTTCAGCCCCCTCACCCGCCTTGGCCAGCGCTGCCAGACCGCCGGCAAGTTCTGTCGCAGTGGTTTCGGCCAGATACACCTCGGGGGCGACAATCTCGCGGTGACCGCGCAGCACGCCCGCCATGTCCTTGGTGGAGACCCGGCCCCGCACATGCACCGAAATCTCGCTGACCGGGCCCTTCACGCTCCACCCTTGCACCCAATCGCCCGCCCCGTCGCGAAACCCGCCACCCTTGACACCGCCCGAGACTGTAATCTCCCAGTCCAGCACCTGCTGACCTTCACAGCCAGAGGGTGTCAGCCGATGGCTTTGCACCACGCCGCGCACCGGCGCGTCATAGCGATACAGCGTCACATGGTCGATCAGCAGCAACATCAGCGCATGTCTCCGGACAGGTAGGTGTTGTGCACCATCCCGGCAATCTCTGCCGTCTGGCGGATGAAGCGCGACAGAAATTCGTGCAGACCCTCTTCAAAGATGCGGTCCGGCTGCAAAGTGTCCAATTCGGCCTGCAGGGCGCTGGCCTTGTCCTGCGCATCGGTTGCCTTGCCGTAGGCCTTGGCCAGACGTGACAGGTGGTCATGGGTGTCGGTGACACAGGTGATCAGGGCGCGCGGGCAATGCGGGTTCAGGATCAGGAAATGCGCGATCTTGGCCGCCGTCACCTCACCGCCGTAAGCCCAATGAAAGGCGCGGTTCAACGACAGGGCGCGCAGCATCATGCCCCACTGGTCATTGTCGGCCCCACCGCCCACGCCCATACGCGGCAACAGGACATAGTATTTCACGTCCATCAGCCGGGCGGTCGCATCGCCGCGCTCCAGCGCGTAGCCAAGGTTCAGGAAATTATAGCCGTCGTCGCGCAAAAGCGTCGCATCAATCGCCCCGCGCAACATCGCCGCCTGCTTCATCGTCCAGTCGGTCAGGCGCGACAGTTCCAGTTCACTGCGCGGCGTGCGTTCAATCTGGCGCAACTCCTGAAACGCGGTGTTCAGCGCGTCCCAGACCTGACTGGTCAGCGCGGTCCGCACGATCCGCCCGTTTTCACGCGCCTGTGTGATGCAGTTGGCAACCGAGAACGGATTGTCGCGGTCAAAGAAAAGAAAGCTTTCGATGTTGCGCTGCACCGCCGCGCCGTATTTGGCGACAAAGGCCGCATGGGTGCCGGTCGATTGCAGGATCGATTCCCATTCGTTGCGGTAGCCTTGTGCGGACGGCAGCAACGATATCCGCGCGCCCACCTCCAAGAGGCGGGCCGCGGTTTCAGCCCGCTCCATATGGCGGGCGATCCAGTACAAGTTATCGGCGGTTCTAGACAGCATGACTTACTCCGCCAAAACCCAGGTATCCTTGACACCGCCACCTTGAGAGGAGTTCACCACAAGCGACCCCTCTGTCAGGGCCACCCGCGTCAACCCGCCCGGGACAAGTTCGATCCGTTCACCGACCAGACAATAGGGCCGCAAATCAACATGACGCGGCGCCACCCCTTCTGCCACAAAAGTCGGCGTGGCCGACAGCGCAAGGGTAGGCTGAGCGATATAATTGCCCGGGTCTTTCAGGATTTTATGGCGAAACATCTCAACCTCGTCCGTGGTGCATTTCGGCCCCACAAGCATGCCGTAGCCGCCCGACCCGTGCACCTCTTTGACCACCAGTTCGCCCAGATGCTCCAGCACATATTTCAGATCATCGGTCTTGGCGCATTGCCAGGTTGGCACGTTGTTCAGGATCGGCTCTTCGCCCAGATAAAACCGGATCATCTCTGGCACAAAGGTGTAAACCGCCTTGTCATCCGCCACCCCGGCCCCCGGTGCCGAACAGATGCTGACCCCGCCTGACCGGTACACATCCATCAACCCTGGCACCCCCAGCATCGAATCTGGCCGAAAGCACAAGGGATCAATGTAGGCGTCATCAATGCGCCGATAGATCACATCGACCCGCTTGGGCCCTTCGGTGGTGCGCATATAGACAAACTCACCCTCGACGAACAAATCCTGCCCCTCGACCAGTTCGACCCCCATCAGATCGGCCAGGAACGAATGCTCGTAATAGGCCGAGTTATAGTGCCCCGGCGTCAAAATCACGATGGTCGGCTCGTGGTTGCACTTTGTGGGCGCGACCGAGGTCAGTGTCCGGCGCAGCAATTCGTGATAGCGGTCCACCGGCAAAATCCGGTTTTCGCGAAACAGGTCGGGAAACATCCGCATCATCATCTCGCGGCTTTCCAGCATGTAGCTGACACCTGAAGGGGTGCGGCAATTGTCCTCCAGCACAAAGAAATCGGTCGGCCCGGTGCGCACGATATCAATCCCGACGATATGCGAATACACCCCCTTGGGCGGCACAAAGCCTGAGACTGCCTTTTCATAGGCCTTGTTCTGATAGACCAAAGACGCAGGAATCCGTCCAGCCCGGATGATTTCACCCCGCCCGTACACATCGACCAGAAACGCGTTCAGCGCCTGGGCGCGCTGCTTGATCCCACGCTCCAGCCGCGCCCATTCGTTGTGGGTGAACACGCGGGGGAACATGTCGAACGGGATCAGCCGGTCCGGATCGCCGCCTTCGCCGTACACCGCAAAGGTGATGCCGATCCGGCGAAACAGCGCCTCGGCCTCGGCCTGTTTTTGAATGCGCAGGTCAGCGGGCATCGACCGCATCCAGGCCTCAAGATGGGCATAGGGGGCCCGAACATCGGCACCCAGATACATCTCGTTGAAATTTGGGGTCATCAATCCGACCTTTCCTGTCTGGCGCCAGTAAACCATCCCACACGCCAGCGGAAAGGGGAAGGCGTGAGAATACAGCGTTAACTTGTGAAACCGCTGAAATATCAGGCAGTCGGCGGGTCGGCACCGGCAACCGGCCCGACAGGTACAGCGCAAAACAGAACAAAACAGGATTAACCTCGACCCGTCTTCACGCTAGTCTGCCGCCATGACCGACGCGCCCCTTCTGACCCTGACCTCGCAAGGCCTGTATTGCCCGGCTGGAGGTTTCTACATCGACCCGATGCGCCCGGTCCCCCGCGCCCTGATCACGCATGGCCATTCCGATCACGCCGCCCGCGGCATGGGGGCCTATCTGTGCTCCCAACAAGCCCTGCCCGTGATTCGCCACCGTCTGGGCAAGATCAGCGCCGACACCATCGCGTATGGGGAACGTCGCCGGATCAACGATGTCACTGTCAGCTTTCACCCCGCCGGCCACGTCCCCGGCTCTGCCCAGATCCGCGTCGAACATCAGGGCGAAATCTGGGTCGCCTCAGGTGACTACAAAACCGCCGCCGATGCGCTGTGCGAACCCTTTGAACCCGTCCAATGCCACACATTCCTGACCGAATGCACGTTCGGGCTGCCGATTTTCCAATGGGCACCCGAGGCCGAGGTCATGGCGCAGATCGCCTCATGGTGGCAGACCAATGCCGCGTCAGGCAAAGCCTCGGTCCTGCTGGCCTATTCTTTCGGCAAAGCCCAGCGCCTGATGGCCGGATTGCAGGGCCTTGGCCCGATCTGCACCCATCCGGTGGTCGAGGGTGTCACCGCCATCCTGCGCGCCCAAGGCTACAACCTGCCGCCCACGATCCCGATCAGCCCCAACTCGCCGCCCCCGGCAGGTGCCCTTATCATCGCCACACCCAACGCGATGGCGACCGACTGGGCGCTG
>JBBRKS010000162.1:0-8776 GCA_038231775.1 Rhodobacterales bacterium | reverse complement strand
CGAACCAGAACTTCGGCAAAGCTGGCCGGATGCGTCACCTTGGCGTGCGCCCGACTGTTCGCGGTGTTGCCATGAACCCGATCGACCACCCGCATGGTGGTGGTGAAGGCCGTACCTCTGGAGGCCGTCACCCGGTTACCCCGTGGGGCAAGGGCACCAAGGGCAACAAGACCCGCAAGCATAAGCACTCGGACAAGCTTATTGTCCGCTCGCGTCACGCGAAGAAAGGGCGCTGATCCATGGCACGTTCTATCTGGAAAGGCCCGTTCGTCGACGGTTACCTGCTGAAGAAGGCAGAGACCTCGCGCGCGTCGGGCAAAAGCGAAGTGATCAAGATCTGGTCGCGCCGCTCTACCATTCTGCCGCAGTTTGTCGGTCTGACGTTCGGCGTCTACAACGGCAAAAAGCACATCCCGGTCGCAGTGACCGAAGAGATGATCGGCCAGAAGTTCGGTGAATATTCGCCGACCCGGACCTACTACGGTCACGCCGCCGACAAGAAAGCCAAGAGGAAATAAGCCATGGGTAAGGAAAAGAATCCGCGCCGCGTGGCGGAAAATGAAGCTCAGGCCGTGTGCCGGATGCTGCGCACGTCGGACCAGAAGCTGAACCTTGTCGCGGGCCTCATCCGTGGCAAAAAGGTGGACAAGGCTTTGGCCGACCTCACCTTCTCCAAGCGCCGCATTGCGGGTGAAGTGAAAAAGGTTCTGCAATCGGCCATCGCCAATGCCGAAAACAACCACAACCTCGACGTTGACCAACTGGTCGTCGCCGAAGCCTGGGTTGGCAAGAACCTGGTTATGAAGCGTGGCCGTCCGCGGGCACGTGGCCGTTTCGGCAAGATCATGAAGCCGTTCAGTGAAATCACGATCAAGGTCCGCCAAGTCGGGGAGACTGCATAATGGGTCAGAAGGTCAATCCGATCGGCATGCGCCTGCAGGTCAACCGCACCTGGGACAGCCGCTGGTTCGCCGAGTCGAAAGATTACGGCAACCTGCTGCTGGAAGACCTCCGGATGCGGGCATTCGTGCATGAAGAGTGCAAGGCTGCCGGCATCTCGAAGGTGATCATCGAACGTCCGCACAAGAAATGCCGTGTGACGATCTATACGGCGCGTCCGGGTGTGATCATCGGCAAAAAAGGTGCTGACATCGAAACGCTTCGCAAGAAGCTGACGGTGTTCACCAAGTCCGAGCTGCACCTGAACATCGTCGAAGTGCGCAAGCCGGAACTGGACGCTCAGCTGGTTGCTGAGAGCATCGCCCAGCAGATGGAACGCCGGGTTTCATTCCGTCGCGCCATGAAGCGCGGCGTGCAGAACGCGATGCGTATTGGCGCCTTGGGCATCCGGGTTAACGTTTCGGGCCGCCTTGGTGGCGCTGAAATCGCCCGCACCGAATGGTACCGTGAAGGCCGGGTTCCGCTGCACACGCTGCGTGCCGATATCGACTATGCTTTGTCCGAAGCCATGACCCCTTATGGGATCATCGGTGTGAAGGTCTGGATCTTCAAAGGTGAGATCCTGGAGCATGATCCGCAGGCGCATGATCGCCGCCAAGCTGAATCGCAGGAAGGTGCCGCACCGCGTGCCCCTCGCCGCGATCGCGAACGCGCGTAAGGGAGAGAGAAGATGCTGCAACCTAAGCGCACAAAGTTTCGCAAACAGCACAAGGGCCGGATTCACGGCGAGGCGAAGGGCGGCTTCATGCTGAACTTCGGCTCGTTCGGCCTGAAGTCCACCGAGCCAGAGCGTGTGACGGCGCGTCAGATCGAAGCGGCTCGTCGTGCGATCACCCGCCACATGAAACGCCAAGGCCGTGTCTGGATCCGGATATTCCCCGATGTCCCTGTCTCGGCCAAGCCGGTCGAAGTCCGGATGGGTAAAGGCAAAGGCGCCATCGAGTATTGGGCAGCCAAAGTCAAACCCGGCCGCATCATGTTCGAAATCGACGGCGTGTCCGAAGAAATCGCCCGTGAAGCCCTGCGTCTTGGCGCGATGAAACTGCCGGTCCTGACCCGCGTCGTCGTTCGCGAAGACTGGTAAGATGGTGCGCTGAAGCGCAACCTCCGATCATAGGCCCCTGCCGGAAACGGCGGGGGCTTTTTTCTGACAAGGACCGCGATCATGGCCGAGATTTCCTCACTTTTCGTCACCCGCCTGTACCGGGCAGAGTTGAAAGAGCTCGCCAAAAAGAAGGTCGACTACGAAGAGTTGAAAGCCGCCTGTCTCGCCATCGCCGATGATGACGAGGCCGGGCAAGAGTGGTGCGAAAAGAACGGCTACCCCGGCTATACCTCATACGCCTCGCTCAACGACCTGCCCTGGCGCTTCCCGATCTTCGCCGATCTGGAGAAGGCGCTCGATAAACACGTGGCCGCCTTCGTGAAGGACCTAGGCTTTGACCTTGGCGAAAAAAAGCTGAAGTGCGGGTCGTTCTGGATCAACATCCTTCCCGAAGGCGGCATGCACGCCAGCCACATCCACCCGCATTCGGTGATTTCCGGCACCACCTATGTCGCGATGCCCAAGGGGGCGAGCGCGTTGAAACTGGAAGACCCGCGGCTGCCGATGATGATGACAGCACCGTTGCGGAACAAGAAGGCCGCGCAGGAGTTGCAGAGCTTCGTCTATATCAAGCCGGTGGTGGGAGAGGTCCTGCTGTGGGAAAGCTGGCTGCGCCATGAGGTGCCGATGAATATGGCTGAGGAAGAGCGGATTTCGGTCAGCTTCAACTATGAGTGGGCGTAAAATCAAGCTTTATGCTCAAATAATATTGCATAAAGCTTAAGATTTGAGTATAGATCCTTCTCCTTTCAACCGGAGAATCCCATGACGACCGATGAAGCAATCGCCCGCATTAAGACCGCCCTAGATGCCTCGCCACGCAACGGTTACGTCGCTGAACTTCACTTGCAGGTAATCAAGTACTCCGACTTGCTTGGTGACGTATCAGGAAGAGAGTTCTGTGATGCGCTTGGGATCGGGGTCTCTTTTGGCACTGAGTTCGCCAAGATGCGAAAGATTGCGTGGCGGTTGAAGAAAGCGGATTTGAACGTCGACAAGATTTGACGGGCAAGTTTGCAGACGACACAACAAGAACTTCTTCCTTGCCAACCCACCCCATCCCTCCTATATGAGCCCATCCAGCGAATCCGTCCCCTCGGATTCGTTGGTTTGTCATTGATCCACCAGATCAACGGTTACCCTAGGGGCCGTCTGGTGATTGAGAAAAGGAAAAGGCGCATGATCGCCAGTGAACTCAAGGCCAAGACTCCCGACCAGCTGCGCGATCAGCTGGTTGCGCTGAAGAAAGAAGCGTTCAATCTGCGCTTTCAGGCAGCGACCAATCAACTGACGAACACCTCGCGCATTGGCAAGGTCCGCAAGGACGCTGCGCGCGTTCGTACTGTGCTGGCCCAAAAAGCCGCCGAAGCCGCGAAATAAGGACAGACAGATGCCCAAGCGTATCCTTCAAGGTGTCGTCACCTCTGACAAAAACGAACAGACCATCACGGTTCTGGTCGAACGCCGCTTCAAGCACCCCGTTCTGCAAAAGACCATCCGCAAGTCCAAGAAGTACCGTGCCCACGACGCCTTGAACCAGTTCAAGGAAGGCGACACGGTCCGCATCGAGGAATGCGCCCCGATTTCGAAGTCGAAACGCTGGACTGTTGTCACCGACACTGTGACCGCAGCCTGAAACTGAAACGAAACCCTGGGACTGGTTCCCAAAGGTCGGAGAGTAACAAATGATCCAGATGCAGACCAATCTGGATGTTGCTGACAACTCGGGCGCGCGCCGGGTTCAGTGCATCAAGGTTCTGGGCGGTTCACACCGTCGCTATGCATCCGTGGGCGACATCATCGTGGTGTCGGTCAAGGAGGCAATTCCGAAAGGCCGTGTCAAGAAGGGTGACGTCCGCAAGGCCGTTGTCGTGCGCACCGCCAAGGAAGTTCGTCGTGAAGACGGCACCACCATCCGTTTTGACCGCAACGCTGCCGTCATCCTGAACAATCAGGGTGAACCGGTCGGCACGCGTATCTTCGGCCCCGTGGTCCGTGAACTGCGCGCCAAGAACTTCATGAAAATCATCAGCCTTGCGCCGGAGGTGCTCTGATGGCCGCCAAGCTTAAAAAGGGCGACAAAGTGGTCGTGCTGACCGGCAAAGACAAAGGCCGCACCGGCGAGATAACCACGGTGATGCCGCAGGACCGCAAGGCCGTTGTTGACGGGGTGAACGTCTCGGTGCGTCACACCAAGCAAAGCCCGACCTCGCAGGGCGGCCGTGTTGCCAAGAACATGCCAATCGACCTGTCCAACCTCGCCATCGCGGATGCGAACGGCAAGGCGACCCGGGTTGGTTTCCGCATGGAAGGCGACAAAAAGGTCCGTTACGCCAAAACCACCGGGGAGGTTATCTGATGCTCGACGTCACCACCTACACCCCGCGTCTGAAGGCGCAATACGCCACGACCATTCGTGCCGCTCTGAAGGAAGAGTTTGGCTACAAAAACATGATGCAGATCCCCCGGTTGGACAAGATCGTCATCAATATGGGCGTTGGCGAAGCGGTCAAAGACACCAAAAAGGTCAAACAAGCCGCCGAAGAGCTGACGCTTATCGCCGGGCAGAAGGCAATCGTCACGCATGCCAAGAAGTCCATCGCTGGCTTCCGCGTCCGTGAATTCATGCCACTGGGCTGCAAGGTTACCCTCCGGGGTGACCGGATGTATGAATTCCTCGACCGTCTGGTCACCATCGCTCTGCCTCGGGTCCGCGACTTTCGCGGCGTGAAGCCGACCTCGTTTGATGGCCATGGCAACTACGCGTTTGGCTTGAAAGAGCAAATCGTGTTTCCCGAAATCAACTTCGACAAGGTCGATGAGATTCTGGGCATGGACATCATCATCTGCACCAATGCGAAGTCTGATGCAGAAGCGAAGTCGCTGTTGAAGCACTTCCAGATGCCCTTCACGTCGTAAGCGAGGAACCTGACAATGGCCAAAAAATCCATGGTGAACCGCGAAGTGAAACGCGCCAAGCTCGTGCAGCAGCACGCAGTCAAGCGCGCGGCACTGAAGACGGTGATCTACGACAAGACCAAGCCGATCGAAGAGCGGTTCAAGGCGACAGCGAAGCTCGCTGCCCTGCCGCGCAATTCGTCTGCTACCCGCATCCACAACCGCTGCCAGCTGACCGGTCGGCCGCACGCCTATTACCGTAAACTCAAGCTCAGCCGCATCATGCTGCGTGATCTCGCCTCGTTCGGCCAGATCCCCGGCATGGTGAAGTCAAGCTGGTAAGGGGATCTGACAGATGATGATGAACGATCCTATCGGCGATATGCTGACGCGTATCCGCAACGCCCAGATGCGTGGCAAATCCAGCTGCAAGACGCCGGCCTCCAAGCTGCGCGCCTGGGTTCTGGATGTGCTGGCGGCAGAAGGCTACATCCGCGGCTATGAATCTGCCACGACCGACAACGGTCAGGGCGAAATCACGATCAGCCTCAAGTACTTTGAAGGCACCCCGGTTATCCGTGAGTTGAAGCGCGTGTCCAAGCCGGGCCGTCGCGTTTATAACTCCATCAAGGACGTTCCCGCTGTTCGGAATGGCCTTGGTGTGGCGATCCTGTCCACGCCCAAGGGCGTCATGACGGATGCAAATGCACGCGCTGCCAATGTTGGCGGCGAAGTGCTTTGCACCGTATTCTAAGGGGGAGGGGAAAATGTCTCGTATCGGCAAGAAACCCGTTCCTCTGGTTGCAGGCGTCACCGCCTCCATCTCGGGCCAGACCGTTGAAGTGAAGGGGCCGAAAGGCACACGCAGCTTCACCGCTGGTGATGATGTGGCACTCTCCATCGTTGACAATGCCGTCAAGGTCACGCCACGCGGCATGTCCAAACGGGCAAGGTCACAGTGGGGGATGAGCCGCTCGATGATCCAGAACCTGGTTGTCGGCGTCACCGCTGGCTTCAAGAAGGAAATGGAAATCCAGGGCGTGGGCTACCGCGCTGCGATGAAGGGCAAAGACCTTCAGCTGCAACTGGGCTTCAGCCACGAAGTGATCTTCGAGGTTCCGGAAGGCGTTACCGTCCTGGCACCGAAGCAAACCGAAATCTCTGTGGAAGGCATTGACCAGCAGCTTGTTGGTCAGGTCGCAGCAAACATCCGCGCTTGGAAGAAGCCAGAGCCCTATAAAGGCAAAGGCATTCGGTACAAGGGCGAGTTTGTCTTCCGCAAAGAAGGCAAGAAGAAGTAAGGAGCAAGAGAAATGGCAACGAATAGAAGAGAGCTGTTCCTCAAGCGCCGTATGCGCGTCCGGAACCGCATCAAATCGGTGGCTGCCGGGCGCTTGCGCCTTTCGGTTCACCGCTCCAGCAAGAACATCTCGGTCCAGTTGATCGACGATGTGAAGGGCGTGACGATCGCCGCTGCCTCCTCGCTTGAGAAGGATCTGGGCTTCGTGGGCAAAAACAACGTCGAGGCTGCCGCCAAAGTTGGCGCAGCCATTGCCGAGCGTGCCATCAAGGCCGGTGTCGAAGCGTGCTACTTTGATCGCGGCGGTTTCCTCTTTCACGGTAAGATCAAGGCTTTGGCCGATGCTGCCCGTGAAGGCGGATTGAAGTTCTGATACCAGCGGGCGGCGCCGGCTTTTACGGCCCGCCGCCCCGATGATCCGGGCTCCGGACTTGATCCAGAGCACCAGGATTGGGACAAACGGCGCCGATCGCGCCAACATGCAAGGAATGCCTTATGGCAGAACGTGAACAACGCCGGGACAATCGTGGGGGCAATGACCGCCGCGACAACCGCCCGGAAGAAACGCCCGAGTTTGCAGACCGTCTGGTCGCGATCAACCGCGTGTCCAAAACCGTGAAGGGCGGCAAGCGCTTTGGCTTTGCGGCACTCGTGGTTGTGGGCGATCAGCGCGGCCGTGTCGGGTTTGGCAAAGGCAAGGCGAAAGAAGTGCCCGAGGCGATCCGCAAGGCGACCGAGCAGGCCAAGCGCTCGCTCATCCGCGTGCCGCTGAAGGATGCGCGCACGCTGCACCACGACATGGAAGGCCGTCATGGCGCCGGTAAAGTCGTGATGCGCACCGCTGTTGCGGGTACCGGCATCATCGCTGGCGGCCCGATGCGCGCTGTGTTCGAAATGCTGGGTCTGCAGGATGTGGTGGCCAAGTCAATCGGCTCGACCAACCCCTACAACATGATCCGCGCCACCATTGACGGTCTGAAATCAGAAACCTCGCCCCGCATGGTTGCCGCACGTCGCGGCAAGAAAGTGGCCGAGATTCTGGGCAAACCCGCTACCGAAGCTGCTGTCGCTGAAGTGGTGGAGGCCTGAGATGACCGACACCGTCAAGAAAGCCCCGGCTGCGGAAGCAGCAAAGAAAACCATCGTCGTTCAGCAATATGCGTCAGCAGCCCGCCGCCCGGCCGTTCAAACCGCGACCCTCAAAGGTCTGGGCCTGAACAAAATCCGCCGCACCCGCGAGCTTGAGGACACCCCCTCGATCCGCGGCATGGTCCACGCCGTGCGCCACATGGTCAAGATCATCGAAGAGCGCGGGTAGGCAAGGGTAGGTACATGGTTTACGATTCACACTGTGACTCGTAAACCATACCAAATTGTGTGCATTTGTTAAAAAAATGCATATATGTTGACGAGAGTAACCCGGAATCCATAGAGTGTGGGTAACCGAAAATCGAAGAACCGGAGCCAACTAATGACGGCGTTTTGGCTCCGGACCGTCCAGTAAGTGGCCTAGGAGGCTCAAATGAAGCCGGTCGAAATGGAAAAATTCGACGAGACTCGTATTCGTGAAGAGGCTCTGGCGAGTTACAGACGCAAGCTGGATGAGCTGGAGGCCGAAGTTGCCGCTCAGTTTTCGCGTGGTAGCGTTTACATCCAGCAGAACGCGATGATAACGGACACTGACTTGGCTGAGATCCGTCGGTCCTTGTACTCGTTCTAACATTTTCAATATGACGTGACGTGATGCCAATTGGCGGGGTAACTTCTTGTGGCTAATGCATTTCGGACCGAAAAGCTCGAAGAGGTCAAGGAGCTACTGAGGTACTGGCAGCAAATCGAAAAGTGGCTTAAGAAAGCAGATCATTATCATGGAAAAGCTCTAATCCCTGCAATAAACGAACTTAGATACGCCGGCAGGCAACTATTTTACGCTATTCAGATGCTGGACATTAGCGACGAGCACACTGAAATAGAGAAAAAGCACATCGGCAAACGAATAGTTATTGCCGAGCAATATCTTCAGAACGCCGACCATGACATTGTTGATTCGATAGTCGGCACTTTAATTAAGGAAACGGCACTTCTGAACACGCAATTCGGGAAAGCAGAAGTTACGACTTATTTCCCAGGTTATCCCAAGCTGTGTTTGGACTTAGAGACCACAAAGACCCTGATACAAGACACACGTCACGACATACTTAAACGCAGGGAGGCCTATCAGTCGATTAGGGCAGACCACATGGAGCGTTTCATTGTCGTCGGCAAGGAACTTGAGGCTGCCGCAGTCGAGGCGACAGTTCGTGCAAAGAAACTGCAGTTTGCTCTAGAACAACGCGAAACTGAGTTGAAGGAGAACGAACTGAAACTAGAGACTAGGGCCTGTTGACGTTTGAGGATTCCCAAATCAGTTTCTGAGTGATTCAAGGTTGCCAAATGGGAGGCACCCTTGATCCGCACGACACTTACCGACACGCAATGGGCGATCATCGCCCCACATGGTCTTGGCCGGGAAT
>JBBRKS010000161.1:0-8914 GCA_038231775.1 Rhodobacterales bacterium | reverse complement strand
TCGATCTGCACCACCCGCATTGTCGCGGGCGTAGGTGTGCCGCAATTGACCGCCATCATGGACTCGGCCGGTGCTGCCGGAGATATCCCGATCATCGCCGACGGCGGCATCAAGTATTCCGGCGACTTCGCCAAGGCCATCGCGGCGGGGGCATCCTGTGCGATGGTAGGCTCTGCGATGGCAGGCACTGACGAGTCTCCGGGTGAGGTGATCTTGTGGCAGGGCCGCACCTTCAAGGCCTACCGCGGCATGGGGTCGCTGGGGGCTATGGCGCGCGGGTCTGCTGACCGCTATTTCCAGAAAGACGCCGCATCCGACAAGCTGGTGCCCGAAGGGATCGAGGGTCAGGTGCCCTACAAAGGGTCTGCTGCGACCGTCATTCACCAGATGGTCGGCGGTTTGCGCGCCGCGATGGGCTATACCGGCAACGGCACGATCGCCGCGATGCGCGAGAATTGCCAGTTCGTCAGGATCACCGGGGCGGGCCTGAAGGAAAGCCATGTCCATGACGTGCAGATCACACGCGAAAGCCCGAATTACCGGGTGGGGTAGGGCTGGGTTGGCTCGGATGGCTTGGCTGAGGTTTGTGCTGGCCAAGGCCGGTTTGGCCAAAGCCGTGCGGTTGGCCTCGCGATCTGCCTTTGATGCCAACAGCACCGCCCAAGCCGCAGTTTGCACCCCAAAGGAGCGCTCCGTATGACCCCAGCCGCCCGCCTGTCCGCCGCGATTGAGGTTCTGGACAGCGTTCTGTCAGGCCAGAACCCCGAGGTTGTGCTGACCAACTGGGGCCGCGCCAACCGCTATGCGGGGTCCGGCGACCGCGCCGGTATCCGCGACCAGGTCTATGATGCGCTGCGCTGCCGGGCATCTTATGCGGCATTGGGCGGTGCATTGACCGGGCGCGGGCTGATCCTTGGTGCGGTGCGTGCTGCTGGCGGCGATGTGGCCGCACTCTTTTCCGGCGAAGGCCACGCCCCCGCACCGGTTCAAGGCGAGGCTGGAAGTGCGCCCACCGGCTATGACGCGCTCGATTGCCCCGCATGGCTTGGCCCACGGTTACAGGCCGCCTTGGGCGCAGATTTCGCCCCGGTTCTGCACGCCCTGCAATCTCGCGCCCCGGTGTTTGTGCGCGTCAATCTGGCCCGCCTGACGCGAGAGGCCGCCATGGACGCCTTGTCCGACGAAGGGATCACCACCTCGCTTGTCGCATGGGTCCACACAGCGCTTGAGGCCACCGAAGGGGCGCGCAAAATCCAGACCAGTGCGGCCTATCTGACCGGTCTGGTCGAATTGCAGGACGCCTCAAGTCAGGCCGTGGTCGCCAGCCTGTACCTGACACCGCAGGCCAAGGTGCTGGACTATTGCGCGGGCGGAGGTGGCAAGGCGCTGGCCCTCGCGGCACGCGGCGCCAAGGTCTGGGCGCATGACGCCTTTCCGGCCCGCATGTCGGATCTGCCCGCCCGTGCCTCGCGTGCCGGGCAACGCATCATGATCACCCAGACACCTGCCGAAACAAAGCCTTACGACGTGGTGCTGACCGATGTGCCCTGCTCTGGCTCCGGGTCGTGGCGGCGCGATCCGGCGGGCAAATGGGCGCTGACAGCGGCGCGGCTGGCAGATTTGACGGGGTTGCAGGCGCTGATCATGGACGAGGCGGCCCCCTTGGTGCGGCACGGTGGGACGCTGGCTTACGCAACCTGCTCGCTTCTGGCCGAAGAGAACGAGGCGCAGATAGCGGCGTTTCAGACCCGTCACCCGGGTTGGACCTTGAAAACGCAGCGCCGATTCTCTCCCCTGCAGGGCGGCGACGGCTTCTTTCTGGCGACGCTGATCCGGGTTTGACCGGCATTTGACAACTTCGGGTTGTTTTTAAGGGTAATCTGCGCGACGATCCGGGCGCGGTTAAGCCCCGGTTAACACTTCTGCGGCGCTATGGGGACGTGACGAATCCCAAGGGGGTGGTGGTGAGCGGGTCCAAGGCTGACGTGAACAGCGCATTTGGCAGACGGGCGCGGATTTCGCCGTCGTTGCTGTTGCTTGCGGCGGCAATGGCCTGCGGTGTGGCGTCAGTTATGGCGGCGACCACGCTGGCCCGGGCTGGCGCGACCATTGCAGCCCTGACCTTTGTGTTCCTGATCTTCGGGCTGAAACTGCGCACCCGGATGCAGGCGCGCGGCGATGCACAGCGCCGTGCCCATCTGACCGCGCTGGTCGGGCTGGATGCCACACCGTGTCTTATGACCGACCATCAGGGCCAGATCCTGTACCAGAACGCCAGTGCCGCCACCCGGTTTCAGGCGCAGGCCGGAACCACGCTGGTTGCCGCGCTGAACCAGCAATTCGCCTCGCCTTCGTCGGTGCTGTACCGGTTGCAGAACCGGGCTGGCCATGCCGGGGCAGGGCGCGAAGACGTGGTGACACGGCGCGGCCATGTCCGCCTTTCGGTGCACAAGGTGGCCGAGGAACGCTTTTTGTGGCGGCTTGAGGAGTTTCAGGACAGGGGCGGCAGTGCGCGCGGCGCTGACGCGCTAAGCCTGCCTATGCTGACCGCCAACAAGACCGGCGTGGTCTTGTACACCAATGAAGCGATGCGCCGGTTGCTGGGCGGGCGCCCCAAGCGGCTTGACCGCGTGTTTGCCAATCCGGTCCTGCATTCGGGCGAAGAGGTTGAAATTTCGGGTGCCGATGGCCCGGTGCGCGCCATTCTGGCAGAGGTCGATGGCCCCGGCGAACGGCGTGAGATTTATCTGCTGCCGGTGCCGGTTGGCGCGCCCTTGGCGATGGCGATGGCCGATTTTGAACATGTCCCGGTGCCCTTGGTCAAGTTTGCCCCCAATGGCCAGCTTTCGCTGGCCAACGCGGCGGCGCGCACCTTGCTGCATCTGGGCGATGATGGCGGGACGATGTTTCATGACCTGTTTGAAGGGCTGGGCCGCCCGGTTTCGGACTGGCTGGACGATATCTTGAGCGAACGCAGCCCCTCACGCTCTGAAGTGTTGCGCGCTCGTCAGGTTGCGGGCGAGGTGTTTTTGCAGGTCACCCTGCGGCGCATCGTGGAACAGGGCAGGCCAGGGGTTCTGGCCGTGCTGCAGGACGCGACCGCCCTGAAAACGCTTGAGGCGCAGTTTGTCCAAAGCCAGAAAATGCAGGCAATCGGCCAACTTGCCGGCGGTGTCGCGCATGATTTCAACAACCTGCTGACCGCGATTTCCGGCCACTGCGACCTTTTGCTGCTGCGCCATGACCGTGAGGACCCGGAATACTCCGACCTTGTCCAGATTCACCAGAACGCCAACCGGGCAGCCTCGTTGGTCAGCCAGCTTCTGGCATTTTCACGCAAACAGACACTGAAACCGGAACGGCTGGATCTTGAGGATGTGCTGTCCGATCTTGCCCATCTGCTGAACCGTCTGGTCGGCGAAAAGGTGCGGATGCAGCTGAACCATTGCCACGGGCTAGGGGCGATCCGGGCTGACAAGCGGCAGCTGGAACAGGTGCTGATGAACCTGGTCGTGAACGCCCGCGATGCGATGCCACAGGGCGGCATCATCCGGATCGACACCGAAGCCGTGACGCTGGGCGAGGCTTTGTCCCGCGACCGCGCCACCGTGCCTGCGGGCGACTATGCCGTCATCCACGTCTCTGACAGCGGCGTCGGCATTCCCGTAGACCGGTTGCAGAAGATTTTCGAACCGTTCTACACCACGAAAAAGGTGGGAGAGGGCACCGGTCTTGGCCTGTCTACCGCCTACGGCATCGTCAAGCAGTCGGGCGGCTTCATCTTTGTCGACTCCAATCCGGGCGAGGGGACGGTGTTTCACCTTTATTTCCCGATCCACTCCGGCCCCGCCGAAGCCCCGCAAGAGGCCGCCAAGAAAATCGTGCTGCGTCAGGGGGAGGGGGTCGTTCTGCTCGTCGAAGACGAAGCGCCGGTGCGGGCCTTTGCCAGCCGCGCCTTGCGGATGCGCGGCTATACCGTCCTTGAGGCCGAGAATGCTGAAGAGGCGCTGAAAACGCTGGAAGACCCCGCACTGACCGTGGACATCTTTGTGACCGATGTGGTGATGCCGGGCATGGACGGCCCGTCCTGGGTCAAACGCGCGCTGGAGGACAGGCCAAACGTCAAGGTCATCTTCGTGTCGGGCTACGCCGAAGAGGCTTTGTCGGAAAATCAGGCACGGATCCCGAATTCCGTCTTCCTGCCCAAACCCTTCTCATTGGGCGATCTTACGGCGATGGTTCAGGGACAACTGCAATAAGGTCCAAATCCGGCGAGACACGGACATGGCGCCCTGAAACCCAGGATAGGTCGCTTTGGCCTACGGCACCGAAATTCCGTTCCGCCAACACCCCGATTGCGCTGGAATATGCCGTGCCGCAGAGGCCGAAGGTTAGGCCAACGGCGATGCGTCTGGACTTTGCACAGTCCGCCTGCTAGCAAGACTTCGTTTAAATGGTTGTCCAGGGAACCAGGCGCTATGAAAAAATTGGTTCTTCACATTGGTCCGCCCAAGACTGCCTCAACCGGTTTGCAAAAGTTTTTGTCCGAATCGCGCGACACGGGAGAATATATCTATCCCAAATTTGGCCGTGTAAAAAATGGCGTGGCGCATCACAATATCGCCTACGAATTGCGCAAGCACGACCGCTACGAACCGGCAGAAACCGGGTTTTTCGAACTCAATAAATTGATGCGAAACACCAAAAAGAATGTTTTCATCTCGTCCGAAGAATTCATACTGACTAGGCCGGTGCTTGATCCGATTGTCAGGATCAGCGTAGAAACCGGCTTTTCGCTTGAAATCGTCTATTTCGTCCGCGATCCGCTGGACCGGTTGAATTCGATGTACACCCAGCAGGTCAAGACCGGGATGACGTTCGATAATTTTCCTGACTTCCTGATAATTGGCAGTGAAGACAAGCGGCTGTACCCTTTCCTACGGCGCAAGCAGGTTCTCCAGTGGTTTCCGGATGTCGAGATGGTTTTGGTCCCGTTCATTGGCCGAAAGGTCGGGGACTATTTCAGCGCGCTTTGCAAACGTTATGGAATTGAAGCGGTTCCCAAGGATTTTGAGGCGATCAATGAATCGCCCAGCCCGGAGGAAGTCCGGTTCTATCTTGAGAATAAAGAGATTTTCAAAGGCAAGCGCTTCATGGCCTGGATCAGCAAGGCCGCTGACAGCTATGATTTTAAGCGAAAGTTTTACGGCTTTGATCAACCGCTTTATGAACAGTATCGCAAGAAATTCTCAAACGAATATAACAGATTTGGTGAGTTTCCGTTCTTTGAAATCGAAGAGAATGACAAATTCAAACTTATAACGCAGCGCAAACCCTATGATGGCAGCTTTGATGAAGAAAAGTACACACGCTTTGCCAAAGAGTTGCGGGCCAGACTGATTGCGGAAATCGGCCCGTCCTGACAGCCGTGCTTGTTCAAAAGCATCTTGCGGTGCCATATTTTGAAAAGTGCCAGTCGTCCGGGTCTTGTGCCTTGAACGACCAGCCAATCCACCAGAAACCAGCGCATCAAAGCGCACGAGGTCAAGGCGAACCTCACGCCGCTAAGACTTCCTTAACCATTCCGCGTCATGCTCGACAAAATAAAGATTTGACTTGAAGTGTTCGCGTTTTGGTCGCACAAGTGAGAAACAAAACATGAACGCATCCGGCGATTGTCGCAGGGTCGCGGCTGTGAAATAAGGGGAAGACGAATGGCAGTGGCAAACCTCTTCGAACTGGACGGAAAGCGCACGATGGACAAAAAAGACGCCGACAAGGCGAAGGCGCTGGAATCTGCGCTGGCACAGATCGAACGGCAGTTCGGCAAGGGCTCTATCATGAAGCTCGGTCAGAACAACGCCGTGATGGATGTCGAGGCGACCTCAACGGGTTCACTTGGCCTTGATATTGCGCTGGGAATCGGCGGCCTGCCTAAGGGGCGCATCATTGAAATTTACGGGCCGGAAAGCTCTGGCAAGACCACGCTGACCCTGCATGTCCTTGCAGAAGATCAGAAAAAGGGCGGCGTTTGCGCCTTTGTTGATGCCGAACACGCGCTGGACCCGCAATATGCCAAAAAACTGGGCGTCAATCTGGATGAGTTGCTGATCAGCCAGCCCGACACCGG
The DNA here is from genome assembly GCA_038231775.1 of Rhodobacterales bacterium. GTDB lineage: Bacteria > Pseudomonadota > Alphaproteobacteria > Rhodobacterales > Rhodobacteraceae > Stagnihabitans. Next base: position 2,784 of record JBBRKS010000161.1, on the reverse strand, counting down.
CGAACAGGCGCTTGAGATTGTCGATACGCTGGTCCGCTCGGGCGCTGTGACCACGATTGTCGTCGACTCGGTTGCGGCTTTGGTTCCGAAATCCGAGATTGAGGGCGATATGGGCGACATGCAGATGGGCAGTCAGGCCCGCCTGATGAGCCAGGCGATGCGCAAGCTGACCGCGTCGATCGGACGTTCCAACTGCATGGTGATCTTTATCAACCAGATCCGCATGAAAATTGGCGTCATGTTCGGCTCTCCGGAAACCACCACCGGCGGCAACGCGCTGAAATTCTACGCCTCGGTGCGTCTCGACATTCGCCGCACCGGCTCCATCAAGGACCGCGACACCGTAATCGGCAACGCGACACGGGTGAAGGTCGTCAAGAACAAGGTGTCCCCCCCGTTCAAAGAGGTGGAGTTTGACATCATGTTCGGTGAGGGCATTTCGAAGGTCGGTGAGATCGTCGATCTGGGTGTGAAATGCGGCGTCGTGGAAAAGTCCGGCTCGTGGTATTCCTACAAGGACGAACGCATCGGGCAGGGCCGCGAAAACGCCAAGACATTCCTGCGCGCCAACCCCGCCATGTCGGCCGAGATTGAGGAAAAGATCCGCTCTGCCTCTGGTCTCGATTTCTCGATGGCACCGGGAGAGCGGGAAGCGGTTCTGGACGAATAGGCCCAACTTTTTCCGGCCAAACCTTTAATCGGTCAGTCAAATAGCACGGGTCGCCCACTCACTGGCGGCCCGTTTTGCATTCATAATGGACAGGCGCGCACCTTGGGGCTAAACGGGGGGCCGACCCCTGCGCCTTTCGCCAAAGGACTGATTGCCCCCATGCCCTCGCTGAACGACATCCGCTCAACCTACCTCGATTTTTTCGCCCGCAACGGTCACAAAGTGGTGGAAAGCTCTCCGCTTGTCCCGCGCAATGACCCGACGCTGATGTTCACCAATTCCGGCATGGTGCAGTTCAAGAACTGCTTCACCGGGGTTGAAACGCGCGACTACAATCGTGCGACCACGGCGCAAAAATGTGTGCGGGCGGGAGGCAAGCACAACGATCTCGACAATGTCGGCTACACGGCACGCCACCATACCTTCTTTGAAATGCTGGGAAATTTCAGCTTTGGCGACTACTTCAAAGAGCAGGCGATCACCTACGCGTGGGAGTTGCTGACCAAGGATTTCGACATTCCCAAGGATAAACTCTGCGTCACGGTTTACCATACTGATGAAGAGGCCGCAGGTTACTGGAAGAAAATCGCTGGTTTGCCGGATCACAAAATCATCCGCATTGCCAGCGATGATAACTTCTGGCGCATGGGGCCGACTGGTCCGTGCGGTCCGTGCACCGAGATTTTCTTTGACCACGGCGACACGATCTGGGGCGGCCCGCCGGGGTCTGCTGAAGAAGGCGGCGACCGTTTCATCGAAATCTGGAACAACGTCTTCATGCAGAACGAACAGTTTGCTGATGGCAGACTGGTTCCGTTGCAGATGCAAAGCATTGACACCGGCATGGGGCTGGAGCGGATCGGCGCGCTTTTGCAGGGCAAGCATGACAATTACGACACCGACCTGATGCGCGCGTTGATCGAGGCGTCGGCCCATGCGACTTCTACCGACCCGGACGGCGCGGGAAAAATTCACCACCGCGTGATTGCCGATCACCTGCGGTCGACCTCGTTTCTGATTGCCGATGGCGTGATGCCGTCGAATGAGGGACGCGGTTATGTTTTGCGCCGGATCATGCGCCGCGCCATGCGTCACGCGCATATGTTGGGCGCCCAGGACCCGGTGATGTTCCGCCTCGTGCCCGCTTTGGTCCGCCAAATGGGCGGCGCTTATCCGGAGTTGAGCCGCGCTCAAAGCCTGATCGAAGAAACCCTTCGGCTTGAAGAGCAGCGCTTCCGCACCACTTTGGATCGTGGCCTGCGTCTGTTGGACGACGAGTTGTCGGATCTGCCGCAGGGCGCTGCGTTGCCCGGGGCTGCCGCGTTCAAACTGTACGACACGTACGGCTTTCCGCTGGACCTGACGCAGGACGCCTTGCGCGAAAAGGGGCTGGAGGTTGACGTTCAGGGCTTCGAATCTGCCATGGACGAACAGCGCAAAAAGGCGCGGGCCGCTTGGTCCGGGTCCGGCGATGCCAAGGACGCCACCATCTGGTACGAACTGGCTGAAGCGCATGGCGTGACGGAATTTCTGGGCTATGACACCGAAATGGCCGAGGGTGAAATCAACGCCTTGGTGCGTGACGGCGCCGCAATCGGGGCGGCAGAGGCTGGGAGTACGGTTCAAATCGTCGTCAACCAGACGCCGTTTTACGCCGAAAGCGGCGGTCAGGTCGGCGATGCGGGCCTGATCCGCACCCAGACCGGTCTGGCTCAGGTGACTGACACGAAAAAGGCCGCTGGCGTTTTTATCCATGTGGCGCAAGTGGTTGAGGGGTCGATCCTGACGGGTCAGCCCGCCAAACTTGAGGTGGATCATGCCCGCAGGTCGCGGATTCAGGGCAACCACTCTGCCACCCACCTGTTGAACGAGGCGCTGCGCCGCACCTTGGGCGATCATGTCGCACAGCGCGGCAGTCTGAATGCGCCGGACCGACTGCGCTTTGACTTTGCCCATTCGCAAGGGTTGACGCCCGCTGAACTGGCCACGGTTGAGGAAGGTGCGCTGAAGGTCGGCACCGCCTTGCAATTGGAGGTCGATCATTCCAGGCGGTCCTCGATCCGGGCGCATCACTCGGCGACGCATTTGCTGCATGAGGCGCTGCGTCAGGTGCT
>JBBRKS010000160.1:0-8918 GCA_038231775.1 Rhodobacterales bacterium | reverse complement strand
CCGCGACCGCAGCGCCGAGGCGTTCGAGATGCACACAGGCTCAACCTGGCGGCCTCGCTCCGGGTCGATGGTGAACCACCGGCACCTGACTTCCGCCCTGATCGACAGCCGCGATTTCCTGGCCGCCAAGCGCCAGTCCGAGACCGAGGTGATGCTGCCCGCTGGCCCCAAGGTCGCCCTCACCGGCGGGACCGACTTCAACGATCACCGTCTGATCTGGGGCAAGCTTGATCAGGTCCGGACCAAACATCCCGACATGGTGCTTCTGCACGGTGGCAGCGGCAAGGGGGCCGAACTCATCGCCGCCAAATGGGCCGAGGCCCGGGGTGTCACGCAGGTCGCCTTCAAGCCTGACTGGACCAAGCACGCCAAAGCCGCCCCCTTCAAGCGCAACGACGCGATGCTGGACGTGCTCCCCGTGGGCGTTCTCGTCTTCCCAGGCAATGGCATCCAGGAAAACCTCGCCGACAAGGCCAAAAAGCTCGGCATCCCGGTCCTGAAGTTCGAGAAGGGGGCGTGAGCCCTCGACTGCTTTTTGCGCTAATGCTGCCATACAGCGCCATGTGCGCCTAAAAAAGATATCAGCCAGTTCGTTGTCTTGATTAGATTACGGCCCAATGCATTAAATGAAACCAGGGTGATACTATGTGTAAATCAGGCTTTGCATAAGATCGTGTACCCATTGCCAATACTTCGAACCTGATCAGATCACAACTTATCCCTAGCCGTGCTCTTATTACCCTGCCTTGCTTTGGCGATGGATGAACTGATCAAGCGCTACAGCGGCAAGAAGGACAGCCCCTTTCACAACCCACTGAACGTATTCGTTGATGTTCAAGAGGATCATCCCATTGGCAAGGACGCCCATGATCAGCACGCCTGCAAGCACACCTGACAACCGTCCAACGCCACCAAAGATCGAAACTCCGCCAAGGACCACCGCTGTGATGATGTCCAGCTCGTACCCTTCGCCACCCTTAGGTTGGCCAGAATTCACCCGGGCCATCAGCACTATCCCGGCGAAGGCCGCAAGCATCCCACTGAGCGCGTAGACCTTGTATTTCAATGTCTTAACATTGACCCCGGAAAGCCTTGCTGCCTCTTCATTGCCGCCGACACCGTAAACCTCGCGGCCAAATCGCGTGTAGGTTAGGACGACATGGCCAAGAGCGAGAGTGATCGCCATCAGGATGACCGGCACGGGGATGCCCAAGACATACCCCTGACCCAGTGCTTTCAGCCCATCCGGCACACCATACACCGGCAGGCCGCCACCGATAATGTAGGACACACCGCGGAAGGTGGTCATCAGGCCCAGCGTGGTGATAAGCGGTGGAATGCCAGCTTCGTTGATGATGAAGCCGGCCAGGAGTCCTGCCAAAAGCCCGAAGGCCAAAGCGCCCGCAATGGCCAGAACAACCGGGAACCCAGCGGCGACTAGGGTGGCGCATGTCATCCCCGACACCCCGATGACCGAGCCAACCGAAAGATCAATCCCCCCGGTCAGAAGGACAAATGTCAGCCCGACAGCGCATATGCCGATGATTGAGACCTGACGCAAAACGTTCAAAAGGTTCGCGCTGGTCAGGAAGACGTCGCTGGTAACGGTGAAGACCGCGACAAGCACGAAAAGGGCGAAGTAGATGCCGTATTGCGCCAGTTTGGCCTTGCCGCGATCCTGTCCGCCCTTGCGCGGTGTGACACTGGTTGAGGTGTCGATAGTCATGCCGCCTCTCTCCGAGTTTCAAGACCGGAGGCCAGGCGCAAGACCCGTTCCTGGTCGAAGTCGTCTTTGGCCAGTTCCCCGGCAATGCGGCCTTGCGCCAGCACGATTACGCGATCCGACATGCCAAGCAGCTCGGGCATTTCGGAAGAGATCATGATGATCGCCGCCCCCCGGTCTGACAAGCGGCGCATCAGGGCGTAGATCTCCTGCTTTGCGCCAACATCAATGCCGCGCGTGGGTTCGTCGAAGATCAGGACGCGGCTTTCGGTCAAGAGCCATTTCGCCAGCACGACCTTCTGCTGGTTGCCGCCAGACAGACGGCCCGCAAGTTGACCAAGACTGGGGGTCTTGATCTGCAACTTGTCGCACAGGCGGCTTGCAGCCTCGCGTTCAGCGCGCGCACTGGCGAAGAGGCCCGGTGAGACGCGGGCGAGTGCGGCGAAGACGGTGTTGAAGGTGATCGACTGGTTCAGAAGCACACCCTGGCGCTTGCGATCCTCGGGGATCAGACCGATGCCCGCCGCGATGGCATCCCGAGGCGAACGGATGGTGACGGGCCGACCCGCGACGAAGATCTCGCCGCCCGTGCGGGGGTCCGCGCCAAAGATCAGGCGCGCGGTCTCGGTCCGGCCAGCACCGACAAGGCCCGCAAGGCCAAGGATTTCCCCAGCCCGCACCGAAAAGCTGACGTCGTGCACCTTTGCTGACCGCAGCCCACGCGCCTGGAACAGAACCTCGCCCGACGTCGCGGTGGATGCCGGGTGGTCGCTGGCCACAGCACGACCCACCATCAGGCGAACAAGTTCATCCTCGGTCGTGGCGGCGGTGTTAAGCGTTGCCACGAAGTCGCCGTCGCGCAGGACGGTGACTCGGTCGCAAAGGTCGAATATCTCTTTCAGCCGGTGCGAGATGTAGATGATCGTCACCCCCCGCGCCTTCAGCCGGGCAATGACTTCGTACAGGAACCCGACCTCGCGGTTGGTCAGGGGGGCAGTGGGTTCGTCCATGATCAGAACGCGCGCGTTGCGTGAAACGGATTTGGCAAGCTCCACCATCTGCTGGTGACCGACGGACAGATCGCGCACCATGGCGCGGGGCGAGATATCGGTGCCAAGGTCAGCCAGGATACGGGCTGTTTCAGCCTCCATCGCGGCGCGGTCGACAAGGCCGCGCCGGGTGGTCTGGCGGCCGAAGAACACGTTTTCCGCGACGGTCAGGTCGGGAAAAAGCGAAAACTCCTGATAAATCGCCGCGATGCCTGCGTTCAGGGTGGCGGCGGGGCCAAGGCCGGTCAGGTCCTGCCCATCCAGGATCACGCGGCCCGCATCGGCACTGATAGCACCCGTCACAAGTTTGATCAGCGTCGATTTGCCAGCGCCATTTTCCCCCAGGAGGGCGTGCACCTCACCCTGCCGGAAGTTCAGGGCAAAGGGCTTCAGGGCGGCAACGCCGGGATAGCTTTTGGTCAGCTGGTCCAGCTGCAGAACATCGGTCATGTTGCATTCCCCCCGCGGAAAATGCGGGCCGCAGGCACAAAGCCCGCGACCCGCCGCGCATCATTCCTTCGGCAGCGAGTCTGCAGTCACCGGAACCATGGCCTGCACGATCATTTCCGGCTGTGGACCGGATTCGATGACTTTCATGGCAAGGTCGATCGCGGCTTTACCAGCTTCGAACGGAGCGATGTCGACCGTGGCCTTGTACATCCCGCCTTCCTTCATTTTCGCAATGGCTTCCGGTGTGGCATCAAGACCAAAGAGGGCAAACTCTTCGGTGGCGACACCCATGGCGGCCAGGGCCTCATAAGCCCCAAGAATACCTGCATCGTTGATGCCTGCCACCACACGCACGCCGGGATTGGCCTGCATGATCGCCTCAATCGCGGCGGCACCGGTTTCGGGTGTCGCGGCGGACTGTTCGGCAACGATTTTGGCGTTGGGCGCGACTTCCAGAATGCCTTCCTTGATGCCATTTGCCCGGTCAATGATCGGGGCCAGTTCCGGGTAGTTCAGGATGGCAACCTCGGCCTCGCCGCCCATGTTGTCGACGATGTACTGACCCGCAACCCGGCCGATGGACAGTCCATACTCCATCTCTTTCAGGCCGATGAAAGCATCCGTGCCCGGCACTTCCTGCGCGACGCTGACAGTCGGGATACCGGCCTCCTTGGCCTGCGGGACCAGCGATTCCAGCGCCTTCGGATCGATGGGCGACACCAGGATCGCGTCCATCTGCTGGACGATGAAGTTTTCCAGCGCCGAGACCTGGCTGGCGGCATCTGACTTGCCGTCATGGATTGTCAGTTCGATCCCAAGTTCACCGGCCCGGGCCTTCATGCCGTCAGTCAGGGCAATGAAATAGGGGTTGGTCAAGTCGATGGCGGTGTAGCCCATCTTCTTGGCGTCTTGCGCGGTTGCGATCGTGGCGATTGCGGCCGCAAGGGCGAAGGCACCAGCGCCTAGGGTCTTTCTCAGGGTCATTTCCATTCTCCTCCTCTGGATGGTGTTGGTATTACGGGTGGTGTCGTGGCTAGCTCAGCGGCTCCTCCAGCCGGTTGAGAAAGCGGTCTCGTTCCACCTCATCCATGCGGACAAGGTGGCGGTCTTCCGGGTAAGCGCCAGAGTCAGTGTCGGCGCGGAACTCGGCAAAGGCGGCGATGCGTTCGCGCTGAAGCCGTGCGTATTCAGCGGCAAAGTCGCGGTAGGCCCGGGAATGGCGCGGGACGCGGCCTTCGGTATAGCCAAGAAGGTCGTTGGTAAACATGTACTGCGCGTCGCAGCCGGGGCCTGCGCCCATGCTCCACAGCAAGATGCCCACGCGCTGGCTGATCGCCGTTGCAACCTCGACCGGAACCACCTCGATCTCTACCGCGAAGGCCCCCGCGGCTTCATAGGCGCGGACCTCGTCCATAAGCGCCAGCGCCTGGTCCGCGGTCTTGGCCACTGCCCGAAACCCGCCGGTCCAGGTCGCGCGCGACGGCACAAGACCGACATGGCCTACGACCGGGATATGCTCCCGCGCCAGATAGGCCACGGTTTGCAGGCTGCCCGAGCAATAGATCGCATCGGCACCGGCCTGCATCACCGCGCCCGCAAAGCGCAGATAGTCGTCAGGCGTTCCGGCCTCCAGATGCGTCTTGCCGGTCATCGAAAACAGCGTCGGGGCAACCTCGCGGTAGCGGGGGTTGGTCATCAACTCTGGCGGAATGGACACGATGTCGATCCCCGCAGCCTCGGCCGCAGCAGCCTCGTCCAGCGTGAAGACCTTCAGCATCGTGCGCTGGCCTTGGCCCTTCAGCGCACGCAGGTCGGCGACGGTGGCAAGCTTGCGCGTCATGTCAGCCGCACCTGAATGCGCCCGGCCTCGATCCGCGCAGGGTAGGTCTTCAGCGCCACGCAGACCGGCGCGCGCAGGGGTGCCCCGTTGCGATAGTCGAACCGACCGTTGTGCTTTGGGCATTCGATGGTGTGATCGATGACCAGACCGTCAGCGAGATGCACCTGTTCGTGGGTACACAGGCCATCGGTGGCAAAGACCGCCCCTTCCGGGTCGCGGTAGATCGCAAAGCTACGGCCAGCGTGGTCCCAGCGGATCACATCCTCGGGGTCAATGTCGCCAACGGCGCAAACGTCGGTCCAGTCGCTCATGCCTGCACCCTTTCCGGCACAGCCTGATGCAGGTCGTCGCGATAGGGCCGAGCAGTTTTCGGCAGCTGGCGGCGCAGGTAGTAGCCCGGCTCGCGCCGCTGGCGCATGACGGCGCGGATCATGTCCTTGAAGGCGGCCCAGATTGACGGATCGGCGGGCGGCAGGTCGTCCTTGATCAGCGCATGCAGACGTGGCAGCGCGTGATAGGGCACCATCGGGAACATGTGGTGTTCGATGTGGTAGTTCATGTTCCAGTAAAGCCAGCGGCTTACCGGGTTCATCAGGACGGTGCGGCTGTTCAGGCGGTGATCCAGCACATCCTCGGCCAGCCCGCCGTGTTGCAGCAGGCCGCACATGATCATGTGCCAGGCGCCATAGATGCGCGGCAGGCCGATCAGCATGAAGGGGATCAGGGCGTAGGACCCCATCCCCACCGCCCACATCCATGCCGAAGTGATCGCCGTCGCCGCATAAATTGCCAGATGGACACGGGCAGCGAAGATGACCTTTGGCTGTTCAGAGGCGGGAATGTAGTCCGCTTCGTCCGGCGACAACTTGCCAAAGGCATTGCGGGTGATGGCCTTGAAATAGGCCCAGACGTCCAGAATGCCGACCCAGGCAAACGCCTTCTTCACCAGGCTCACCGGGTGCATCCAGGCAATCTCGGGGTCGCGGCCCACGATGATCGTATCGGTGTGGTGGCGGGCGTGGCTCCAGCGCCAGTTGACCGGGTTTCGCATCACCTGAAAGCTGGCGATGTGGTAGACGACATCGTTCATCCATTGCGTGCGGAACGCCGTCCCGTGCCCGCATTCGTGCCAGCGGCTGTCGCAGGCCGACCCGTAAAGGACCCCGTAAGCCACCCAGAACGGCACGCACCACCAGCTGCCCCAAAAGTAGATGCCACCCGACGCCGTCAGCACGTGCAGCATGATCCACAGCGCGGTATCGCGCAACGCCGGGCCGTCGCGGCGCGCCATAAGTTCCTTCATCACCTTGCGGGGAACATCCGTGTGATACCACTCAGCGGCCGCAAGGCCGGCCTCGATTGCGTGGCGGGACGAAGGGCCGGTCAGCGAATAGTCGCGCGGCGTGACGGCGGATGTCTGTGTTGGTATGGTGTCGGGAAAGCTTGTCATCGGGCAAGTCCTTCTTCGGGATCAAGCAGCGTCAGCCGCACTGACCATGCATGCGTGTCGCCCGGTGCCAACCAGCGCTCCTGGCCCAAGGTCATGGCATCGGAAAGGTCGTCCGCTGCGGCCGTTGTGGGTTCGATGGCCAGCTGATGCAGCGGCGCTTCCTCGGGCCAGCCACCGTAGTCGAGCCAAAGGCCAAGGGCCGGAACCTTGGCGCCGTCCCAGTCAAAGCGTAACCCCCCTTTCGGTCCGCTGACCTGTGCAAAGGCACTTGATCGGGTCAGGGCGTAGGACTTCAGGACAAAACCCTCATCCTCTGGCCCGACGCGGGAAAGATCGCGGGCAGGGTAATCCGGCCAGTCAAAGCCCTTGCCGTCCCCCACCATCCGCCCCTGCCCCGACAGAGTGATCCTGTCGGTCACGGCGACGCGCAGCACACAATGCTGGCTCCACATATAGGGCACCGGTGCGGCGCGGGTGGATGCAACGGCGTAGCTGGCTGTCAACGCGTCGCCGCTGAGTTCAAGGCGGCGGTCAAAGCGAATGCCTTCGCCGGTATAGCAGGCCTGCAAAAACTGCGGGCCGGCTGCGACCATCCTCCACGGGCGACCCCAAAGCATCCCATGATCGCGCAGCCGCCCGCCCCATTCCGGCGCGGAACAGGGCAGAACCGTGGGAAAACACTCGTCCCACCCCCGCGATGCCGCCCCACGGTAAACCACGGTCTCAGACGTGTCGCCGGGACGTGGCCCGGTCAGCAGCCATTGCCGCCCGGTGGCATGATCAATCAGTTCGGTGACCCGCGCGCCCAGATCCAGGTCGACCGACAGCGTCATGCGATCAGACGACAGGGTCTGGATGGAGACGTCGTCCAGCGTCACGTCAGCCGACCCGTCGCCACGGAAGACGCGACGTTCAAACGACGCAAATGCCTTGCAGATCCTGCGGCTTGAAGTTGCATCGTCGTCCCCTCCCCGAGACACCCCGGACGCAACACCCGGAGACCTACGATAGGACCAAGATCGAGCTGTTGAAAATGGGGCCATGTTTCGATGACCTTCGATATTGTCCTGTCAGGACATCCACAGGGGCATTTCGCTCACCCGCGTGAGGAGACGCACCAGGTTGCAGTCCGCCACATGTCCTAGCGCTTGATCTGCTGAAAATCGGCATTTTGTCAGGTTCCGCGGATGTTTTTTCAACAGATGGCCCATTCAGATCGCCCGAAGTGCGTTCGACTCCGTTGCTGCAACAACCATTCCAACCTAAGTTGCATGCCAACAAACATGCGTCCATGTTTCGCCCCGACGCGGCGCTCTTCAACCCAAGGACAGGCTAAATGCGCTATGTTCCTTATGAACCCTCACCCCTCCACGGCAGCATCCTGGGCGACCTTCAGTTCCAGGGCGTCGGACAGACCCAGGCCCTGCGGCCGGACGGCACGCGCGACTGGCTGATGGCCCTGACTCTGTCAGGCCAGGGCTATGTCTGCACCGAAGGCCGCGAGACGGTGATGAAGCGAGGCTCGCTCCTTCTCATCGCGCCGGGGACGCCACATGACTACGGGCATCTGGATGATGAAGGGGCATGGGTCGATATCTGGGTCCACTTCCACCCAAGGGCGCATTGGCTGCCTTGGCTTGTCTGGCCTCAGCTGGGGAAGGGGACGATGCTTCTGGACGTCACATCCAACCTTTCCACGATCGAGGCCGAGATGCGTCTTCTGTTGGAGAACGGCCGTTCCGCCTCGCGCCTTCGCGACGATGCGGCGCTGAACTGTCTGGAACGGGTGATCCTGGCCTGCGACGAGTTCAACCCGCTGCAGGCCACCGCGCAACTCGACCCACGCATCCGCAGATCGCTCGACCTTGTGGCTGAGCGGCTGGACAAGCCCCTATCGGTCGACATGCTTGGCCGCGAAGTCGGGCTTTCCCGGTCGCGCTTCACCACGCTTTTCACTGACCAAATGGCAATGTCACCGCAGACCTACATCGAGAACATAAGACTGGACCGTGCCGCGCAGTTGTTGCGCATGTCGCATTGGAGCATCAGTCAAGTGGCGGAACGCACCGGATTTTCGAACGCCTACTACTTTTCGACCCGCTTTCGTCGACGTCATGGTGTGCCCCCTTCGCAATTTCGGGCACGCCACTGATCACCCCGAAGAAGGCATCCCCTATGGTAGTGAAAGTGAACAAGAGCCCTATATGTTCGACTCATTTGGCCAGCTTGAAATCTTCCCGACGACGCTTGATCAGCGTCGTATCGACTTGGCCCTTAACATGCGTCGATACTACCGCTTGAGCGTTCAGCGTGTAGCGCGACGATCAAGATGAGAGTCGCGCGTCAATCTGGATGAGAAAGTGTCGTTGGTGGTGGAACGCCGGGAGGGCGTAGCCCGAGCGGGGT
>JBBRKS010000159.1:0-8976 GCA_038231775.1 Rhodobacterales bacterium | reverse complement strand
CGGGTCACCAGATCAAACATGGTGCTGCGGTTTTCATGGGTGGCGTGGATGTCAAGAAAGCACAACTCATCCGCCCCAGCCGCATCATAGGCGCGCGCCGCCTCGACCGGGTCCCCTGCGTCGATCAGGTTGACGAAGTTGACACCCTTGACCACACGGCCATCGGCGACATCAAGACAGGGGATGAGGCGGGTTTTCAGCATGGCACGCTCCGGTTATTTGCAGGGGTTAGCGCGGGCCGGGCCAAGTTTCCAGTGGTTCTGCGGCCAGCAACATGTTTACTTTTGCGAAGGCAAGGGAGAAGTCATGGAATCCGGGCGTTTCGTTCTGGCGTCAGTGGCGTTGGGGGCGATTGCCGTCTGGGCCTCGGAAAACCTGTTCTGGATCGTGCCGCCGCCCGGCTGGACGCTGATCGACTGGCTGGAGACATGGGCAGCCTATGCCCTCGCGTCAGCCTGTGCGCTATCGCTGGTGGGATATGCGGGCGTAGGTGGTGCGACGGCGGCCTTTCTGGGCGGCACGGTGATGGGGTTTTTGGTCGAAGGCGGCATTGTCACCACGCTGTATGACCAGTTTCCCTTGCAGGTGATCTGGCCTCCGGTCGGCTGGCACGGGCTGATCAGCGGGGCGGTGGTTCTGGGACTGGGCCGGGCCGGCGGCTCTTTGGGGCCATGGCGCATGGCGGCCATCTGGACTGGTCTGGGCCTGTTTGGCGGCATCTGGGCGCAGTACTGGCCCGTTGAGCGGCCAATTCTGCCCGATGCGCTGACGTTGACGCTGTATCTGGCGGGGCTGGGGTTGCTCGTGCCAGCCGCCCATGTCGTGCTGGACCGCATAGGTTCTGTCCTAAGGCCACCGGTTTGGGTTCATCTGGTCGCGCCCGCCATCATCGCTTTGGCATGGGGCGTGCAGGGCATCGTGGCGCAAAACCCGTTGTGGTTGGTGCTGCCGGTTCTAGTTTTCGGCCTTTGGCAGGGGATGCGGCGGCTGGGGCATGGCGGCAAGGTCAGCTTTGGCGTATCGGTGCCGGTCTGGCATCACGCCCTGTTTCTGGCCGCGCCGATTATTACGGTGTTGCTGGCAAACATAGGCTGGGCGCTGTTCGGGGCGCTGCCGACCAACTGGCCGATTGCCCTTTTGACCGGCGCATTCGCCTTTGGCTGGCTGATGCGCCTGCTGTGGCGCGCCTGCCAAAAGGTTTAGGACAAAACCGCCAGTGCCGCGCCCAGATCAATCGCTCCGTCATACAAGGCACGGCCCGAGATTGCCCCGGCAATCACCCCGGTGTCGTGCAGGGCAATTAGGTCTTCCATCCGGCTGACCCCGCCCGAGGCGATCACCGGGATGGTGACGGCGCGGGCCAGCGCCTCGGTCGCCGCAATATTGGGCCCCTGCATCGCACCGTCGCGGTCAATGTCGGTGTAGATGATCGCCGCAACTCCGGCATCCTCAAAACTGCGGGCAAGGTCGGCGGCTTGCACGGTCGTCTCTACAGCCCAGCCCTTGGTCGCCACAAACCCCTTGCGCGCGTCGATCCCGACTGCGACCTGTCCGGGAAAGCTGCGGGCCGCCTGTCGCACCAGATCTGGGTTCTCGACAGCCACAGTGCCAAGGATCACCCGTGCCAAACCCTTATTGAGCCACATCTCGATGGTCGCCATGTCGCGGATGCCGCCGCCCAACTGGCAGGGGATCTTGACGGCTGCCAGAATAGCCTCGACCGCAGCGCCGTTGACCGGCACCCCGGCAAACGCCCCGTTCAGGTCGACCAGATGCAGCCAGGCGCACCCTGCCGCCACGAACTTGGCGGCCTGCGCTGCAGGGTCATCGCCAAACACGGTGGCAGCCGACATCTCACCGCGAAGCAGGCGCACACATTGGCCGTCTTTCAGGTCGATGGCGGGGTAAAGGATCATGGCTGCATCTCCGGCAATCGCCGCCGTCTTTAGGCGCAAGGGCGCGGTTGGGCAAGACGTCGCGTCAGTTCGGCTCTGGATGGATGGACAGCGCCACCCCAGTTTGGAATGATCTGACCCAACCTGGAGGGGGACATGATGCGGCATTTCATTCTGACAACGGTGGCGGTGCTTTGGGCGGGGGCAGCGCTGGCTGACCCGGTTGAGGGGATGTGGAAGACCAAGCCGGACGACAACGGCAACTATGGCTATGTCACCATAAAGCCCTGTGCCGACAAATTGTGCGGCACCCTGATCAAGGCGTTTACTTCGGAGGGCAAGGACCGGGTCAGCGACAACATCGGCAAACAGATCGTCTGGGATATGGTGGCGGGCGGGGCTGGCTCTTACACCGACGGTCAGGTCTGGGCACCGGACCGCGACAAGACCTATTCGGCAAGCATGCAGATGACGGGCGACATGCTGTCGGTGTCAGGCTGCGTGCTGGGCGGCCTGATCTGCCGCGCCCAGGACTGGACCCGGGTGAAATAAGCGCGCAGTCTGATTTGCACGCCCGCCCTTCCATTTGCTCCTTGCCAAATACTCGGCAGGAGGGTCTGGGAGGGCAGCCTGCCCTCCCAGCCGGGTCCGCAGAGCGTATCCGGGGTTGGTAAAGGAAGTATCAGGCGAATGTTCAAAGCGTGCCAGGTGCGTGCGTCGGCGTATTTGGCGTACCTTTACGGCTTCCAGCTCAGGAAATTGCTGATCAACCGCAATCCCGCCTTCTGACTTTTCTCCGGATGAAACTGCGTGCCGATCATCGTGTCGCGCCCAATGATGGCAGTGACGTCGCCCGCGTAGTCCACATGCGCCAGACGTTGCGCCGGGTCCGTGACCTTGAAGTGGTAGGAATGCACGAAATAGGCGTGATCGCCGGTTGAAAGCCCCGCCAGCACCGGATGAGGATGCTCGATCACCAGATCATTCCACCCCATATGCGGCACTTTCAGCGCAGGGTCCTGTGGCGCAATCCTGACAACCTCTCCCGGTATCCAGCCAAAGCCTGCAACATCCTCATACTCACGCCCCCAGCTGGCCATCATCTGCATGCCGACACAGATGCCAAGGAAGGGACGCGCCCGGACCGTCACCGACTCTTCAATCGCCTCAAACAAGCCGCCGTAAGACCCAAGCGCCCGGCGGCAGGCCGGAAAAGCGCCATCCCCCGGCAGAACGATGCGGTCAGCGCGGGCCACATCCTCGGGCCGGGAGGACACAATAACCGTGCCCGCCCCCGTCTCAGCCGCCATGCGCTGAAACGCTTTTTCAGCCGAATGCAGATTGCCGCTGTCGTAATCGACCAGAACCGTCAGGTTCATAGCGCGCCTTTGGTCGAGGGCAGGTCGTCGTTCCGAGGGTCCTTTTCAACCGCCATGCGCAACGATTTGGCAACCGCCTTGAAGGCCGCCTCGGCAATGTGGTGGCTGTTGAAGCCGTGCCTTTTGTCGATGTGCAGGGTGATGCCGCCATGGGTCGACAAGGCCTGAAAAAACTCACGCACCAGTTCGGTGTCAAAGGTGCCGATCTTGGGCGTGGGAAAATCAAGGTTGCAGATCAGGTAGGGCCGCGCTGACAGGTCAAGGGCGCAAGCAACCTGCGCATCATCCATGGCAAGGGCAAAATGGCCATAGCGCCGGATGCCCTTTTTATCGCCGACAGCCTTGGTCAGCGCCTGACCCAGTGCTATCCCGACATCCTCGACCGTATGGTGGTCGTCGATGTGCAGATCGCCCTTGGCACTGACTGTGATATCCATCAGCGAATGCCTGGCCAATTGGTCCAGCATATGGTCAAATAACCCTATTCCGGTCAAAACCGTGGCTTTTCCAGTGCCGTCCAGATTGATCGAAACGGCAATCTCGGTCTCTGACGTGGTGCGGGTGATACTGGCGTCGCGCATCGGGGCCTCCCTGCTTTGCAGCCTTATAGGCGGCAGAAGGCCCGGATTGAAGGCCGGAATCGGACCAACTGGGCCAAAGTGCCTTAAGTGGTGCCCTTTGTCGCAGTTCGCCCGCCCTGTAACCGCCCGCATCTGCCCCGCCCGAGTCCAACAGAGCGCTTGCGCGCACGCCTTTCAGGTCGCCTGCGCGGGCAAGAGGCCCGCTTGTCTCCGCCAAGGGCCTCCGGCGGGAGTATTTGACAAAGAGCAATTGAAAGATGACCTTCTTCCCATTGCTCTTTGCCCAAATACTCCCCCGCGGGAGCGACGTCCAAGCCGGTTGGCGGCACGCCAGAGGCGAGATAAAAGGACTGCGCGCCAGCGCTCGTTTGGATCAACGGTTGAGCCAGCCGAGCGGGTGGGCAGAAAAGCCGTGGCAGGCCGACCCGTCAGGAAAGTCGATCGACCAATTCTCCCAAGTCGTGGGTTCGCCGGCTTTTGCCCAGCGGCCCCAGCGGGCGGCGATGATGTCGTGGATCGCTGGAGTCTGGCCAATATGGTCAAGCGCCTTGAAAATGTAGTGATGCATGAACGGGCTTGCGAGGATCAGTTTGCCGGGCGGGCTCGTGTCATCAAGGTCAAGCGAGCGTGCCACGATCTGGGCGGCTGTCGTGTCCGCCTCGGCCCCGGTCACCGTGTCGGTCAGGATCAGTAGGGCAAGTCCCAGTTGCGAGGCGGGCGGACCTTCCGGCGTCTCGTGCCAGTCTGTGTCATGAAACCGCGACCGTATCGCATGACGCAGCGTATCGGCTTGCGCCTGTCCTTGCAGGTTCGCGGTCAGGCGGGCGGCAATTTGCAAAGCGTGCAGGTAGCGGGTGTTGTAGGTCAGATTGGGTTCGCTGCGCGTCACGAGCGACCAGTCAAGAAACAGGCGGCGGCCCGGTTCTGACCGGATCAGCCCGTTGCGCCCGACACCGGCGTGCAGGCGGGCCAGCATTGCCTCAAGTGTCCCGCGGTGGCGGGCAATCATCTGGGGCGCATCTGTGACGCCGGGGTGATGGGCGTACATCTCCAACAGCTCGATCCAAGAGAAGTTGTAGTCGGTCACGACATAGGCTGGCACATCGCCGGGCAGAACCGAGGGCAGGATGCCGTCCGGGTCGGCCCCTTGGGCGGCCAGCGTGATGGCGCGGGCCAGCGGGCGCGGGTCATCGCAAATCGCGGCCAGCGCAAAGGCCTCTGCCACCGCATCGCCCAGCCATTGACTGCTTTCGCGCCAGATGGAATCGACAAAGCCGTCTTGCAGGCAGGACAGGATCGTGCGGCGGCACATCTGGGCCACGGCGTCCAGGGTGACGTCGCCTTGGGGTTTCAGGGGGCGTTCGGTCAGGGGATAGGTCGTCAGGCGCGCGAAGAAGGTGATCTCGGGGCTGACAGGGGCCACGCTATCAAGTCGGAAGATCACATAGCGCGCACCGCGCTGCGTGAAGGGCTCCACTGTCTGGCCACCCGCCCGCAGAATGGTGCGGTCGGTCGGGCGCATCCGGCAATAGGTTTCAGGATCGCTGAGCAGCACCGCGCCGTCCCGCAGTTTTTCGGCATAAGACACCGACAGGGTTTCACCGCCGACCGCGTTTGTGATTGTAGCGCCTGCCGTGCAGATCTGGCTGTGGCCAAGGTCAAAGATCCAGATCGCGGTTTGGCCGGGGGGCAGGGTGGCCGGAATTTCTGCTGGTTCACTGGACAAGAAGGCAGCGCGCAGATCCTGATGGGGGTCTTGGGTTGCGTCGGGTGTCGGGCCGATGCGGGTTTGCCAAGGCTGGGTCAGGGGATGCACACCCTCAGTCAACAGGGGTGTGTCGCGGGGGTGCAGGCTGCCCCAGATCGGGCCCTCGGGCGGTTGCACGATGCGCGCGGCGGCCCAACTGGTTGCCGGAGCCGTCTGCCAGTCGGTATCCTGCGCCATGTCGCGCAGCTCCACACCGCTGCCGTAGATCGACACACGCTGGGTCAGCGGGTTGTACGAAGCATCGCGCCGGACATGCCAATGGCGGTCAGACGGAGTAACCTCGCCGTCCAGATCAAGCCAGCCGAGCCAGCCTGTGGCCGCCTTGTGCACATAGGCGAAATGCGAATAGCCCGGGCAATAGACCTGTACGGCCAGATGGTTGGGGCCTGCCTTCAAGTGGTGCGTGACGTCCAGACTGTCCAGCGCCATGGCGTGCGGCCAGCTGCGGGCCGGGCCCCGGGCGACATAAGTCCCGTTGATCCACAACCGGTAACGGCTGTCTGCCGTCAGGGTAAAAATCGCCCTTTTCGGAGCACGGTGCAGCACAAGATCGCGTCGGAAGTTCAGGTAAACCTCGGCCAGATCAAACGGATGATCCGAGCCGATCCAGAAAGTGCCGTCCGGTGTCATGCGGTGGTGTCCCGTCTTGGGGCGCAGGCTTTGGCCAGCGCGGTCACAGCAGATCAGGCGCAGAGTGTGGCGGTTCTGGCAAAGGTTTGCCAGATCAAAGCAGGGCGTGCGAACCGGTCCGGCCTGTGCGGTCAGGCGGCCAGCGTGCCGTATAGTGGAGCCAGCTTTTGCGCGACACGGTAGGCATGGATCAGGCGCAAAGGCGGGATATCGGGCTGGATGAAATGCCCGCCGTTGAAGATGAACCCACCTCCCGGCGCATAGATGGCGAACCGGTTGGTGATGTATTCCTCAAGCTCATCGCCTTCGAATTTCAACAGCCCATCGATGACGTCCAAAGACCCGTAGATGGTGATCTTGTCGCCCCATTTGGCCTTGACCTCACGCGGGTCCATGCCTGCCGACTCTTGCACCGGATGCCACGAGGTATAGCCCATCTCGATGATGTCATCGACGATCTGCAGGATGTAGCCGTCGGAATGCAGGTTGACCGGCAGGCCCCGGCTGCGGGCGTGCTGGACCACGCGCATGGCGTAAGGCTTGATCAGCTTGCGCCAGGTTTTGGGGTTGAACAGCATAGTGCCGTTGGACCCCCAATCATCCGACAGGGTCATCATGTCCACCCCCGCCTCAACCAGATTGTCGACCTGAATGCACATCCAGTCGGCGTATTTGTCAAACCATGCCGCCATCAGGTCGGGATGGCCGCCAAGGTTCATCCAGCAGTTTTCAATGCCAAGAAAGGACGAGGTGCCCTCGACCATGCCCCAGCAATGCGCCAGAACCGCCCGCTTGCCTTTGTGGTTGGCCACAGCCGTGGCAATATTGGTGCCGCCGAAATCATAGTTCCACGCGGTGTAGTTCAGCCATTTGGGGTCTTTGGGGTCCTCCAGCGCCAGCCCGTCCAGCTCCATGATGTCAAAACGCCGCCCGTATTGGTTGGGAAACGGCATCAGGCCGACAAAAACATCAACGCCAAACTCTTCGATGAACTTTTCACGCGGGCCGTAGTCAGCCTCCAGCCGGTCAAGGAACTGCTTTTGGTACAGCCAGCAATCAATCGGCGTGCGGTCGGTGGGCTGGCGGTTGATCGTCGCCATCACGCGTTCAAGCGAGTTCATGCGTTCTCCAATACCAACATGCGGCGCCAATCGGCCAGATCCACCCGGTCCACAAAGCCAGAGTGAAAGGATTCCCAATGCACCTGTTCCCATTGCGGGATCAGGGTCTTGATCTCATCCGGGCAGGCTTTGATCAGTTCGGCATAGGCCAGTTCCAACAGACGATAGCCCGAGGTCGGTGAAACTTTATAGCGCGGATGCGGGGCGATCAGGCCGTCTTCAACCATGGCCGCGTCCAGAATATCAGACATCTGATGCAACAGGGCCAGCTTTTCCTCCCACGAGGTCGACAGCAAGGGCGCTTTGTCGACAATATGCGCCAGACGCGGCCCCATGCGGGGCAGGCGGTGGAACATCTCTGTCAGCCATTTGTCGTACGGATAATAGGTGCGGTCCAACAGGAACGCCATCTGGACCCCCCATCGAAGGCTGCGGGCAAAGGTGGTGGACGCGTACAGGGTGTTGTTGCGCAACAACGCCCGTTTCAGCGCATAAACCCCCATGCCAGAGAAATAGCGGGCCCAATGCGCCAGACGCCGCAGGCGGACCGGTTCGGGATAATAGGACAGAAGCGCGTCGCGGATCGCCGAGAATTGGCCGGACGGGTCGTGCCATACCTCACCGGCGACGATGTGGGTGATATCCTCCTCGGGGATTTGCAGCCATTCGGTCAGGGTGTGCGGCGCATGATCAAGGCCGATGGTGGACAACAGGTGATGGTCCAGTGAGGCGAGGGCAACGCCTTTGGTGCGGGTGTAGCCTTCGCCCAATTCACGCCCGCGCCAGCGCTGCGGCAGAAGGGCGGCAAGCATGTCCTCGATGGCCTTGCCGTGCGTGTCCATCAGGGATTGCGGCAGCAGGATATTGACGCGCAGGCCAAAGTGATGGTCAGTTGAATAGTCATCATCCAGCCGCAGCACGTCAGACCCGTAGCCGAAATAGCCCGCCGCCATCCGGGCGGATTCGGCGGGGTAGTGGGCCTGCAAAAGCGGCATCACGATATCTGACCAGAAGTCATGGCTTTCGTCGATGATGGACCGCTTTTCAACCATCGCCCCGGCCTCCCCTCCGGTTTGTGGTACCAAATCTATGGCCCACAAATTTTCTGCGAAAATTTAAGGCCACCCCCTGCGCAACCCTGATTTTTCGCAGAAAAATCGTAGCCTCAGACAATGCCCGAAGATGACCCCAGCACCGCCGGCCGTTCTTTCGTCTTTTCAGCCCGGTAACCCGACGCCCGATACGCAGCGATAGGGTCCAATGCCCCACCCTGCCGGACACGCGCCTCGGCCAAAACCGGCGACACGTCGGTCAGGTAAGCCGCCTTCAGCATCCGGTGCGCGCCCAGCACATCGTTGGCCTCTTGCGCGTCGGCCAATGCCTTGCGGTCAACCAGCGACGCCTGCACATAAGCCCGCGCAATTTCGATGGCCGATGACATCAGGCTTTCAATCGGGTCGGTCACGTTGTGGCTTTGGTCGATCATATAGGCGAGGTTGACGCTTTTGGCCTCGGCATCGACCAACTCGTTGAACACCAGAAACAAACGGAACGGATCGACAGAGCCTGCGTCCAGATCATCATCGCCGTATTTGCTGTCAT